>DATDCV010000307.1:0-31804 GCA_036524155.1 Verrucomicrobiia bacterium
GTCGACGGCGCCACGCTCTACGTCGCGGACACGGAAAATCACGTGGTCCGGGCGATCGATCGCAAGACCAAGCAGCAAAAGGTGATCGCAGGCACCGGCGTCATCGGCCGTGACAACGGCGCGCTCGCCTCGCCTTGGGACCTCGCGCGGATCGGGCGCACGCTGTACATCGCCAACGCCGGCACGCATCAGATCCTCGCGCTCGATCTCGACAAGGGCACGCTCGCAGTCGCCGCGGGCAGCACGAGCGGACTGCTGCGCCTGGAGCACGAGCTCGACCCCGCCGCGATGCACGCCCGGCACCTGGTCATCCCTCAATTCGACACGTCCAACTGCGGGACCTACACCGTTAAGGTGTTTAACCATGCGGAGAGCGTCACCAGCCTGCCTTCCCAGCTAAACCTGGCGCCGCCTGCGACAGGCGGTGGGCAAGTTTATTTTGCGAACCGCCGATTCATTCTCGAGGCTCCGGCAGATGCTCCTGTCTTCGATACGGACGGTGTCACTCCGCTCTCCGGACCCTCTTTCCAGGCACGCCTCTATATCGGAAGCACGCCGGAATCGCTGCGGGCGGCAGCGGAGCCGCTGCCGTTCCTGTCCGGCTTCAGCGCCGGGTTCTTCGATATGAAGCTGGTGACGCTGCCGCAAATCCCTGCGGGAACACAGGTGTATGCCCAGGTGCGGGCCTGGGAGGCCACGCAGGGGGCAAGCTTCGAGGAAGTGCGCGCGATGGGGGGGCGCCTGGGCGCCTCGGCTGTCCTTCCGATCGTAACTGCCGGCGGAACCTGGCCGGCTCCCACCGACGGATTCCTCAACGGGCTGCAAAGCTTCAGTCTGCAATACGGTCTGCCCGAGTACCGCCGCGGTCTGCTCCGCTTTGTGACACAGGGAACGGACGGCGTCTTTACCTGGGAACTGATAGGACAGCCCGGTGGCCGCTACATTATCGAGCGGCAGGTCGACGGTGCCAATTGGCTGCCCCTGACGACTCTCACGAATCCCGGCGGGAGAATTACCTTCACGGACACTCCTCCAGCGGAAGCCGTCAGCACCTTGTACCGCGCGCAACTCCTCCAGTAAGCCGCCGGCTCTTGGTCTGCCGCTGGCGTGCTTTGGGCTTAAGCGCAACTCCTCTAGCCCGGTTTCATTTGCCTCATAGCCGCGAAAAGGCGCGAAAAAGCGCAAAACCCTCAGCGTATCATTGTGGTGGCGGCTATGGTGTTCGCTAAACCCCTCTAGCGCTCCGGAACTTGCTAACAACGGGTCTTACTCACGATGTGCGTGCAGCGCTCCGTACGAGCGGGTGCAAAAACGAGGAAACCCACCGGGGACGCCGGAGGCAGCGGCGGAAAATGGGTTCGACGGCGGTGAGAGAGCTGCGGATGAGGATGAAGTTGTCGCCGGGTGAGGAACAACCGCGCAGGCGGAGCGCGTTCCAGTGCGTTCGTTGAGAACGCGGCCTACGGAGGCAGTAATGTTGGTAGCTGGGAGGTCTCCCCCCAGTCCCCTTCTTTGTTTTTGAGCGGCGCGGCGTGGGGAAACAGCGGTGCGACCGGAATTGGTGTGGCGGCGTGGAAGGTGGGCTGCCGCGCCGCGCCGCTGAAAAACAAGGGTTTCAGCCTTTCGATGGCCTGAGGTCCAGGCACCGCAGTTCGCCTTTGGCGTTGCGAATGTAGAGGAGGCCGCCGGCGAGCGCAGGGGGAGTCCAGCAGGTGCTGCTGAGGACCTGGGCGCGAGCGACCACCTTTAGGCCCTCGGGAGAAGGTTCCGCTGCGATCAGTTCGCCTTTGGCCGAGAGGATGAGCAAACAATCCCCCGCTTTGATAAGCGAGCCGAAGATGGGGTCCTTGCGCGTCCATTTCACGTCTCCGCTCGGCAGGTGCAGGCAACGGAAATCGGTGTCCGTCTTGGCTTCGCCGTTGAAGGCGTAGAGATAATCGCCGATCAAAATGCCCGGGCTGAGGTGGTTGTGCAGAACTTTTTTGTCGTAGATAACCTCGGGTTTGCCGTCGTTGAGCGAGAGCAGGGCGCAGCCCCGGGTGAAGCTCGAAATGAGTATGCGGTTGCCCCAAAGAAGAGGGTCGGTGATGTTCGTGTCCCAGCCGGTTTCCCAGAACTGCCGCCAGAGCTCATGGCCGGTGCGGGGGTCGAGTGCGACGAGGTGCTTGGCGGCGAACACCAGGATGGTTTCTTTGCCGTTTTGGACGAATAATGTCGGGCTGGCGTAACCGGCGGCGTTGGTGCCGTTGCACCAGGCCGGGCGCCCGGTGTTGCGGTCTAGTGCCGTGCCAGCCGCCCCGGCGTTCAGAATGACCAGGTCACGCCAAATCAGCGGCGAGCCTTCGAAGCCCCAGCGGTTTGGTTTCAGGCCATCCTGTCGGAGATCGCGCCGCCAGATCACCTTTCCCTTCCGGGCATCCAGGCAACAGACATCGCCCCACTTGCTAATCGTGTAAACCCGGTCCCCATCGACAGTTGGGGTCGAACCCGGGCCGCCTTCGTACCATTGCGGGTCGAGCCGTGAGGCGTACGTAAATTTCCATATTTGTTTGCCCGTTTTGGCGTCGAAACACCAGGCGGTGTCCTCGTTGTTGGTGTTACCCAGCGTGTAAGCCCGGCCGTTGCTGACGGAGACAGAGGAGAAGCCCGTGCCGACCGAGGCCCGCCAGAGCACCTTCGGGCCGTCCACGCCCCAGTTGGTGCTGATGGTTTCCGGGGAGACGCCGTCGCGATTTGGGCCGCGCCATTGCGGCCAATCGGCGGCCGGGAGGGCGCAGGGTAACGCAAGCACCAGCAAACAAAGGTCCGGCCGAAACTTCATCGGCGCATTGTGGCGTGGTGTGATGGCAAGTCAACCGCCGCGAGTCCAGCAATTCTCACTTTGGCGTGGCGCGGGCGTCTCGCCCGCGAGTTCGGTCGGCGTCCCGCCGGCCGAGGCTAAAAGGGGCGGGGACGCCCCAGGAACCCGCGGGCGAGACGCCCGCGCCACAATCCCATAATGAGAACTGCTGCCGCGAGACTGTCGGCGCGCGGACTTCAGTCCGCAGCAACGTCCTCCGCCGCCCGTTGCGTCTGGAATATTCAAGCCGTCGATTGAGTGGTGTTGCTGCGGACTGAAGTCCGCGCGCCGAGAGGGGGTGTATTTCAGATTTCCGATTGGGGATGCAGGGATTAGAGTGGCTGGCATGGGCCGGATTCAGAAAGCCTACGAGACGCGTTTTCGCTGGCTGCTGCAGTTGGTGCATACGCGGAGGCTGGGGAGGGGCGTGGGCTGGCTCGTGGAAAAGGCCCGACGGCTCAGTGTCGAACAACGAATGACGCCGGCGGATGCTTTGACCCAGGTAGAGAGGGCGCTGGCTTCCCGCCCGGCGTTTCAAAAGCGGTTGCCGGCGGCGTCCGCGACGTGCTTTTTCTGCGATGCGGGTCTGGGCGGGCTGGCGCGGTGGCTGCGGGCTGCCGGGTATGATGCCCGGTGGCAGGACGGCATCGAGGATGGGGTGCTGATCGAGAGCGCTCGGGAACTTGGCGCGGCGATCCTGACGACCGACAGCATGCTGATGGAGCGACGGGTGATTCGGGACCGAGTGATCCCGGCTTACTGGCTGCCGCCGACCTTGAGCATCGCCGAGCAGCTCGGGCTGGTGTTCCAGGAATTCGGCCTGGAGCTGCGAGAGCGCCGGTGCATGGCGTGCGGGGGCGAGCTGGCCCGCGCCGACAAGGAGACTTTACGCGACCGGATCCCGCCGCGGACATACCGCTGGCGCGACGAGTATTTCCTGTGCGGTCGTTGCGGCAAGCTGTTCTGGCACGGCACGCACTGGGCTCGAATCCACCGGGAGCTGCAATTGGTTGCCGGTAATCGTGGATGATCGATATGGCGCCGCTTGAACCTCCAGACACCTGGTATCTCTCGGGGGCGCTCGGCTGGCTCGGGTTGAGAAATGCCGCCGAGGCAGAAGCTGAGCTGGCGCAGATCAGCCCGAGCCAGTCGCAGCATCCGGATGTGCTGGAGGTACGGTGGCTGGTTTGCGCCGAGCTGGAAAAATGGGCGGAGGGTCTGCAGGTCGCGCGCTGGTTGATTCATGCCGCGCCGGATCGACCGTCGGGATGGCTGCACCAGGCTTACGCGTTGCGCCGCGCTCCGGGCGGGTCTGTGCAGCAGGCCTGGGATGCGTTGCTTCCCGTGGTTCAGAAATTCCCGCGCGAACCGATTGTCCCCTACAACCTGGCCTGCTACGCCTGCCAATTGGGGCGGCTGGGTCCGGCTCGCATCTGGCTGAAGCGCGCGCTGGCGATGACTGACAAAGATGAGATGAAGCGGCAGGCGCTGGCGGATCGTGATCTCGAGCCCCTTTGGGGGGAGATCCCGGGATTCTGAGCGGCTCCCCGCGAGCGGTTTGGTCCCAGGAAAATCCTGGGGCGAGCGGTCGAGCATTGACTCTTTAGGCAGGGCCTGAAAGCTTGAGTTCGCACCAGAATCATTAGAGAGTCATAACAATGAATACACCAGCTACGAATGGCGCCAAGAATATCCTCAACTCCGAAGTCGAGGTCAAAGGCACGCTCAAGTTCACGGGTGAACTTACCTTCGACGGCAAACTCGAGGGCGACATCAACTCCGAGGGCGTTTTGAATCTGGGAGATAACGCGAACATCAAGGGCACGATCGATGTCGGGTCGGTCGTGGTGCGCGGCAAGATCAACGGCAACATCATTGCGAAGGACAAGATCGACCTGAAAGCCAAGACGGAGCTGTTCGGGGACATCGAGGCGGCCAAATTGGTGATCGAGGAAGGAGTCACGTTTGTCGGCAAGAGCGAAGTCAACCCCAACAAGCTGACGCCAACCGCTACGCCGCCGCACAAAGAGCCGGCCCGGGAACCAGTCAAGCCAGCCGCGTACACAAAGTCGCCCGCCCTGTAAACCGGCTGCGGGATTCCAACCGTCGTGCCCGGCCGGCGCTGTCGTTCACGGGCCTTCCGGGGGCGCACATTGATGCGCGGAGCGTTCTACTGCACGTGGGTGAGAGCGAGCGGAGCGCCTGACGCGCCCGCTCGAGCCGGCTGATGCCGCCGCCCAAAAAAAACCTGGTCCCCGTCGCCTGTCCACGGTGTGGCTACAGCCAGCCGGAACCGCGCGATGCCTACTCCACGATCTGCAAGAACTGCCACCAGCACTTTCGGATCGAGGAGGCCCTCAAACCGGCGGCCAAGCCAGCCAAAATCCTCGTTGACCAACGTCATGTCCGTTGCTTCCAATGCGGAACCGAGCTGGAGGTGCCGAAGGTGGCCGCCTCCACGATGTGCAAGCGCTGCAGCGCCTATGTGGATCTGGGGGACTACCGAATTACAGGAACCGTCTCCAAGAATTTTCGTACCTACGGGTGGCTTGTGGTCGAGGAGAAGGGCTACCTGCTCAACACGGATTCACTGGCCGCGGAAGCGGTCGTTAAAGGCCGTGTGATCGGGAAAATTGCGGCCCGGGGAAGCCTTGAACTTCATTCGACCGCGAACATCAAAGGGTCTTTCACCGCCGGCCGACTGGTCATTCCCGCGAGCCAGCATTTCCGGTGGCCGGAGCCAATCGCCGTTGGAGGCGCGGAAATCGGCGGGGAACTGGTGGCCAACATAAACGCGACCGGGAAGGTGGTTTTGAACTCGACCGCGCGGATGTTCGGGAATGTCACCGCCGGCCAGTTGGTGGTGGAAGCCGGAGCGGTGTTTGTTGGAGCGGCGAGGGTGGGGATTAAGCCGGCTGCTGGGATGAATGGGTGAAATGGGGAAACGAGGGGAAATCCGAAGCCCGAAACCCGAAATCCGAAAGAAATCCGAAGGCAGAAATCCGAATTCTGACCCCTGCGCGGGCCAGGAAGCGCGCTAGCGCTGTTTCAACAAACCTGTAGCCACCTGTAGTCTTGTTGGGGCTTCTTCGGCCTTCGGATTTCGGATTTCATTCGGATTTCGGATCTCGGACTTCGGATCTCCATCGCCCGCCCCAGAGCGTGTCCGCCAGCGGGCTCCTCACCGTCGGCGTTTTTGGGCGCGGCGTTTGGCGTCAAGGAGGCGGCTGGTGGTGGTGGATTGAGCCGGTTCCTCGGGTTCTTCGGGAGGCGCTTCCACGATCGGCGGCGGCTGGCGAAGAGGAGCATCGACCGGTTGTCCCGGCAACGGCTCCGCCGGGGCCTGCCGGGGCTGGAACAGCTCGGGGCGAGGCTGAACGCTCGGCGCGGTTCTGGTCGAACGCACTTGTTCCCGGCGGGCGAGCAGAGCGGCTAACGACTCCTCGGCCTCAGGTGTTCGGGGCACGGTTTCCCAGAAAAACAATTTGCGCCGGACGGCCCGCGCGGCGCGGCGCAGTTCGTCGCGGTCGAGCTGGATACGCCGGACGGCGACATCCAGCGTGAAGAGCAGGATGGCGAATTTCAGCAACCTCTCCCAGAGATCGCGGGGCTGGAAAGTTTTCTGGCGGTCATGGAGAAACGGGTTCAGCCCCGGCACCTCGGGATCCAAAATCTTTCCACCGCCGCTTTCGGCCAGGCGGCGGAGCAGGTTGGCATTGGGCTCGGCGGCGATGAACTCGGGCGAATAATTGACGCTGGCGCCGAGGAACTGCGAGCTCCGCACCTGGCCGTCTTTGATGTCGAGCAAGTGCAGCGAGTACACGCCGACCTCTTTGGTGGGGAAGCGCGTCTCGTAGTGGCCCGGGCCGGTTTGCTCCAGACGGACCGCCTGGCGCTCGCCCTTGGGGCTAACGACCAACGCCTGCAGGTTCAGGAAATTCCGGTAATTGCCTTCGGCGTCCAGCGCCTCCAGGTTGATCACGCCCTCGCCTTTTTCGACGGACACCTCGGTGTTGAAATCGGCGGTGTCCAGCCGCCGCAAGCTCCATTGGCCGATTTGGGTCCAGAACTGGCGGTACTTTTCCCAGTTAAGCCAAAGCCTGGCCCATTTGAATTTGGCGTCGGAAGTAAACGCGACGGCGCGGCCGAGGCCGTATTGCCAATGCGCGAGGAGCGGATCGCCTTTATCGGTGTAGAGTGGGGTCTCGGCGCGCGGCTTCGGGGTAGTGGCGACATAGCCGAGCAGCGAGGGATACTCGTTCGCGCCGATGCCGCGCACGACTTCTGTCATCGCCCGCACCTGAGGTTTGAAGGGGTCTTCATAAATCGCCGACTTGAGAATGACAGCGGTCTCTTTGATGAAGATCTGGGGAAGATCGTTTGGGGAAAGCACATTGTAGAACCGGCCTCGGCCCTGGTCCGCCATCCAGATCATGGTGTCAGGACCGGCGTGGCCCGAGATGAGGACCGTGCTGACGGTGATGTGATCCCCGACAATCGCCTTCATCGTCGCATCGCTGGGGGCGCCCGGGTCGCCATCGCTGAAAACGATGATGTGCTTGAGGTTGGCGGTGGATTTTTTGAGCGAATCATGAGCCATCTCGATAATCGCCTGGAAGCTGCCGAGGTCGCCCTGGTTCATGCCGGCGATCTGGCGGGCGAGGTCGTTCTTCCTCCCGACCTTCTGCAGCGGAAACAGCCAGTGCTCATCGCCGTCCCACAGCAACACCCCCATTTCGTCCATGGGTCCCAAAGCGGCGAGGACGCCTTGCGCGCAGTCGCGGGCGACCTGGTTGCCGTTATTGAACTCCATGCCGTGCATGATGAGCACGACGGCCCCGCTGGGCAGCACCTTCTTGCTGTCCAGTTCCATATTGACCGGCAAAGTCGATTCCAGCGGCGTGCCGCGGTAGCCACCCGCCGCGTAGGCCTGGTCACCGCCGACGCAAACCAGGCCGACACCAAAATCCCGCACGGCGCTCTCGAGCAGTTTCTGGCGGTCGGTGCCGAGGTCGCCCGCGGCCAGGTTGCTGATGAAGATGGCATCGTAGCTTTGCATTTCGGCCAGTGTGCCGGGGAATTCCTTGACTCCGACAAGCTTGATCAGGAGGCGTGAGGTCTGCAGGGCCGCCGCCAATGCCTGGTCCTGTTCCGGGTCGGCCGAAACGATCAGGATTCTCGGTTCGCCAACCACGTTGGCGAAACCCGTCGCCCGGTTATTCTGCGGCAGCGGATCGGCTGGGGCGTCGACGCGGACATCGTAGGTGTAGAAGCCGGGCTCGGCCAAAGTCTGCGGAAAAGTAAAAAGGTTCTTTCCGGCGGCGAGATCGACTTTTTGTTCGCCGAGGTACTGTTCATTGCGGTAGAGCCGGACGGTCGCAGCCTGGGCCAGCTCAGTTTGAAGAAAGATTTTTACTTCAAAGGATTGGCCTCTTTTCAGCCGGGGCGGGATCTGCAATTTCTGGACGGCAACGTCATTCGCCCGCGATACGCCCATCGGGAGAACATCGACGGTGACTCCGAGCGGCTTGGCGGTAAGGACGGCGCTCATCGCGTCGCCAACGTTTTCGTTGCCGTCCGTCAGCAGGACCAGGCGTTTCTGCCCGGTTTCGGGAAAAGCAGCGGTGCCAAGCCGGATCGCCGCCGCCAAATCCGTGCGTTCGGTTCCGACCACCGCCTGGATCTTTTGCAGGTCGATAGCGGAGTTAGGCGTGTTTTCAATGCTCGCCTCGCTGCCGAAAACAATCACGCCGGCCCGGTCCACCAGCTTCATCTGTTTGGCCGCTTTGTTGATGTAATCGCGGGCGGCTTCCTGCTGCGCGGAGGGAATGCTGTCCGAGCGATCGAGCACGAAGAAAAGGTTCATGCCCTCGATGGGCAGCAGCCATTGGAGGCCGGCGATGGCCAGGAAGATCAGCAACAGCACGGCCGTGCGGATGCACACCGCCAGCCACCGGCGCCAGGCACTGACTTGCACGTCGCTCTTCCACGCAAACCAAATCACCCACGCCAGCGCCGGGATCAGCGCCAGCAGATAGTAGGGGTGAGTGAGCTGGATGTTCATCGGTTCGCGAAGGCGGGAGGAGTGAAATCCGAAAGCCGAAATCCGAAAGCCGAAAGACGTCCGAAATCCGAAGTCCGAAGGTCGGACGCAGGAACCTCAGAGCCAAGACACCCCAAGAGCGCAAAAGCGGAGCTTTGTATTCGTGCCTCGTGCGCCTTTTCGCGGCCAGCCTCGGTTTTTCGGATTTCGGCCTTCGGGTTTCCGTCGGATTTCGGCCTTCGGGTTTCGGATTTGCTTAACAGCTTCTGCACGCGATGGTTCTGCGAGTCCGCGACGTAGAGGTTGCCGGCCGAGTCGAGCGCGACACCCCAGGGGTTGCTGAAGTAGCCGGGTTCGGAGCCGCGGCGGCCGAGGATTTCGATGGGACGGTCATTGCCATCGAAAACCTGGATGCGGCTGTTGCCGAACTCGCAGACGTATTGCCGCCCGTTCCCATCGACGCAAATGTCGTAAGGATAGCTGAGTTCACCCAGGCCTTTGCCCGGCTTGCCGTAGACGCGGAGCAGTTTGCCGTCGCTCGAAAAAACCTGGATCCGGTGATTGCAGGAATCGGCGACGTACACTCGATCCTGGCTGTCCACACACATCCCCTCGGGCCGGTTGAACTCGCCCGGGCCGGTGCCACCTTTGCCGATGCTCGCGACCCACCTGGGCGGGCTGGAGTTCGCGGGCGCCGAGATGCCCGATGCCGCGAACGCAAACTTTTGCAGTCGTTCCTCTTCCTGGTACTCGGTGATGAACACTTCGTTTTTCGAGTCGACAGCGATCGCGCGCGGAACTGAAAGCTGGCCGTTGTTGGTTCCGCGCTGGCCCCATTGCTCCACGAGTACGCCGGCGGGCGAGTAATGATTGACCCGGGAATAATGCGGCTCGAGCACGACAATATTTCCCTCCCGGTCGCGGCACATGCCCTTGGGTTTGCCAAGATCAGTCTGCGGCATTTGCCACGACAAAAGGAAAACACCGTTGGACGAAAATTTTTGGACCCGACCGGTCATGTCCACGACATACATATTGTCCTGCGCATCGACCGCCACCGAGCGCGGCTTGTTGAGCTGTCCGACCCCAACACCGCGGGTGCCGATGACCTTGACTCCGCCAAACAGTTTGCTGTGGAGGGGCGACTCGCCCGAGCGCGCAGGACCGCATCCCGAGCACAACACCAATGCGCCGACAACGAGCAACGTGTCGCGCGTGACGCGGGCGAGTTTCCAGAGCACTAGCGGCGCCAGCGCCAACGCCAGCAGTGTCAGGCACAGCGCATTCACCTGCGCGTTGTGGCCATAGTGGAGAAAGTTGAAAATGCGAAGCGCCAGCGTTTCACCGATACCCGGCGGGATGATGAGAATGATGGACTCGACATCCCAAAGGCAGAGCAGGTAAATAACATACCAAACCGCCGCGATTTGCGGCGCCATTTGCGGCCAATAGGCGTGGCGGAGCGTCTGCCGCCAATTGGCGCCCTCGATCCGGGCCACATCGATCAGGTCGCGGTCAACGGTGGCGGCCGCGTGGGTCACCGCATGCCGCCCCAACCCCACGTAGCGAACGCCCAGCGCCAGCAACATAATGCCTGCGCTTTGATAAAAAATGGCGGACCACGAATGATTGAACAGATTGATCAGTCCGATCCCGAGCAACACGCCCGGAACGAAAAATGGCAGCCAAATAACCGTTTCGATGCTCCTAACGGCATGTGCTGTCCGCGTCAGACAGATGCACGCTAAGCCAACCACCAGGGTCGCAGCCGCTGCCGACAACCAAAGTGAATTCCAGATGGCGGACTGACCGGCGGCGAGCGCGCCTGCGAGTTCGGTCCACGTCCGCGCGACCGAAATAATCTGAACCAGCGGCAGAGCGGTCGACAGCGCGACCAACAGGCAGGCGAGCGTGGCACAAATGCCATGACACACAGGCCCGAGTTGCCGGCGAAACAGGGCCGGTGGAACGGTTAGCTGGAGGTGCGGCCAGGGCACACCCCGCCTTGTGAACCACCAGATGGCCAGCACCGGAATCACAATCATCGGCCAGCTCATTGTCAGCGCGCCAAGCGTGTCGAAACTCGTGTTGAACCGGACCCATACCTCGGCCGGAAAGGTTTTCACCTGAAGGATGGCGGGAACCGCGAAATTATTCATCGCGAGCACAAAAGTCAGCACCGCGGCCTGAACCATCGCCGGCCGCGCCAAGGGCAACAGCAGGCCACGCAAAAAATGCCCGCCGGTCACCGCCATGTCGCTTTCAATTTGGGCAGGTTCGAGGCGTTGCCACGCGCTCAGGATCAACAGCAGAGAAATTGGCCAGAGCGAAAGGCCAAGAATCCAAACTGCGCCGCCAAACGAGACTACGTTTAGGGGCAGCCAACTGCGCCAGACTCCAACGGGCCCCAGAAAATGCAGCCAGGAGTTAGTGACCAGGAACGGCGGCAGCGCGAGTGTTGCCACCGCCAGCCCCAGAGCTGCCGTCCGCCACGCGCGCGGCAAACCCGCCAGGCACAACGCCGTCACCAGTCCAAGGCTCACCGCCAGCAGCGTCACGGTGCCGCCCGCCAGCAGGCTGTTCTTGAGCAACACCCAGTTCATCTAAGGAAGATCTCGTTCAGCTTCGCGGTCGTCGCGTCGAGGTCCCGCAGCAAGGCCTCCCAGTTCACATTCAGCGTCGGAACCGAAACTTCGCCCACCGCGAGGCCTTCCAAGGCGTTTCCCTGGACGAGACGCCCAACCACATCAGGCCGTTGGAGGTAGTGCATTAGGCGATCAGCCGCCGGCCCGTGCGGCGCGTCCTGTGTGACCGCGACAGTGTTCGGGATTAAAAGTGTTTCGCTGTTCATGGGCAGCGCCTGGATCGGATACCCCTCGCGTTGGCCCGCCGATATATCGTCTGAGTCCGTCAACCCGACGGCTGCCTGCCCGGTGCCGACGAGTTTTACCACGACGGAATTACCATCCACAAGGAAGGGCTTGTTGGCGGCCAGAGCCCGGCACCACATCTGCCACAGACCGTCTCCCCAGTATTGGCGCAAACCGTGGAAATGTGTCGCCGTGGTCCCGAACTGCGGGTAGGCCAGCGCGACCTTGCCGTGCCATGCGGCATTGGTCAGATCCAGCAGCGAGTGCGGCATGGTTGCCGCGTTCACGAGGTTGGTATTGATGACAACGCGCCGGCTCCGGTATCCGAAAGCCGCCCACCCGTTGGTCTCGCGAAACACGTCCTTCGCGGCGAGTTGGCGGGTCCGCATCTCTTCGTTGCCCCAAAAAACATCGCACTGCGGGTGAGGTTTTTCGGCCAGCAGGCGGTTGGCCAGGCCGACGGTCTTGACCGCTTCGCTGTCGAAGACCGGGCGAACGCGGAGTCCGGTTTGTTTTTCGAAATCACGAAAGATGGGCTCCGCATAGACCTGGTCCTGAGCGCAATAGGCAATCACCACGGTGCCATTAGTTCCGAGTGGACGCGAAACCCAATAGAAAGCCACCGAGAGAAAAATAATGGTAACTCCACCCCAAACTGCCCAAGCCTGCCAGATGACCTCGCTTCTTCCGAATTCGTCCTTCGGCCAGTTGCTGCTTTTGACTGATCGCTTCACACTGTCCTCCGGTGATAGAACCACCACTCGACCAGCAGCACGACCAGACCGATGCCGGCGATGGTGCGCCACAGCTCCATGTTGGCGCGTTGCATGGTGGTGGCGATGACCTTGGAATAGCGGCCAAGCTGCAACTCGTCACGCGGCTTGATGTTGCTTTCAGCGGCGTCGAGCAGGTCCACGCAGAACACCGTGTCGTTGGTGCCCATGTGGAGACGGTAAACGCCTTGCCGATAGGTGTCGCCGAAGACGAATTCATTCGCGGTTTCGTCCAGGTCGATCGTTTTTGTCGCATTGTCGGGCAGCGTGACCTGCGCCTTCTTCTCGGGGTGCGCCAGGCCGAGCCGAAAGGCGTCACCGGCTTTGACGAGGAGCTGTTGGCCTTTCGCATTGGCAGGGTTAAGCCAGTCAACCGCGTTAGCGATGAAGATGGGAAACGACACACGCAGGGGCCAGTTGCTTTCGAGAAGGTCAAAGCCGATCCAAATAATCCGTTGCCGGCCCAGATCGCCGGCGAGAATCAAAGGGGCTTGCGGCGAGTCCACCAGCGCGACGGCCCAGGCCGGCGGCTTGGCGGCGTAACTTTCGATCACGGAAACGTTATCCAGTCCGGCGTATCGCAGCAGCGGGTGGGCGGACTTCCAGTCCACAATCGGAGGCCCCTCGAGGGTGGACACTCCCTGGACCCAATTCGTATTCAAGACGTGAATGGCGAGCACGTTTCCGCCTGGCCACACGGTTGGCGCGACCGAATCAAGCACGACGAAATCCAGGCCCCCGGCCGGATCGGTCAGGTCGTTGGCAAGGGCCAACTCGACATTGGGGACGGCGCGCAGGGCGCGTTCGAGCAGTCGGTTGCCGTGGGTCACCAGCAGCACCTTCACGGGTTTGGGCAGCAGGCTGACGATGGAGGCCTGATCGTCGGCAGCCAGGTCGTCTTTGGACGTCAGCCGGAGGGTGAAAACGCCATCCCGCGTCTGAGTGGCCAGAAACACCTGCGGAGACGTTTCTCCCGCGCCGACGTTGATCGGGCGCGTCTCCACCAGCCGCGTATCCAGCAGCAATTCGAGCTCGGTTTGGACGGCATTGGACGAGAAATTGCCCACACTGACGTACACCGCGCGCTGGCGGGCATTTTCGGGATTGGCCCGGACATCGAGCGCGGTGATTCCAAGGTTGTTCGCGCTCTTGCCAACCCGGTGATAGACAAGCGGCAGCGCCTTGTTCTCGAATTCGCTGAGGTCGGGCACCGCCCCATCGCTGAACAAGTGAACCTCGGCTCCTTTTTGATCACGCACCAGCGATTCGGCCATGCGCAGCGCCGGCAGCAAGCGCGTCGGTCCATCCGAGCACACGCAGGATTGGAGCGCGCGGCGCAATACGGCTTTCTCCGTCGTCGCGGACTGTTTCACCTCGGTGTTGGCGCCGGCTTGCAGGACAACCATTTGATCGTTCCCGGCGAGTGTATCGACCCATTTCAGGGCTTCGGCGCGTGCCTTTTCAAACCGCGAGGGGCTTTCATCCGTGGCTTGCATTGACGCCGAGGCATCCAGCACTACAACGCGCAACTGCGCCGGTTTCATTTTGGCCGCGAAGTATGGTCGCGCGAGAGCGAGCACAACCAGCGCCAGCAAAATGAGCTGAAGGATGAGCAGCCAGTTTTTGCGCAGTTTTTGGAACGGGGCGCTGGCCTGGGTTTCGGCGAGGAACTTTTGCCACAGCAAAGTGCTCGAAACGAGTTTCACCACCCGCTTGCGCTTCAGCAGATAAAACAGGATCACCACCGGGAGGGAGGCGGCGAAGATGAAAGCGGCGGGAGCGAGGAAGTTCATGGCAGAGACCCGCGGGACGGCGTGGCGTTCAAATCCGAAATCCGAAATCCGAAATCCGAAAGAAATCCGAAGGCCGAAATCCGAAGACTGAAGATGCAGTTGTTGCTGCGAAAGAACCCAGGGGCCGCAAAATAAATTTTCTGTGTCGGCACTTTCTGGCCGCTCTCGCGGTCGGCCTTGGTCTTTCGGGTTTCGGGCTTCGGAATTCGGGCCTCTTTCGGATTTCGGATTTCGGATTTCGGATTTATTATCACGCCCACACCTCCGCCTTTCTGAGCTGTTTGAGCAAGAGGTCCTCCAGCGAAGTATTCGAGCTGGCAGTGAACAGGTTGATGCCCCGGGATTGGCAGAACTCGCGCATCCGTTGCAGAAAATTCTGCACCATCTGCTGGTAGGACTTCATCCGATACCGCCCGAAAGTGACCTCTTGGGTGGCGCCCGTTTCGGAATCGACCAGCCGCAGGTCGCCGAAGGTCGAGGGTGAGAGTTCCTCGGGAGCGAGAATCTGAACCGCATCGACCTGAAAGCCGCGCCCGACGAGGGCCGTCAGGCCCTCGTCATACCCGCCGGGGTCCAGAAAGTCGCTGAGCACAACGGCGAGCCCGGAATGGCGGGCTTCGAGTGCGCCGCGTCGCAGCGCCTGGTTAAGGTCAGCCGCGCCACCGGCCGTCAGCATGGTGAGATTTTGAAAGAATTGCAGGGCGGATTTTTTGCCGCGAACCGAACGCAGCGCTCCCCGGGCGGCAAGCTCGGCCGTGCGGTCGGCCTGGCCGCTCTCGCCGTTACCCTGCACGGCGGGGAACGGGATCACACTGACGCGATCAAAGCCACAAAGCGCGACGTATCCCATCGCGGCGGCGACCTGGCGGGCAAAATCGAATTTGCGCGGTTCGCCGAAGGTCATCGACTCGCTGGCGTCGAGGAAGATGCGCACCGGCAGCTCACGCTCTTCTTCGTAGAGCTTCAGAAAGAGGCGTTCGAGCCGGCCGTAGAGATTCCAATCGAGGTAACGGAAGTCGTCGCCGTGCACATAGGCGCGATAATCAGCGAACTCGACCGACTGGCCGCGGGCGCGGCTGCGGCGTTCGCCGCGGGCGGAGCTTTTGGCGCGGCGGCTCGCCAGCAATTGGAACTGCTCGAGCCGGCGCAACAGCTCGGGGGTGAGCAGGGGATTGGACATGTTGAGGTGCCGGCCGCCGGGAGCTTAGACCGCCACGGCCTGCGCGTCGCGCGGCACATCTTTCAGAATTTGCGCGATGATGTGATCGGTCGTGATGCCTTCGGCTTCGGCTTCAAAGTTCGGAATCAGCCGGTGCCGCAGCGCCGTCGCCGCGACGGCCTCAAGATCGTCGAAACTGACATTGAACCGGCCATGGGTAAGGGCGCGGACTTTGCCGGCGAGGATGAGAGTCTGACCACCGCGCGGGCTGCTGCCAAAGCGCAGATACTGGGTCGCGATCGGGGCGGCCGTGTCCGTGCGGGGATGGGTGGCCAGCACGAGCCGGACCGCATAATCCTTCACATGCGAAGCTACCGGCACCTGGCGCACCAGCGCCATCAGCTCGACGAGGGACTCGCGGTTGAGGACTTTCTGAACCTGCGTCTGCGCGCCGGCGGTCGTGCGGTTGAGCACTTCGGTGAGCTCATCCGCCGAGGGATAGCCGACGAGGATCTTGAAGAAGAACCGGTCGAGTTGGGCTTCCGGCAACGGGTAAGTGCCTTCCTGGTCGATGGGGTTCTGGGTGGCCATCACAAAGAAGGGCTCCTCGAGGCGGCGCAGTTCGCCGCCAGCGGTCACCTGGTGTTCCTGCATCGCCTCAAGCAACGCCGATTGGGTCTTTGGCGTCGCGCGGTTGATTTCGTCCGCGAGAATCAAGTGCGCGAAAATGGGGCCGCGCTGGAACTCGAATTCACGCCGGCCACCGGGCGTTTCCATCACCATGTTGGTGCCCAGGATGTCGGCGGGCATCAGGTCGGGAGTGAACTGGATGCGATTGAACGAGAGGTCCAGCACCTCGCTCAGGGTACGCACCAGCAGGGTCTTGCCCAGTCCCGGCACGCCCTCGAGCAGCACGTGGCCGCCCGCAAACAACGAAATGAGCGTGCCCTCGACCACGGCGTCCTGCCCCACGATGACTTTGCCAAGCTCGGCGCGAAGCGCGCTGTAGCTTTCAGTGAACGACTGGATGGCTTCTTCTGTGTTCATCTTCTCATCTTCCTAAGATTGTTGCAGGTTGCAGGTTACAGGTTTCAAGTTCTTCCCCTCGGCTAATTCTCACGGGTATAGCGGCGTCGGGAGTTGGTTGGGAGGCTCTCAAGGTACTCGATGAATTTGGCGATCCGCCGCGACAGCGCTAGGGCTGCCCCGCGCACATGGTTGAAGACGGCTTGGTCTAGGTACTCCTGGTCGAAAGCGACGTAGAGCTGCGACCGCACCTCGCCATTCGAACCCTTCGCAATGTTCAGAAACTGAATGAACTCTTTCCGAGTGCCGCGCTCAAAACCTTCAGCAATGTTGGACATGGTGGAGGTTGCCGCCCGCGTGATCTGGTCGCGCAATGCGAAATCCCGGTGGAAAAGCCGCTGCCGGGAAAGGTTATAGACTTCTTTAACCAGGGCTCGGGCCTCCTGCCAAACATGCAAGTCTTCAAACTGTTGCGCCGTGGCCATAAATCAATCGAGTTGCCTGGTTCTCATCTGAGTCTTGTGCCTAGTCAATAACGTGGTCCGGAGCACGCAACCTGTAACCTGTAACCAGTAACCTGCAACTTTAGACTCCCCGTCGCTCATTTCTTCAGATCATCAAAATAGTCCTTAACCGCGTTTTGGTACGCGCGTGGGACTTTTTCCTGGCTCAAGGCGCTTTGGGCATCGGATTGCGCGGCGGTGGCAGCCTCCTCGTAGGCGACCTTGCTCTGGCCTTTGATGCTGACGCCTTTGAGCGTGATGCTGGGCATCTGGGCGCCGGGCGAGAACTGACCTTTGACTTTGGTGGGCTTGAGCGCGTCCGTCAGCTCGCCTTCGCCGCGATCGCTGTGGCCGCGAGGGTCTTCGTCGGGTCGGGTAATGCCGGAGTTATCCCAGCCCTGGCTCATTTCGCCGTTCCATTCCGTGCCCTCGTCCGCCCAGGTGCCCACGCCGCCCCCGGGTCTGAACCCCTTGCCGTAGCCGCCCCGGTTGGACATTCGCCAGCCCTGGCCGTTGCCGATTGCCATCGAGGCCTCTTTCAGTGCGTCGAGCGTCGCTTGGAGTTGCTGGGCATCCCCCAACTGCTGCATAAGCTGGTCCAGTTCTTTCGACGCATTCGCCAGCGATTGCGCCGCGCCCGACTTGTCGCCCCCTTGCATCTGTTTAGAGGCGTTCTTGAGATGTTCCGCGACCTTGCCGTAGTTGCCTGCCGGATCCACCGCTTTGGAAACCTCGTCCATCAGTTTCCGCAACGCTTCCGGCGTGAGATTCGCTGCCTTCAATTGGCTGATCATCTTTTGCAGCGTCTGCTGCGCCGCCTCGGGCTGCCCAAATTTCAACTGCTCGGCCAGGTCCTTGCCAAGCTTTTCGACCTGTTGCTGGAGTTGCTGCAGGTTTTTCGCCATGTCCCTCATCTTTTCCAGGTCGGCGGTCGCCGCCTGCAGGTCTTTGAGCAAGAGGTCCGCCTGGTTATTGGCCAGCGCATTGATAGCGTCGTCAATTTGAGGAACTTGCAGACCCATGTCCTGAACCTGCCGGGAGAGCGCCGAAAGTGCCTCCGACATTTTTTGGCGTTCCGCATCGGTTCCCGGCGAGTTTTTGTCGGCCAAAGCCTTTGCGGCCTCTTCCAGTTTTTCGAGGTTCTTCTTGAGTTGGTCGAGCGCGTCCGGATTGCCGGTGGGGCTGCCGAGCTGTTTTTGGAGAGCTTCGATCTGCTTCTGGAGGGCGGCGGTGGCCTGCGAATCACTGCCGGTGGCGCTCCGGGCGGCCTGTTCGAGCCGCTTCAACGAGGGGTCTTTGCCGAGTTCCTTGATTTCCTCTTTCAGCTTCTCAGCGACACTTGCGAGGTCTTTGAGCGCCTCGCTCCGGGTCAGCGCTTTGGCAGCCAACTGTTCGGCGACATTGGTCACCGACGAAAGTGACTGGCGGGTCGGCTCAAGCGCGGGCGTGCGTTTCTCCAGTGAGTGTCTCGTAAGCTCCGCCAACTGGCGCCCCGCTTCTTTGATGTTTTGATCGTCGATCTTCTTTTGCAGGTAAGTCTTGCTTCGGTATTCGGGAACAAAACCCAGCCCCGCGCACAAGGCGAGCACCACCAACGCCCAGCGGGTGGCTCGCGGGAGTTTGAGCGGCAGCAGTTTCCGCGGGTCCAGATCCTTGGCATGCTGAGCGGCGTCGTTGAGGACGAGATCCCGCCAGGCGCCCGCGCCCGATTCATTTGAGACCTCGATGGCGGTGCTGAGACGTTCCTGCAAACGCCGCCGGCCGTCCACCCAGCGAGCAACCTGCTTCAAGTCCGGGTTCCGCCAACCGCCAAGGATGCCCCCAACGAGCATGCAGGGAAACGGAGCGAGGCCGGCCACGGCCATTGTCCAAAGCGGCAGCGGCAGCAGATGATAAACGCCAAGCAGCAGCAGCGTGAGGACCCCACCCACCAACAGTCCCAGCCACAGTCCCCGGAGGGCGCAGGCCAAACGGCGCCGCCGGCCCGCGCGTTGAAGCGCCGACTCGATAACCTGGATCTCGCTCATAAGCCCTTGGCCAAAGCTGCCGCAGGCACGCGGGTTTGGCCAGTGTTAAATCATTTGACAGGGGCGGGAACCGAACGTTCCGTGAATTTCTATTGCCGTTCGTACTCGCCTTTGTTCACGCGTTTGAGAACCGTGAACCCGGCTTTCTTGGCATCGGAAATGGACAGGCTTTTGGGGGTATTGAAAGGTGACCAGACCCGGCGGACCGGCTTCTTGCAGGCGGGGCAGTGGGTCAGCGGCCTGGCGGAAAGCGGGCGGACGAGAGTGAACCGGCCACCGCACACCTGACAGTCGCCTTCACACAATTCGTATTCGTACAATGGCATGATCAAAAGCCGAAATCCGAGCTTTCGGGGTCCTGTTCATTCCCCACTTCCAGCGACGTCCTCATCTGGTTTCGTTGTGGCTGCACGGGAGCGAGTCTGCGCGTGTCGGGCTTCGGATTTCGGCCTTCGGATTTCCTTTACGCCTTCGGTCCCTTCAGGAAAGGACTGAACAGGTCGATGGGCACCGGCAGGAAGGTGGTGGTATTATGCTCGCTGGAGATTTCGCGCATGGTTTGCAGAAACCGCAGTTGCAGCGCGATCGGTTCCTTGCTGATCATGGCCGCTGCCTGAACCATCTTTTCCGCCGCCTGGAATTCGCCTTCCGCGTTGACGATCTTTGCGCGGCGTTCGCGCTCGGCTTCGGCCTGCTTCGCCATGGCGCGTTTCATGCCGTCGGGCAGCACCACATCCTTGACTTCGACCGCCGTGACTTTGATGCCCCACGGGTCGGTTTGGCGGTCGATGATTTCCTGGAGCGTTTGGTTGATTTTTTCCCGGTGGGAAAGCAGTTCATCCAGTTCGGCCTGGCCGAGCACGCTGCGCAGGGTGGTTTGCGCGATCAGCGACGTCGCCTTCCAGAAATTCTCCACCTTGACCACCGCCGCGGTGGGGTCGATGACGCGAAAGTAAACGACCGCATCCACAGTCACCGGCACGTTGTCGCGCGTCATGACCTCCTGTTTGGCGACGTCGATGGTGACGACGCGCAAATCCATTTTCACCATTCGGTCCACGACGGGGATCAGGAAGATGAGCCCCGGGCCTTTGGCGCCGAGCAATTTGCCGAGGCGGAAGATGACACCCCGTTCGTACTCGCGGAGGATCCGGATGGCCTGGGGCAGGACAATCGAGCCCAACACCAGGATGACGATGAGGGTTGGGACAATTCTCGCGACAGCATTTAGTTCTGGCGGCATAGGTTTTGATTGGTTGGTGGTTGGTTCGGCTTGCGGCTCATGCCGGCTTTGGCTTGACCCGCAGAGTGAGGCCGGAAATTCCCACGATCTCGACCGGTTGCCCGGCGCCCACGGGTACCTCGCTCACCGCGTTCCAGTACTCGCCCTCGATGAAGACTTTTCCGGAGGTCGCGTCGATGGGGTTGAGAGCGGAGGTCGTCTTGCCAACCATAGTTTCCCGGCCGGCCCGCACCGGCAGGAATTGCGCGCGAAGGCCGGCACCGACGACGAAGATGAAAAAGGCGGCCGTGAGGAGGGTCGCCGGAATGATATACGCCAGGGACAGGTGGAAAGCGGAGTCGGCGCGGTTGAAAAGCATCAGCGCGCCGAGGAAGAACGCGGTGATCCCGCCAAAGGTGAGCACCCCGTGGGTCGGCGCGAAAATATCGGCGGCGAACAGCAGCAGCGACAGGCCGATCAGCGCCAAGCCGGCGATGTTGATCGGGAGAATGGCCGCCATGTAGAGCACGAGGATGAGCGCGATGCCACCGACCACTCCCGGCAGGATGGCTCCGGGGCTGCTCAACTCGCCGATGATGCCGTAAATCGCGGCCAGCATGAGGACCAGCATCACCTCCGGCCGCCACAAGAGTTGGAACAATCTCTCGCGCGCCGCCATCGGGATCACCGTCACTTTGGCGCCGGCGGTTTTGAGCGTCTGGCCTTCCACCTGGCGGCCGTCGACCCGGCTCAGCAGATCGGGCAGATCCTCGGCGATCAAATCGATCACCTTCAGCTCCAGCGCCTTTTCGGCCGTTATCGATTCACTTTTCACGGTCGCCGCTTTGGCCCACTCAACATTGCGGCCGCGCTTTTCCGCGATCGACTCGATGAAGCTGCTGCCGTAGTTCTCGAGTTTTTGTTTCATGACCTCGTCGACTTTTTCGGTGCCTTGACCGCCGAGACCCAGCACCACATGCGCCGCGCCGATCGTCGTGTGCGGAGCCATAGCCGCGATATCGGCCGCCAGCGTGATGAAACAGCCCGCGCTGGTCGCGCTCGCACCGGAGGGAGCGACGTAGACCACGATGGGCAGTCCCGCGGCATAGAAACTCTGGACAATGTCCTTGGTGGAATCCAACAGCCCGCCCGGAGTGTCGAGCTGGATGATCAAACAGGCGTCTCTGCGGGCACGGGAGACCTCGATGGCGCGCGCGATATAACCGGCCGTGGCAGGGGAGATGGCGCCATTGATTTTGACGAGCCCAGCGTCAGCAGCACGCAAGGCCGTCACCGGGCCGCCTAGCGAAAGCGCCACAAGGATCGCCAATAAGTGCCGCATAAGTTCTCCGTTATGCAGAAAAGTACCAGAATCAGCCCGGACGGCAACCGGAAAGAAACCGACATCCCAATCCACCCCGAAGAGACATGAACAACACAAACACCCACTCGCGCGTTTTGAACTTCTGCGCTTGCTTCGGCAATCAACCGATTTCGACGGCGAAATTGCGGTCCTCCGGTTTGTCCCGCCACCGGAAGGTGAACACGATACGCGCCGGTGGCGAACAGCGAGCGGTTTCCAAATCCGCGGACCAGCAACCCAAGCCGGTGTCGCGCGTTTCCAGTTCGTGAGTCGCCTGCCACTCGTCGCCACTCCACACCAAAGTGGCTGGCGCCGCCGTGATGACGCGAAGGATCTTGCCTCGAGGTATTTGCGCCACCTGGTGGCAAAAGCTCCAAACCTCGTGGCGCGACCCGTTGCTCCTCGAAGCATACCGTTCTTTGACCGGTGGGATGAGATCAAAACCAACGCCGTCCTGGCGGCTGCGGACCAGGCTCAGGTACTCGGCATGAGCCCAGCAGAGCGGCATGGCGGAACCTGTGGGGTAACCGCGCCGCATCCTGGCAGCGGGAATATCCTCACCGTCCCAGACCTGCTCCGGGAGCATGCCGCCCTCGTTGGCAAACTGTTCGAGGGCACGGATGAAAGCCAGTGGGTCCCGGCCGGCGGCCAGCTCGTAATGTCCGCGTTCACCCGTCAGCAGCGGCCAGCAGCGGCCGCTACCAGTGCCATCGAAAGCGGAGCCGTCGTCTTTTTGGCCGTAGCCGTCGTGGTTGTATCGGCGCCAGCCCGGCCCTTGGGGAAGGTCGTACTTGAGAACGGCATCGAGCACGGCGACGGAGTCGACGATCAGCGGATCCAGAGCGTCACGAACGCCCAACCGCACCAGTTCGAGAAAATCCCCGCTCACGACATTGCGGGCAGGATGCAGGCCGCCGCCGTTGGCGATCCGGATGCTGGCGGTGTCGGGCTCCGCCGTCTGGCCGGGGTCGCCGGGCTCGGCGGGGGTAAGGCGGATAAAATGCCTGGGCTTGCCCGGCACCAGTTCCCCCCGGCTGGTGACCGTCCAGTCTTCGAGGTGAGCCGAGAGCCAATCGGCGTGCTCGAGGATGAAGGTAGCGGTGGGGCCTTCCGGGCCACCGGGTGCGAACTCAGCGGCGCAGACCAGCCCGGCGATCATCCAGGCGAGCGTGGAAGGAGAGTAGCCGGCGTTTTCCTCCCACCGTTCCTGGCCAGTCACCGGCCCGTGCAGGATGAGATAGCGGGCCGCCCGGAGAACTACCGTAGAAGGGTCGAACAAGCCGAGGGCGTTGGCGCGGCGCAAACGCCAGGCCAGCAAAATGGGCGCGGCGACTTCATCAAGTTGCCGGCCCCGCCAGTACGGCGTGCCATCAATCCAGCTATTTTGCGGCACCGCGCCGCTGGCCTCCTGAGTGCATGCCAGCCAGATGAGCGAGCGCAAGGGCGTGGCGGTCTGGCCGCTGGCGATCAACCCGGAAGCCGTCTTGACCAGGTCCCGCGTCCAAACCAGGTGATAGCCGCCCAAATCGGCATCGCTCTTGGTCTCACCCCACGGGATGCTCATCGACGCGACGACCGCCCCGGGATAGATCTTGTCTTCATGGGCCAGCAACACTAACCGGCTCAGCCGGTAGGTCCGGCCGCCGTCACCAGTGTGGTCCTTCAACCAGCAGTTTGCCTCGGTTTCGCTCGCGGCATCCGCCGTCGCCGGGGCGGGCAAAGTCCGCCGCCACTGCTTCAGGAACGTCGTGAGGTGCTCCTCAAACGGCCTCGCCAGAGACTGCAGCAGTTTGGTCGAGGCGCTCTGCGCGCTTCGGCCGAACGCCACCCCCAGCACAAACTCCCAGCCGCGCGAGCCGTCGATTTCGGCCGTTAACGCGATGTTGCCGTCCTCGGCGCGCCCGAATTCCCAGTCCATTTGGAAGTTGCTGGTCAAATCCTGCCAGCCGTCGCTGTAGCCCACATATCCCACGGAGCGGCGGTTGAAGTCAGGGGAGGCTCCGAAAACCATGTGCAGCCCCTCGCGGTGAACGTGGAACAGCGGCCGGCCGTCCACGTCATGCACGCGCCCGGAATTGTGCTGGCCGATGCCTTTCATGTGGGGCGCCAGCAGAGCGAACACGCGCAGTTTGGATTTGAGCGATTCGTCCTTGATTTCGACGCGCGTCCGCATCAGGAGCACCGAGGCGTGCGGGTCGGCGATGACGTCCTTTATGAGCTGGTAGCGGGCTTGCGGGTCCGTGGTGGTAATTTGGTAGCACAGCGTGCCCTTCTCGTGGTGGGCCAGGCGATAATCCAGGTCCCGGCGTTCCTCGTGGCAGAAGGACTCGCCGTCGGTAATGAGGAATTGCAGGTCACGCGTGTTCGGGCAGTCGACGTTCGGATAATAGATCTCGTTGACGATGCCGTGGCTCAAAGTGAACCAAACGCGGCAACTGCTGTGGTAGGCGGTCCCAATCCCTTCCTTCGTGCTGCGGGTCCACCGCGGCTCGATCCCCGGCGCGCCAAAAGCCAAACCGCCGTCCGCTGAGTTCATCTGTTCCGTTGCGTCAGTTACCCGCTCGACGTTCCGGCCCTTAGCCAAGCCAAGCCGGTTTGCCGCCCGTCGGGTCCGTCAAAATACGCCAACGCGCCCGCGAAGCAACCTGCGGCGTCACGATTGCTGTTCGAGTCGGGCCAGCACCTCCGGATCGCGCACATCTACCCACCGCCCCTGGATCTGGAGGCCGGCAAGCTTGTGGCCGGCTTCGAGCATCGCGCTGATCGCATCCGTCAGTTCGTACTCGCCTCGGGGGGATTTCTGCAGACGCGCAGTGAACTCGAAAACGGCCGGCTCAAAAATGTAGATCCCGGCATTGTACCAGATCGGGTCGCCGGGCTTGAGCCAGCCTTCCCGGCGCAATTGATCGAGTTGCCCGGCGGAAGGTTTTTCCACAACGCGTCTAAGGCAAAACTGCTCGTCAAACAAATCAATTCCCCCCTTGGTCACGTCCTCGCCCCTGGTAACGGTGATCACGCCGGAAAAGCGACCCTGGTGGAAGCGTTCAACCATCCGTTGGTACGTTTCCGGCCTAACCAGAATGTCGCCGTAAGTCAGCAGGAAAGAAGAACCGCCGATGAACGGCTTGGCCGGATCCGCCGCCTTCCCCGTGCCGTCCTGCACCAACTGCCGCCCGTACCCGATACGCACACCCCATTTCGCACCATCGCCGAAATAATCTTCGATCACTTCCGCGCGGAAACCCGTCACGAGGCAAATCTCCCGGATGCCGGCCGCTTTGATTCCCGCGAGGATGTGCTCGAGAATGGGCTTTCCCTGAACGCGCAGCATCGGTTTGGGCAGCTCGTTAGTGAGCTCCCGCATGCGTGTGCCTTTGCCGGCTGCCAGAATTACCGCTTTCATCGCGCCTCAACTGAACACGAACCGGCCCGCGAGTGAAGAAAAAATCCCGGCGCCGGGCGTTCAGTTTACCAGGCGCGCGCGGTAATACCTCCGGGAGAGAGACGCGGCGTCGGTGTCGATGAAATCAAAGTAACCGTCCGTGACAACGTTTGTCTTTAGTGAAGTCCATTGCCGCAAGTTGGCGCTGGCCTCAATCGCGTGACGGGTTCCGGAAGGGCCGTAGAGCCGGAGGAGAAATTGCCCGTTGGGGTTCCGGCCCAGGCCCGCCAGCTGAATCGGTGGCAGCGCGTCAGCGGTAACTTTGTAGTTGTCGAAAACCATGAAGTTATCTCCCGGGTTTACCGGATCGTAAGGCCACCAGACCGCGTCCACGTCGGCCAGGTCCAGCTTTTTGCCGGCCGGAGCGATTGGCTGGTTGGTGACGATGAGCGTCCCGCTGAGCGTCGCGCTCCAGCGGTTCAGGGCGAAATCCATTCTTATTCTGAAATCATACGACACGTCATTGGCAAACCTGACTGGCGTGGCCACAAAATCGTTCGTGCCGAGCGCGTAATAGATGTTGGTGTCGTAGTTGTTGAAATCGACCGTCAGCATGGGCCAACCATCAGTGTTGTAGACCGTCCACAGGAAATCATCCCAATTGGTGTTGGAAGAATCCATGACGGACATCAGCGTCGAGAACTCGACAATCGGAAGGCCTTGCTGAATCGGATCGAAACTCAGCGGCTGGTACACGCTGATGAAGTTAGTGGCCGGATCGAGGGGGAAAAGGCCGACATATGCGGCCTGCGTGCCCAGATAATTGGTTGTAAGACCATTTCCGCCGAGGCTGGTAGTGTCGCATACCCAACCGTTTTGGCTGACCAACTCATAACGCGCGTCATAGCCCTCCGAAGGTTCGAACGCGGTGAAGAACAAGTTGGTCAGCGCGCCCGCTGGACTGGAAAGAAAGAGGAGACCGCCCAGGGCGATTGCCCACCGGCCTCCGAGAACCATGGAGGGTGTTTTCACGGGTGTGGTGCCGGAGTATTCAGGACGACTGGCCACGGCCGCTGTTGCCACGGGAGCCCGATGACGGCGCCGACGGAGCCGACCGCGTTGGCGCAGGGCTCGGCGGCGAATACGACCGCGATGGAGCCGACTGAGAAGGCGAGGAACTCGGTGGCGAGTAAGACCGCGAAGGGCTCGACTGCGGCGGCGAGTAAGATCGCGATGGGCTCGACTGCGGCGCCGAATAGGATCGCGATGGCGCCGGATCAGGCCGGGAATAACTGGGAGCGGGCGTGAGGGACCTTTGCGGCGCGGAATATGAAGGAGCGGTTTGTCTGGACGGCGCCGTGTAGGTCGGAGCCGGGGCGTTCCGCGGAACCTCAGGCGCGCTCCTGGCAGGTTGCTGGTAAGAGGGCGATCGGTAGGGCTGCGCGCTGGGGGTCGAGCGAGTTGGCGCCTGGTACCGGTCAAACCGAGTGTCAGGATCCGCGTTGCGCCAGGTGGGGGCGGAGGGTGCAGTCACCGTCCGGGTGGCGGAGGGCGCAGATTGGTTGAGCCGATTCGGCTCGAGGCTCGAGCGGTTGTTCGAGCGCGTGGGCGCGCTGGGGCGAACGGCGGTTCCGCCGCTGCCACTCGGGGCTGCGGGGAGTGGGGCCGGCGCGACCTGCCGCGAGGGAACCGGCGTCGATGGCCGTGCCGCAACACCCCGACCCGAAGTTTCGTTCCGGCTCGGAACCGGGCTCGTCCGCGCGGGCGGCTGCGGCGCCGGCGCGGGAGCATTCACTACCGTCGGTGGCTGGCTGGGATCCGACCGGCCCGTGGGCTGGCCGGCGCGAGTCGGAACATTGGCATCACGCGAACCGGTCCGCTCGCGATCCGCGGGACGGCCGGGCCGGTTCTCGCTCTCGGAAGCAACCGATGTTCTCGGGAACGTGCCCGATGCGCTGTCCGCCAACCGAGCGGACGGTGCGGAAGGGGCACTGCCACCCGCATTCATTCCGGCGCCGCCGCGACCCGTCCGGGAGGGTGATCCCGCGGTTCCGGCCATCGTGCCGCGTTCACGCTCCGGCATCACCGGGCGATAGACCGTGAGCGTGTTGCCACGTAACCGTTCGGATCGGCCGGCCGACGGCTGCCCGCTGTCTCGGGTGTAGTGGACGGCAACGGGCCGGATCTCACGGCGGGTTTCCGAAGCCACGCGCTCGCGTGGGATGCCCTGGTTGATTACCGTGTTGTTGTTGATGGTGATGTTGTTCACCACGACCGAGTTTCGATAGATGTTGTTCACCTCGCGCTGGTGCACGCCGTAGGAATGCACGCGGTGATCGTCAAAGTGGCGCCACGCGACAAACCGGTAGTGATCGGATCCCAGACCGCAGTCGTCCCAGTGGTTCACATGATGCCCATGCCACGTCAGCCCGATGCTGAAGCTGAAGTAGGCGCCCGGGGGCAACGGCGCCCAGCCACAATAAACGTCGCTGTAGCGCCAGCTTACCCACGAGGGACCCCAAACGGTGTCGGGTGACCAGCACCAGCCCCAGTGCGAGTGCCGGAACCAGCGGCCGTAATGGAACGGCGCCCAGCCCCAGCTATAATCCGACATCCAATACCAGCCGCAATCGGTATAAACCCAGTGGCCGCCATCGAAGTAGGGCTGCCAGGTCGGGTTGACGGCCACCACCGTGGGCCGCCAGCAGCGACCGTAGCCCGACACGTAGACCCACGTGCCATACGGCGCCAGCGAATCGTAGAAAACCGGGTAGCTGACTGGCTCGGCGGGCGGCGCAGGCGCAGGCTCGGTCGGGTAATCCGAAGGTTGCGGGGCCGGTTGCGGCGTTGCCTCAGCCGGCACCGGAGCGGGCGCAGGCAGACTCGTAACGGGCGCAGAGGCCGCCAACAACGCGTTCTTCCCTTGTTCTTTCAACACCTGGTCTCGCTGGATCATCGCGGTGACCACCGACCCCGGAACACCAAGATCATTGAGGTAGATGATCTCATCCGCCGTCAGGTTGAACGTGCTTTGGGCATTGGTTACATACGCAAGCATGACCCCCTGGTCGACCCCCGACCCGGCGAGCTTGGCCAGCTCAGCCGCGCCCGGCGACAGATTGACCTTGGGAGGGACTGGCTGGTTTGTTTGAATCACCGTAACCTTGGCCTCTGCCAGGTTGGTCAGCGCCGGGACGGATTGGAGGGCGGCGGCTTCCTCGCCCTGGCCGGCATCTGGTGCCGGCACCTGGTAGACAACAGGTTCGGCTGACGCCGTCACCGCGCCCGCGGTTGGCGCGGGAGTTTGACTCGAGTTTTCCTGCAAACAACCACCGGCGATGGGAACGCCAATGAGGCCAAGCCCCATGGCCAGCTTCCAGAGATTCCGGTTTTTCATATTGTTCTTTTTAGGAGGCGACGCTTAATCGCGCTGCCGGCTATTAAGATCGACTCGCCAGGCAACAGAGCTATTCATTGTTGAAAGCCCGTTAAATCAAGTGGTTCCGATGATGTCACGGGAATTTCGCGTCAAGTCTATGATTTCCGACGCCGTTTTGCCCCCGCGCAAATATTGGCTCTTGAGTGAGGCCAGGTTTCGAAGTTTGGCGGGATCGGCCGGCTGATTGACCTCGAGGTAGTCGAACGAGCGGTAGCCTGCGCCGGGGTTGGGGCGAGATTCGTGACGGCCAAGGCCCACTCTAGCCGCGTCGAGCAACATGTTGGGTGGCGGAAAGTCCTTCACCTTGTCGGGCAGGGACTCGCCCACGTGATCGAAGACTACGCTGTCCATCGCCACCGGGTCGGTCCCCACTAGCAAACAGTTGGGCGACCTCCCGCCAAAGTTCTTCCAGCCGACCGGAGGGTTTTCGCCCCAGTTCCATCCGGCGAAAATACCGTCACAGACGATGAGCCTCGTTTTGCCGCCGACATGCGGGTTCAGCCAGATATCGACGGCCGGGTTGTTTTCAGCTTGAAACATCGCGCCGGGTTTGCCTTCGCCATCATAGTGAGGTTCATGAAAACGGGCGCAACTGGCGATGGTTCCGAAGTTGTTCTTTAACGCGCCGGTGACCCCGCCTGAGTTGTGGCGCTTCATGATCGGCACGTTAATGAAATGGTCCGCCCGGATGAGTTGATCGGGCAGGCGATGGCTGGTGACGCGTTGCTTGCGGCCATCGATCAGCGGGTCGCGAAACGAAACCACCGCGTGAGGATCATTGCTGGCCCAGGTGAAACCGTTGCCGTCGGGCAAGAAGGAAGACCGATAAACGGTCACCGCCGGAAAGGCCGCTTTGATCCTGCGGGCGAGCCGATTCGGGACGAGGCGAGGTGTGCGACGCTCGGAATCCGGGCTTCCCTCCGACCAGGTCGGGTCACCGAGCCCAATATGGCCCTGAGGCACCCCCATGTTAACCAGAACCCGGAGAATGGCATTGATTGGCTCGGCGATGGCGTCAGTGTCGTTGTAATGCAGGTCCCAGTCGATCTTGTTCCAGTCGCCGCCCCACATCGGGTAGCTGGTGGTCACGTTGATCTTGAGGAAGACACGTTCACCCGCCTTGTACGGGATCAGCCGGCGAATCGCTTGCACCGGATCCTTCTCCCCAGTGAACGCGCACAACGCGGCATCAAACATCCGGTCCACCACTCCCTGGCTGACGAACTGCCCGTAGTATGACTCCGGGACCTTCGATTGATACTCGAAGTTGAGGACATCAAAACAACTCGCCAGCGCGTTGTGGACTCGGACGATTCGATGATCCCAGGCCGACGAACCCCACAGCACAGGCGCTGGGAGCAGCGTCGCGGCGCCCGCCACGGTTGCGGTCCTGAGGAATTCGCGTCGCGTGAGTTTCATGGTTGGCCGGGCGAAGATAATATAGCACTCGCGACAGGGATTGTCCTCGCCCGCGCATGAAAAGGAAAGCACAAAGGCCTGGCTCATCGTAGTATCGGCTCAGTCTTGGGTCGGAGCGCCGATTTCTAATCGGCTTAAGCGAGCCGATGGCCGATGGTAAGCCGAGTGCAACTCGGCGCTCCGTCCCAATACTGAGGGGGGTACTCATCGTGGACATTTTTCCTCGCTTTTGCCGCCCTCCAGCGGGATACAATCCAGGCGAATGCGCGTGTCGGAGCTGTTCAACCCTGACGGGGCTGCGAGAGCAATCGCGTGGGTCGCGGTTGCCTTTGCCGTCACGTCGTGTTCCGAACGCGTTTCCGTCGACCAGGTACTGGCGCTTTACCGGCCAGCGGCTTCCTACCCGGGGATGGCGCTGCGGCAACCGCAGGAGGGCACGGTTTTCCCGCCCGACCTGGCGCCGTTCACGTTTAGCTGGGAGCAACCCGGCGCGGCGGCCCAAACCTGGGTCATCCTCCTCGAGTTTGACGGCGGCGTGGGGCGCATGTCATTTACGAGCGAGCGCCACGAGTGGACGCCCCGACCACACGACTGGGAGCGGATCAAGCAAGCGTCATCGGGCAAAGCCGCGCGCCTGACTGTGCTGGGAGTCAAGACGGGCCCGCCGCTCGCCATTGTGTCACGCGCGCAGACTTCCTTCGTAACTTCGCCAGATCCCGTCGGCGCACCGATTTTTTACCGCGAGGTGAACCTGCCTTTTGCGGATGCGGTGAAGGATCCCAGCCGAATCCGGTGGCGGTTCGGTACCGTTGATTCGCTTCAGCCGCCGCCGGTTGTCCTCGAAAACCTGCCGGTCTGCGGCAACTGCCATTCTTTTTCCCGTGACGGCCACACGCTGGGGATGGACGTCGATTACGCCAACAACAAAGGCTCCTACGTCATCACCCGCGTCGCCCGCGAGATGGCGCTGGCTTCGAGTGATATCATCACGTGGGACGACTACCGGAAGGGCGACCGCGAGCAGACCTTCGGGCTGCTGTCCCAGGTTTCACCCGACGGCAAGGCCGTCGTCAGCACGGTGAAAGACAAGTCCGTGTTCGTGCCCAAACCGGAGCTGGAGTTTTCACAGCTCTTCTTTCCCATCAAGGGAATCCTGGTGGTGTATCACCGGGCAAACGGCAGCTTCACCGCCTTGCCCGGCGCCGATGACCCCGAATACGTCCAGAGCAACCCGGTGTGGAGCCCAGACGGCGAGTATATCGTCTTTGCCCGCGCGAAGGCATATCAACTTAAAAGTCGCTCTTCGGATAACAAGGTGCTGCTGACGGAAGAAGACTGCGCTGAGTTCCTCCGGGACGGCAAGCCGTTCCAATTCGACCTCTATCGCGTGCCCTATAACCACGGCCAGGGAGGAAAGGCCGAGGCCATCGCGGGCGCCTCCGGCAACGGCCGCAGCAACTACTTTCCGAGGTATTCGCCGGACGGCAAGTGGATCGTGTTTTGCCAGGCCAGAAATTACATGTTGCTGCAACCCGACAGTGACCTTTACATCATCCCCGCGGCGGGCGGCGAGGCCCGCCGCCTCCGTGGCAACACCAGCCGCATGAACTCCTGGCACAGCTTTTCGCCCAACGGCCGCTGGCTGGTGTTTTCCTCGAAAGCCAATTCACCGTTCACGCAACTCTTCCTCACGCACCTGGATGAGAACGGTGAAAGCACGCCTCCGGTAGTGCTGGCCCGTTTCACCGGGTCCGATCGCGCCGCGAATATCCCCGAATTTGTCAACGCTCCCGCCGGCTCGATTGCTCGCATCCGGGAAAAATTCATCAACGATTATTCGCATGCGCGTTCCGGCTATTTCGCGGAGAAGACGGGCGACCTGGACAAAGCCATCGCCGAATACGAAAGCGCGCTGAAGATTAACCCTGCGAACACCCATGCCCACC
>DATDCV010000308.1:0-17541 GCA_036524155.1 Verrucomicrobiia bacterium
GCATGACCGAGGTGTAACCGGCTTTCAGGCACAAGTCGACGGTCGCGGGTGAGTCTCCGTGGTCGAGGTGCAATGCGGCCGGGACATTGTATTTCGAGGAGATGGCGCGGCACACCCGCGCGAGAGTGTCAGGGGAATTCAGCGGGAACTCGCCCGGGCCGCTCATCAGGATGACCGGGGCCCGCAGGTCGTCGGCGACTTGGAGAATCGTCTCGGCGACCTCGGCGTTCCAGGCGCAGAATGAAGGCACGGCATACCTGCCCGCGTAGGCTGGCAGCAACAACTGATGCATCGGGACAAAGCTCATGGTTGCAGGGTCGATTCAGTACGGGGCCGCCTCGACTTTTCAAGTTCGCGCAAATTGGGACAATAACGCAGTCACTTGCCTTTTCCAACCGAGAATGACGATTAACGCTTATGCGTTGCCGTCTCGACGACAGGCAAGGTCTAAGCCAATAGCAAAACGCACCCGTCCGTCCTCCCGGCGGGTGCGCCTGTTTTCTCCCCTTTTCCCGAACACTAATCGGCCACGTTCCTGGCGAGCCCGAGTGATGGAAGGCCTACCGTAAGGTTGTAGGTCACGTCCAAGTGAAAACCGCCGGCCAGGCTGGCGGTGAAATGGATCGTGTGGGCCCCGGCAGAGAGCGGTGCGACAAGCAGGTAAATGCCATCATCCACGCAGGGTCCGTGCAACCCCGGCGTGGCGCCCGCCGAAACCAAGCCCCACACGTCACCCACCGGCACGTTCACCATGAAAGCCTGCCCAGCCGCGGTTTGCATGCGATAACCAGCCAGATTTATCAAGGGTGCCCCATCGATCTGACAAGTGAGATCAGCAGCCGTGTCCATCACGTTGGCAATAAAAGTCCGGGCGAAGACCTCCTGCCCGGGCGACCAGGGATTGTCGCCCAACTCGGGCATATTGACCCACATTTCGTTCACTACCGGGAAGAACAGGGCCTTGCCCACCGGCACGGCGAGGGTGCGAGTGACAGGTCCGCCCGGGGTTCCAGTCAGCCCCGCCAGAAACCAGACGTGGCCGGACTGCCCCTGCGCCCCATAGGCTCCGGTGGTGTCATTGAGCGGGCTGATATCCGCGGGAATAGAAAACGCCCACTGCCACCAGCTCGCCGCCCACTCGCTATAGGTCCTACCGAAGGCGTTCGCCCCCGGAGGCAGCACACGCGGGTTGACGTTTTGTGCGGCCGCGCTCAAACAAAGGCAGCACAAAGCCCCAACCGCCACGGAGGTTTTCCACGGTGTCGAGCGGCCTGTTTGATCACGTTGATTCGAATGACTCATCTTTTCCTTTCTCTCCAGGCGTCTGGCGCCCGAGTTTTTGTTATTTGTTTTGGTCGATGGCCATCGTCCGTTGCCGGGCACATCTAAGAGCCCTGCTTTTGGACTTCATGGCTTTCACTTATTTACTTAAGGGGGGGGCGGAGGATGTTACAGGCGCTCTTCGGGACAGGTGACGTCCGCCTGCACCAGCGCAGGTTTTCAGGCTTTGTGGGAAAGGAAAGGGATCGCCCCGGCCCGGCAGTTGGCTCCGCGCAACCATCGGGGCTGGGGAGCAGACCACGCCTCCGCGCAGGTTTTGGCCCGACCTCCGGCTTGGGGCGTCCGGTGGCTAAGGATTTGGATCGACCTTTTTCTGCGCCTGGCCTTCGCCCTGGCGTTGTAGAGCGTCGAGTTTGCCCCTCCACTCATTCGCCTTGGCCGCTCGGTCGGCGGACGGAGCGGACTGGTTCCATTTCTCGTAAAAGAGCGCATGGCGTTCTGCTGCCGCGGCTTTCCATGTGGCGGCTTTCTCGGGAACCGGGCACTTTTCCCAACATGTCCAGGCCTCGGAGAGCAGCGGCTCGGCTTCGGCGCACTTACCCTGGACTTCGAGGAGGTCTACCAGGTCGTAGATTGCGCCGGTCAGGATCCGAGTGCGGTTCGCGTCCTGGATGGCCACGGAAACAGCCTGCTGGCACAGGCTCCGGGAGTTGATGTCTCCCGCCTGCTGTCGCACCCAGCCAAGAGTCCACAGCACTGATCCTGCGTCAAACGTATTGGTGCGCTGCAATTTCCCAAGTACGGCCAGCGCCTGCCCAAGCAAAGATGAGGCCTGGTCGAGTTCCCCCCCAGCGGCCGCCAAAGTGCCGAGTTGGTTTAACGACTCGGCAATGGCCAAGTGCTCAGCCGGATAAAGTCTCTTTCGCATCGCCAAAGCTCTCTGTTCCAGCGCGTTGGACCCGGCGATGTCGCCACGCTTTCCATGCACTATAGCCAAGCCATGCAGCGAGGAGGCTATTTCCGGGTGCTCTTCGCCGAAAGCCTGCTGTTGAAGCGCCAGAACTTCTTCCAGGGCCTTTTCTCCCTCCGCTAAATCGTTGCGAACCACGTAGAGCTGCGCCAACTGCTCGAGGGAGAGAATGACATCAGGATGATGGCCGCTAAAAAGTTTCCGCCGCATTTCCAAAGCCTGGCGGTAAGAGCGCTCGGCCTCCTCAACCTCGCCTTCCTCCATCAGCACCGTGCCGACATTGCCGAGCGCTTCGGCGACGGCCGGATGGACTTCGCCGTAGAGCTTCCTGTTCAGAGCCAAAGCCTCACGCTGCATGGCTTCTGCGGCCGCCAGATCGCGTTGTTGGATCAACAGGGTTATTGCCAGGTTACCAGTCAGGCGGGCGACGGTGGGATGCACTTCTCCCTCGAGAGCCTTTACCATCGCCAACGCTTCCCGGTTCAGCCTTTCGTTCTCATCAAGGTTACCCGTATCTCCCAGCACATTGGCCAGCGTACTGAGCGCGCCTACGAGGTCAGAGTGCGCGTGGGGATGAGCTTTTCGGGCGAATGCCAGACCTTCGCGCGCTGCGGCCTCGGCGCCCGGCAAATCGCCTCGCGCCTCCAGTACGTTCGCCAAATTGACCAAGGATTTGCCGAGCTCTGCTGGGTCAGCAGCGGCGAATCTCCTGCATATGGCCACGGCTTCCTTTTCGGCCGCCTCGGCGCCCTCCAGGTCGCCGTGATCCTGCAAGATAATGGAAAGATTGTTCAGCGCCTGGGCAACTCCAGGATGGCCGTTTGGGTACAAGGACCTTCTCAAACGCAATGCCTCGCGCACCATGGTTAAAGCGTTTGTATAATCGCCAAGCTCGTCGTACGTCCGGCTCATGATCAGGCGCAGCTCCGCGTCTACGTCCGGGCGGTTGGTCAATTCGGTGGTAATGCGTGACGCCGTCTTGTCCAGGATCTCCCTCAGCAGCGCGGTGTCTTTGCCTTTCGCTGCTGAAGGCCCTACTCCCGCAAGCATGTCCCTCAGGAATCGCACTACCTGCCGGCTTTTTTGCGCTTCCGCCGACACCTGCTTTCGCGTCGCCCGCTCCCTGGTAAATAACCACGCCGAGAGGCCCAATCCCAACACGAGTGCACCGAGAACCGCGCCAGCAGCCGCAACCCCGACCTTGTGTCGCCGGACCAGTTTTTGTAGGCGATAAGTGGCGCTCGGCGGCCGGGCTGCAACCGGTTCGTTGTTTAGGTGTCGTTCGATATCCCGCGCCAGGCCGTTGGCCGTCTCATAACGCCGGTTGCGGTCCTTTTCCAACGTCTTCATCACAATCCAGTCCAGATCCCCGCGCAGCAGGCTCACCAGCTTGGGGGGCTCGCATTGCCGATGCCGGGCCACCGTCGACTGCTCAGCGTACGCCAGCGTGCTCAGCCGGGTCGAAGGCCGTGGCGGCTCTTGCTCGCGTATAATGCGGCAGACTTCCTGGAGACCGGCCCGCACCAACTGCTTGGAATCGAACGGCGTATTCCCGATCAGCAGTTCATAAAGCAACACCCCCAGGCTGTAGATGTCGCTGCGGGTATCGATGTCCAAACCGCTCAACTTCGCCTGCTCCGGGCTCATGTAAGCCGGGGTGCCGATAAACTGTTCGAACGCGGTAAAGAGCGTTTTGTTGGTCAGCGTTTGGCCCGTCGTTGCTTTGGCAATTCCGAAATCAATCACCTTGGGCACCGGCACTCCGTCATGGTCCGCGACCAAAATATTGGAGGGCTTGATATCCCGATGAATGACTCCCTTCTGATGGGCGTGCTGGATCGCCCGGCACACTTGGACGAACAGATCCAGCCGTTGGCGCGTGTCCAACTGGCGTTGGTCACAGAATCGCGTGATGGAAATGCCTTTGACCAATTCCATCACAAAGAATGGCCTGCCGGTCCGGGTGGTGCCCCCATCAAGCACCTTGGCGATGTTGGGATGATCCATCAAGGCCAGCGCCTGCCGTTCGGCCTCGAACCGAGCCACAACCTGTTTGGAGTCCATGCCCAGCTTGATGATCTTCAGTGCCACCAGGCGTTGGACCGGCTCCTGCTGCTCAGCCATATATACCGCGCCACAGCCGCCTTCACCGATCTTTTGCAGCAGTTTATAACGGCCGATCTGGTCGCCCTCCTTTTCAGCGCCTGGGAGGGCTGATGAGGGCTCCGCCTGGCGCCGGGCCGCGAGCCCTTTCCCCAGTAAAACTCCGGCTTGCTCATGGGCCAGGATCATCGCCGTGACCGTTTGCCGGAGTTGCGCGTCGCCTGCACAGGCCTTCTCGATATAGCCCTCCCGCTCAGCAATCGGCACCCCCAGCGCCCTGTCGACAATCTCGTCTACCAGAGGATCTGATTCGCTCATGTGCCTTCAGTAGTTCCTTAAGGCAAAACGGCAGAAAGTTACGCCAGCGCGGCAAAAAGCTGCCGGATTTCCTCATCTACCAGTACGGGGCTGGCGACCGTCTGGGCGATTTCGCTCCGCAACAACTCGCGGTAGCGTTGCCGCAAACGATGAACGGCCACCCGCAAAGCGCCCTCGGTCATCCCCAGCTCCCTGCCCAATTCGGCGTGGGATTGGTCGCTCTTTTCCCCGCTCAGACACACCTGGAGTTTCTCGAAAGCCCTGGCCTTGCCCGCGGCGGCATACTCGGCCTGGAGAGTTCTGAGCACCTGCTCCAGCAACGTCTCGGCCCAACGCCGGTCATAGGCTTTCTCGGGATTCAGATCATCAATGGCTTCGGCCCGGTAGCGCGTCTCGGTCTCCGCGGGGTCGAGGGGAATGGTCTCGCAGCCGCCCCCGCGCTTCAAACAGTTGGCCCGGTCCCATTCGTTAGCCATGTACCGTTTGAGCGCCAGCAGCAGGAAAGAGCGGAACTTGCCCTTCTCCTGCACGGCTTCATTGAAATAGTTCTTTTCTAAGGCCTTGGCGAAGAAACCCTGGACGAGGTCCTGCGCGTCTTCCGCGCTTTGGCCCTGCCGCCGGATGAACACGTAAAGGGGATACCAGTAGGTTTGGCACAGCCTTCCCAAGGCCCGGCCGGCCAACTCCTCATCGGCCCCACGTGCGCCCAGCACAACGCTCCAGTGCGTCGTTTGAAATTGCGGCCTCTCCGGCCCAACCCCGGCCCCATTCGTTTCCGTTGCAGTCATACCCGGGACAACAAAGCCCGCCTTTCACCTGCTACGATGGGCTTTAGTGTCAGTTAACCATGCAATAAGCTAAAGTCAACTTGTCGTTCGGTGGGGCCCCTGCAGAATAGCCGAAACGTGCCGCCGGTGCCGGTGTGAATCAAAGCGGCCAGGGCTTGGCTCATCGTTCTGTCTGGACCTGCATGGGTTGAGCGCACGCTTGACCTTTCGAGTCAGCAAACAACAATTTCCCCATGCGAAACGGCGCAAAGTTCATTGGGCTGGTCGTGACGATGCTGGCGTTACCGGAGAGCCGGGCGGTGCCGGCCAACGAAACGCGGACCGTGCATTTGGTCAGCCGCATCGTCGGGAAGGAGTTCCTTTCGGAGACCATCCGGATTGGCGATCTTAACGGCGACGGCGCGCCGGACGTGCTGTTTGTCCAGAACCTCTACGGCCCGCGAATCATCACGTGCCTGACGGCCACGACGCTCTCCGGCGAGATCCTGTGGCAGACCGGCAAACCGTCGAAAGACAACGGCCGTGCCTACGGCGACCTGCCGGTCCAAATCTATGACTGGGAACACGACGGGACGAACGAGGTACTTTACATCCGCCAGGCGACCTACCTGGATTCGCCGCCGCCGACCGCCCAAAACATCCGCGAGCGCGCGCCCCGTTATGAGGGCAATGCCACGATGCTGGTGCTGGACGGACGGACGGGGCGCGAGAAGGCGCGTTTCGCACTGCCCGAGCCGGCCGATGACAGTTTTCTCTTCGCTGATCTGACGGGTCGTGGCCGCCGCGAAGACCTCGTGGTGAAAGACCGTTACTGGAACATGTGGGGCGTTGGCCATGACACCAAGGTTCTCTGGCACTACGAGGGATCGACGGGGCATTATCCGGCGATTGCCGACGTGGATGAGGACGGCCGGGATGAGGTATTCGTCGGCTTCGCGCTGGTTGACGACGACGGCAAAGTGCTCTTTCAGAAAGATCCGAAAGGCGCGCATCAGGACGCGGCTTTCATCGTCAAACCGCCGGACGGGAAATGGCGTTTGCTGTTCGGCAACGGCGGCATCCATTGCCTGGACCGCAGCGGGACCGCGCTGTGGGAGCATCCTTTGGGCGAGGCGCAACATGTCGTCGCGGGCCGGTTTCGCACCGGTTCGCCGGTCCAGTTCATGGTGGTCGATCGCACGCCCGTGCCGTCGCATCGCCGCGATGCCAACGCTTATGCGATTATGTATCTCTACGACCTTGAGGGCCGCGAGGTCTGGCGCCGCCAGATGGCCAAAGGCGAATGGTGCATCGCTCCGCGGCTGATCAACTGGCTCGGGCCAGGCAAGCCGGAGTGCGCGCTGGTGTACGGCTTTACGGTGGAAAACCAGGGCCCGCCCAAGGCGGCGCGCATTTATGATGGACGCGGCGAAGTGCTCGACGAATTCCCGCTACAGGTGGCGCCGTTGCCTGGCGAGCAGGATTTCTTCTCCGATTGTTACGGCATGGCAGCAGACGTGTGGGGCGACAGCCGCGACGAGGTGATCCTGTTCGGGTCGCGCGGCTTTTGCGTTTATGCCAATGCTCGCCCCTATGAAAAGCCGTCGCTTTATAACATGAATCTCTACCCCGGCATGTAACGGACGCGGGGTAGCGACTGATTCCCGTCACCAAAGTGCAAAACCGTTGCCGAGCCGCGGGTCGCTGGGTCGAGGCGGACGCATGGGTGTTCGTTCTTCACGACCCGTGACGATTCGTCGATTCAGTGTCAGAGGGTTTGAGGTGCGCCAGAATGGCGGCTAAACTGGGAGGAATTATGCCGATGTCTGCTGCACTTTCCACGTGTTCACCAACCCGGATGATTCACCTCCCGGTCGAACGAAGGTCACCGCCTTTCGATAGTGCTGCGCTGGCGCGGAGTAATGGCCTGATGCAGGGCTGGCAGCGAGTTCCTTCGCGTGGAGCATCCAGGCTAAACCTCCTGATCTTCCTGTGCTGTGGCCTCCCATGGATCGGCTGGCCCGGTTCGACTCGCGCTGCGGAATCCAGGCCGCTCTTGGGGCCCGTCGAGGAGCTCAAAGTTCTTGATGATTTCACCACGAACAGCCAGGCGGCTTGGAAACCGACCGGTGGCAGCAACGTCGAGTTCAAGTTCGAGGCTGGCCTCGACATCCCTGGCATCGCGAACTCGCTGGCAAGGGTCGAGTTATCGAACAAAGACCTCCAGGATCGCGTGCCTGGCCATAACTGGTTCACGATGAAGCGCAGCCTTCCGGCTGGTCTAATCACCGGCGACGCCAAGGGAATTCGGTTGGTGATGGGTTCCCAGCCTGCCGCGCAATGGTGGATCAACGTCGCGCTGCATGCGGGGAACAAAACCTATGCCCACGTGATCCAGCCCACTTATCCCAATCGCACACTTATTGAACACGTGATTCCTTTTGAAGAGTTCACGGCGGCGGACCAGGTTCTCGATCGGAGCCAGGCGGTGCTGGTCGATGAAATCAACCTGGACACCAGCGTGCCCAACGCCACGCTCTACATAGACCGCATCACAACGTACCGGCAGGAGAGCTACACCTCGTGGCTCGCGTTCACCTCCTCACACCTCGAGCACAATATTTTTCAGCCGGGCGAATCAGTTCGGGTCACTCTGACTCCGGGTGGCACATTGCCCGCCGCCGCCAAAGCAGTTCGCTACGAGGTGCAGGATTTCTACGAGCACGTCGCCGCGAGCGGCAAGGTGACGTTGGACGGCGTGGCTGCCCTCAAGCTTGACCTGACGCCAAAGACCCACGGTTACTACGAACTGCGAGCGTACTGGATCGACGAAACCGGGAAAGATTTGGAAGGACGCTCATGCATCCTCGCGGAAGGATCGTTGCCTTCGGGGGTCGCGACCTTTGCCATGATGCCGCGCACCATGGCGCAGAACATCGAACGGTTCAAAGCCCTCGGCGCCAAAGCGTTTTTCGGCCTGCACGGCGATTTTCACGGCCTGGCAGATCTGATGGGGCTGACCTGGCGCTTCGATTACTCGCTTTGGAGCTTCCTGGAGCCACAGAAGCCGGACCGCTCGCAGGGCCTGGCGCCCTGGGCGGCGCAACGCATCAAGAGCGAACCGCCGCGCGCAGGGTACCGGTTTCATATTCTGCCCTTCGCTGGCAATTTCGGGGCGGTAGGCTGGGCCAAAGAAAAGGCGAACAAGACGCCGCCCTACATGGACTGGGAGGACTACCTGCCGATGGTGCGCGATTACGTTGAAGTAGAGAAGCACCTTTATCCCCACATGCACCCGCGCATCTATGGCGTGGCCTGGGAGGTCAACCTGAATATGCCTCCCGACAATCTGGGCTCGCCCCATACCCCTGCCGATGTGGTCGAACTCCACCGCCGCGCGCGCGAGGTTATCAAGGCCGCCGACCCCGATTCGCTGGTCATTGGACCCTGTCCCTCGAACCTGAACCCACAGTGGATGGATTCGATCTTTGCCGCAGGCCTGCTCGAATACGTGGACGCCATCGAGAGTCACGGCTACGCGGATGGCGGCTTCGCGCCGGAAGAAAATGACTACCCAGGCAAACTCGCCGCCATCAGGAGCTCGATGCGGCGTCACAACCACGGCAAGGAACTCCCCATCTACATCACGGAGGCCGGCATCCGGGGAATGCTGGGATCCAAAATCGTCCACCGCAGCCAGGCTCAATTCCTGGCCCGATTGGCGATCATCCTCAAAGGAGAGGGTATCAAGGTGTTTCTTCCCTTTTATGGCATCGATTACGACCGCGACGGCTGGTGGGGCTTTTGTTTCAATCTAGAGGTAGACGCGAGGAGTCCCTGGTCGACCCAGCGGATCTCGCCCAAGCCTGCCGTCAACGCCCTGGCGACCTGCGCCAGCGTGCTCGAGGGCGCCGCCCCAGTGCGTCGGGCTGAAGGATTGGGCGAAAATGTCTGGGGGTATCTGTTCGACCGCCAAGGCATTTCCATCCTGGCGATATGGAGTCCTACTGGCCAAAGGCGGGTCTCCCTGCGGGCGGGGGATGCCCGGACCTTGGAAGTGCTGGACATCATGGGGCACTCTTCACGCCTTACCGTTCAAAATGGCACCCTGGACCTCGCGGTAGATGGCTCGCCGCGATACGTCGTGGGTCTGCCACAGGCCGACGTTCATTGAAGCGCCGTGACCCGCCGATCCGAAGTTCCGGGCGGTAACCGACAGATTCCCCGCCGCTCAGCCAGTTCGGCCTCGCGAGACAGGGCCAAAAGCGCTTATAGCACAACTTCCGTGCCGACGCCCTCGTCAGTGAAGATCTCAAGCAGGACGGCATGCGGCACCCGACCATCGACGAAAGACACCTTTTCCACGCCGGCTTTAATGGCAGCCACGGCGCTGTCGACTTTGGGAATCATTCCTTTGTCGATGATGCCCGCTTGCTTGAGCTCGGCGACCCGGCTCACTTCGAGATGCGGGATCACGCTGTCGGGGTTCTTCGGGTTCGCGAGCAGCCCCGGCACATCGCTCATAAACACCAGGCGGCTGGCCTGCAGCGCGATGGCCGCCTGCGCCGCCGCCACGTCGGCGTTGCAGTTGTAGATTTTGCCGTCCTCACCGCGGGCGGTAGGGCTGATGACGGGCGTGATTCCCCGCTCGATGCACCGAAGCAGGGGCGCGGTGTTGACGCCGATCACCTCGCCCACAAACCCGAGGTCCAGTCTTTGCCCGCCGGGCCCCGGCATCGCAAGCTTGCGGCACCTGAAGATCTCGGGGCCCGCCAAACCGCAGGCGGCCCCCCCGAAGGAATTCAGCGTGGTGACGATCTCAGGGTTGATCTCGCGTGACAGGACTTCGTCCACTATCCGGACGGCCGCCTCGTCCGTGACGCGCTGACCTTGCACAAAAGCAGGTTTGAGCCCCGCTCTTTCCATTGCGCGGGTGATGGCCTTGCCGCCGCCGTGGACCACGACGGGATTAATTTCGACGGCCTCGAGAAACACCACGTCACGGGCCACACCGTGCCGAATGTTTGGGTCGGGCGAATCCATGAAACTGCCGCCGTATTTGACGACGAAGGTCGCGCCACTGAACTTTTGAATGTAGGGGAGCGCTTCCAGGAGCGTGCTGGCTTTGGCGATAAGGTTTTGCATGCGTGTCGCGTTTGCTCTGCCGGACATATTTGGAGGTGGTGGGGCGACGGGCAAGCGAAATGCCGTGCCCCAGCTATTGCTTCGCGAACGAAGGCCGACCATCATCGATCCTTGTGCAACTGACGAGTTGGCAGTGGGCGCTCTTGAGCGCCGGCGCGTTTGTCACCGGATTATCCAAGACAGGGGTTGCCGGTTTGGGCGTGCTCGCCGTGGCCCTGTTCGCGAACGCGCTGCCGGCGCGGGAATCGACTGGGGCTTTGTTGCCGTTACTGTTGTGTGCCGACGTTTTCGGTGTCGCCTTTTTCCGCAAACACGCCAGTTGGCCGCACCTATGGAAACTTTTCCCGTGGGTCGTGGTTGGCGTGGTGGCGGGCTACCTCACGCTGGGGCGACTCAGCAACCTGGTAGTGCAACGGATGATCGGCGGGATTTTGCTCGCGATGATCGTGTTGCACCTGTGGCGGCAACGCCGGGCAGGAGAAGGCGCAATTTCAGGTCCTGATCAGATGCCGCACACGCGGTGGTTTGGCGCGATGACAGGGGTGCTGGCGGGGTTCACAACAATGGTAGCGAACGCGGCGGGGCCGGTGATGATTCTGTATTTGCTGGCGCTGGGTTTGCCCAAGCTGGTGTTCATCGGCACAGGGGCATGGTTTTACATGTGTGTGAATGCGTTCAAGGTGCCGTTCAGTGTCAACCTGGGTTTGATCACCCAAACTTCGCTGGGGATGGATGCGTTGCTGTTGATCCCGATGGTGCCGGGGGCGCTGCTTGGGCCATTGATCGTGGAACACATCAACCAGCGCAACTTCGAGCGAATGGCGCTGGTCCTGACGGCGTTGGCGGCGGCGAGGCTGCTGGTGTGAAGGCAGGGGCAGCAACTAAGATCTAGCCTATTGCGGAGCCCATCCGTAAGTTCTGGAGGAAAATGCGCGATTACCTCAAACGAGTGCTGGAACTGACCCGGCCATACCGGGGCCGGCTGGTGCTCGGATTGTGGTGCGGGTTTCTTGCGGGCGCACTGACGCCGATGCTGGGGCTCTCGCTGAAACTGGCTGTGGATACAGTGTTCCCGCCGCCGCCCGAGGAGGCGCCCATAGCGAGTGAGGCCCAAAGCCCTACTCAGGCCAATAGCGCGAATCCCAGCGCCGCCCGAGTCGAGAGGAAGGCGGAAAAGAAGAGCCTGATGGCGCGGGTGCCGGCGCCGCTGAAAAAGAAGCTCGACGACCTGGCGGAATGGTTCCGGCCGTCAGGCAAGGCCTCGACGCTCCGGTTGATCCTCGTGATCAGCCTCGTCCCCGGGGCGATGTTGATCCGCAACGTGCTCGTGTACCTGAACATTTACCTGCTGGCGTGGGTCGGCATCCGGGCGGCCAATGGTCTGCGGGTGCGGCTGTTCGACCATGTGATGAACCTGGACCTGAAGTTCTTCAACGGGACCAGCACCGGGGATTTGCTACAGCGGTTCGAGGGGGCGATGGCGGTGAACACAACGGTCAAGGACTCGTTCGGCGTGATCATCCGCGAGCCGGTGGGAATACTGACGCTGGTGGCGGCGCTCGTGACGATGCAACCCGTGTTGAGCCTTTTTACGTTGATGGTGTTCCCGATTTGTCTGATTCCAGTAGTGGTTTTCGGACGCAAGTTCCGGAAGTCGGGCCAAGGCATGCACGACAAGTTCGCCAACGTGCAAAAGGTGATGCACGAATCCTTCACGGGAATCCGGGTCATCAAAGGCTACAACCTGGAGGCGCTGCAGTCCGGGGAATTCGGGAAGGCGACGGCGGGAGTGACGAGCTTTTTCATGCGCGCGTTGCGGGCGGGCGAGCTGCCCGGGCCGATGATCGAGTTTATCGGCAGTGTGGGCGTGGCGCTCGTGTTCGCCTTTTACGCTTTCCAAAGCGAACGCCCGCCGGTGGGCGACATGTTTGCCTATTTCTTCCTGGTGTTCAGCCTGTACGCGCCACTGAAGAACCTGAGCCGGCTGCAGCACCAATTGGCGTTGGCGCGGCAGGGTGTGGACCCGGCGTACGAGTTGCTGGCGATAAAGAGCAACCTGCCCGAACCGGCGAGTCCGAAGCCACTGAAAGCCCAAGGGGCGACGATCCGGTTTGAAAACGTCGGCTTTTCCTACGGCGAAAAAGCGGTGCTGCGGGATATCAACCTGACGATTAGGCCAGGTCAACTGGTGGCGCTGGTTGGTCGCACCGGCTCCGGCAAGACCTCACTGGCAAACCTGTTGCTGCGGTTTTATGACCCGGACTCGGGCGCGATTCTCATCGGCGACAACGACATCCGGCAGATTTCCTCGCGCGATCTGCGGAACAATGTCGCCGTGGTGACCCAGGAAACCATTTTGTTCAACGACACCATCCGGGAAAACATAAGGTTGGGGCGCACTGGCGCAACTGACGGGGAGATCGAGGAAGCGGCCAAACATGCCTATGCTCATGAGTTCATCCTGGAAAAACCTGAGAGGTACGATAGTTGGGTGGGCGAAAAAGGGGTTAACGTGTCGGGCGGCCAGCGCCAGCGCATCGCCATCGCCCGGGCCATCCTGAAGAACGCGCCGATATTGATCCTGGATGAAGCCACGAGCGCGCTGGACACCGAAGCCGAGCGGATTGTGCAGACCGCGCTGGAAAACCTGATGCAGGGGCGCACAACGATCTGCATCGCGCACCGGCTTTCCACGATCCAGAAAGCGGACGTTATCGTGGTGCTGGACGCCGGCCGCATCGTCGAAACCGGCACACATGAAGAACTGTTGCGAACCCGCGGCATCTACAGCCGGCTGTATGAGCTGCAGTTTGAAGCGACGGGCGCCTGAGAAGCACCTTTGACCGTTGGCCGGGGTAGGGCCGCTCAAAAGCGGTTCACGCGGACAACCCATCCCGGCGGTCCTGAATCCCGAAATCCGAAATCCGACCCGCTGCGACGGCGCGGCAGCGCGGCGAGAAGAAAACCGAAGGCCGAGCCGCGAAGGTGGGGTGCCCGATTCGCGCAGGGGACAGCAAAACCCGGGATCCCGGCCAGCAAATCGAGGCTTATTCCTCCTGTCCTGGAATCGGCTTCTTCCGTCTGCAGAGGGCGGAGCGGCGATGTCGTTGACGGTCTTTTTCCAAGCCCCTATGCTGAGCCCATGAGTAACGACGGGCCGCCGGGCAGTCAGGCACGGATTCGAATCACGGCGCCACGATGTTTCACACCTACCAGGCTGTTGGTGTGCAGTATGTATGGTTTGCTGTTGTTTCTGCCAACGATTCTCATCTCGGTTTTGGCGATCAGCTTCGTGCAACTGGGCCTGCTGAGCCTGATATTGCCATTGTTGACAGTTGCGGCCGCCACCTTCTTCCTGCCGTTCGGCTTCGGGAACGGCTACGTGGCTCGATTGGCGGAATCGCTGCGTCCGGAGGACAGGGACGCGCTGTTGGTGCAGGTGGCATTTGTGCCGCGGCTGCGCCTGGGGCTGCGCGGCGTGATGGAGGATGCCGACGACATCGGGTGGTTGAGCTGCACTGAAAAGGATCTGGCATTTCGGGGCGACTCCGTTAACGTGTCCATTCCGCTAACGCAGGTGAGAACCGTCCGAAGGGAAAACAGCGGTTTTCGAGGGCTGTTTCTTTACTCCCGTACCGCCATCAAAGTGGAGGGGGTGGATGATTTTGACGGGTTGAGATTTGCCGAGCGTTCCTCACTGGTCCTGCCGACTTCGTGGCGAGCCGCCAGACAACTCTATAAATATCTCTCCTCAAAAGTCCCCGAAAGCCAGCGAAGAGTGTAGCGCAGTCCGCGGCTGTCCTTGAGCAGGGATGTGGCGGGGGACGCCAGCGGGCTATTTCAGATTTTCCGGGTTCAAAGGCCGCAAATCGTTCGTGAGGAACCGGCCATCTTTGCGCACCAACTCGCCATCGAACCAAATCTCGCCGCCACCCCATTCGGGCCGCTGGATGAGAACCAGGTCCCAATGGACCGCCGACCGGTTGCCGTTATTGCACTCGTCATACGCTTGCCCGGGCGTGAGATGGAGCGAGCCGGCGATCTTCTCGTCGAATAGAATATCGCACATCGGGTTGAGGATATAGGGGTTGAAGCCCAGGGAAAACTCGCCCGTGTAACGGGCGCCAGGGTCGGTGTCGAGGATTTCGTTGAGGCGTTTCGTGTTGTCGGCGGTGGCCTTCACAACCTTGCCGTCTTTGAATTCGAGGAGAACATTTTGAAATTTCGTCCCGGAATAGATAGTGGGCGTGTTGAACTGGATGGTCCCGTTGATCGAGGTTTTGACGGGGCAGGAGAACACCTCGCCGTCGGGGATATTATGGTCGCCGCGGCACATTTTAGCGCCGATGCCTTTGATGCTGAAACTCAGGTCCGTGCCCGGCCCTTTGATTTGGACCCGGTCGGTCTTCTTCAACCGCCGTTGGAGGGGCAACATGGCGCGGGCCATCTTTCTGTAATCCATGGTGCAGACATCAAAGAACAGGTTCTCGAAGGCCTCGGTGCTCATGGACGCGCTCTGGGCCATGCCCGGCGTGGGCCAGCGCAGCACGCACCACCGGGTTTTGTTGACCCGGTAGTCGAGCACGGGCCGCGTGACCCGGGAGTAGAGCGACATCCGGTCGTTGGATACGTCCGAGTTTTCGTTGGCATTGGCGCCGCCCCGCACGGCGATATAGGCCTCCATCCGTTTCATCCGAAACAGCTCGAGGTCGCGCTCGAGCCCCGCGTGGCGCTCGTCGGTCCCGCGCAGCAATTCGCGGTTTATACGAGGATGCCGGACCGCCACTGTAGGCACCGCGCCCGCAGCTCTCGCCGTACGAATCAACTCCACGCCGAACTCGTCCGGCACCTCAATGAGGTCCAGCAGCACCCGGTCGCCCTTTTTGAGGGCAGTGGAGTACCCGACAAGCAGGCGGGCCAGTTTGGTGTATCTCGGGTCGATCATGGCTTTTGGCAGGGAACTTATTCTACCCGGGCGCTTTGTCGAGACGGTTCGATGCGGGCAACTCGCCGGCGGGAGAGAGGTGTTCCCGGGCGAAGATGCGGCGGATCACCTCCTCGATGGGCACCTCCTGGATGTCGATGTCGCTGACCGGTAGTTCGTCCAGGAGGGCTTTGCAGACGGGGATGACGCGCTCGCGCTTCACTCTGAGCTGGAGCGTGCCTGAAGTTTGCTGCACCACTTCCCCGTAGGCGGAGAGGTGCGTAGTCGGGCAGTTGGCAGCGCCCGCGCATTGAATCGTCACCAGTTTGGCGTCGGCGAAACGGTCGACCACTTCGCTGAGACGCCCATCGAAAAAGATGACGCCGTGATCGATGATGATGACGCGGTCGCACAGCTCCTGGATGTCGTTCATGTAATGGCTGGTGAGCAGGACCGTCGTGCGGTGGCGGGAGTTATGCTCCCGCAGGAACTGGCGGACGATCTTTTGCGAAACCACGTCGAGCCCAATCGTCGGCTCGTCCAAAAACAGCACTTTCGGCTGGTGCAGCAACGACGCAATCAACTCCATCTTGGTCCGTTCGCCCAGGGAAAGCTCGCGCACACTCACGTCGAGCTTGTCACGGACCAGCAACAGCTCGCTCATCTCAGCGACGCGCCGTTCCATCGTGGGCGGGTCGAGGCCGTAAATCCGGGCGTTCAACTCGAAGGACTCGCGTGCCGGCAGATCCCACCAGAGCTGGTTCTTTTGCCCCAGCAACAGGGCAAACTGGCGCCGGTAACCGTCTTCGCGGTGCCAGGGGACATATCCCAGGACCCGGGCGGAGCCGCCGGTCGGGTATAACAATCCCGCCAGCATTTTGAGTGTTGTGGTTTTGCCGGCACCGTTGGGCCCCAGGAAACCCACCAGTTCACCCCGCTCGACCGCAAAGCTGACCTCTTTGACCGCGAGGGTTTGCTCATAAGTGCGGCGAAACAAGCCCTTGAGCGCGCCCTTGAAACCCGGCTGCTTCTTGTAAGTCGGGAAGGTCTTGGTCAGGCCAGTGACTTCGATGACGGGCATGGTGAGAGGATTGTAGCGCAAAAGGCGGGCGAGGCAAATGGGGGCGTCAGCGAACCGTGAAGTTTCGCTTGAAAAAGAGCGGGCCCTCGATTACATGTCAGGGGTATGAAGAAACTTCTCTTATCCGTAGTCGTGGCGGCGTTCGCGGTCGCGGTGCAGGCGGGCGATAACGGCACCTGTGCCGAAAAGGCCGGCTCGTGCTGCCCCATGAAGCAAAGCGCGACTGCGGCCAAGGCGGAATGCCCGATGGCCAAAAAGGCCAAGATCACCAAGGGCGCCAAGCAGGCCACGGCCAAGCAAGCTCTGAAGAGCCCTAAAGCCACCGGCTAACCCGCGGCCAGAAAGCCGCAACGATTCAAACCCCCGCAGGCATCACGCCGGCGGGGGCTTTTTCTTTGCCCTCTCAGAGGCGGGCGACGAGGAGCTCGCGCTGGAAGATGAGTTCCTTCGGGAGGTGCGAGTAAAGCTTCATGAAAAGCTCCTCCTGCATGATGATCTCGCGGCGCCATTCCTCATGGTTGATGGCCTGCGCCTGGTCAAATTGCTCGGCATTGAAGCCGGACAGCCCGCGGAAATCGAAACTTTTTGCGCTGGGCACCCATCCCAAGGGCGATTCTTCGGCGTCCATCCGGCCGTGGCAGCGGTCGACAATCCAGGTCAGCGCGCGCATATTCTCACCAAAGCCGGGCCAGAGGTACTCGCCCTTGCTGTTCTTGCGGAACCAGTTGACGTGGAAAATGCGCGGGGGATGTTTTATCAGCCGGTGCATGTTGATCCAGTGGCGGAAATAATCCCCCATGTGATAGCCGCAGAACGGGAGCATGGCCATGGGGTCGCGGCGCACCTGCCCGACGCCGCCGACGGCAGCGGCCGTCATTTCGGAGCCCATAGTTGCGCCGAGGTAAACGCCGTGGACCCAGTTGAAGGATTGAAAGACCAGCGGCACGGTATC
>DATDCV010000309.1:0-13870 GCA_036524155.1 Verrucomicrobiia bacterium
CAATAAAGGCCCGGAGCTGGTCGTCGATGACGGCGGCGACGCCACCCTGCTCCTCCACAAAGGCTACGAAATGGAGCACGGCAGCGATTGGGTCAACTCCCCCAGCGCCAGCCACGAAGAGGAGGTCATCAAGAAACTCCTCAAGCGGTGCGCCAAAGAACGACCCGGCTGGTTCACCCAGGCGGTCAAGGAATGGAAAGGCGTCAGCGAGGAGACCACCACCGGCGTGCATCGCCTTTACCAGATGCTCGAGGCCGGCCGGCTCCTGGTCCCCGCCATCAACGTGAATGACTCGGTCACCAAGTCCAAGTTCGACAACCTCTACGGCTGCCGCGAATCTCTCGCCGACGGCCTCAAGCGCGCGCTGGGCGTCATGATCGCCGGCAAGACCGCCGTCGTCTGCGGCTACGGCGACGTCGGCAAAGGCTGCGCCCACAGCCTGCGCGGGTTCGGCGCCCGCGTGATCGTCACGGAAATCGACCCCATCAACGCCCTCCAGGCCGCGATGGAAGGCTTCCAGGTGACCACCGTCGAAGAGACCCTCGGCCAGGGCGACATCTATGTCACCACCACTGGCAATTGTGACGTCATCACCCTCGAGCACATGCTCAAGATGAAGGACCAGGCCATCGTGTGTAACATCGGCCACTTCGACAATGAGATCCAGGTCGACCGTCTCAACAACGCCAAGGGCGTTGCCCGCGTGAACATCAAGCCCCAGGTCGACCGTTACGATCTGCCGGGCGACCGCAGCCTTTACCTGCTCGCCGAAGGCCGCCTCGTCAACCTCGGCTGTGCTGAAGGACACCCGAGCTTCGTCATGTCGAACTCCTTCACCAACCAGGTCCTCGCCCAGCTCGACCTCTGGACTCACCGCGAGAAATACGGACCCGCCGTGTATCGCCTGCCCAAGAAACTCGATGAGGAAGTCGCTCGCCTGCACCTTGAAAAAATCGGCGTGAAACTCACCACACTCACCAGGAAGCAGGCCGACTACATCGGCGTGCCGGTTGACGGCCCCTACAAAGCCGAGCACTACCGCTATTAGACGCAGGAGGGGCCGCTTGCCTGTCGCAGAATTCCGGCGAACGGTTGCTCACCGTTCGCCTTTTTGTTACTCTGCCGCCGGCGCCGAAGTAAGACTTAAATGAACCCAACGAAGCGTCTGGCCGGTCCTTGCCGCCACTGTGGGCGCACCATCGAATACCCCGCCCACCTGGTGGGCACCATCGCGAAGTGCCCTTATTGCGGCGAGGCCACGGAGTTGCTGCTGGCGACACCCCCCTCCGAGCCTTCGGTGCCGCGGCGCGTGATGGTGTTCAGTATCATCACCGGCCTGATCCTGGCTCTGGGCCTGGCTGCGTGCTTCTTCGCCTTGAAATGGGCCCAGAGCCATAGCAGCCGCCCGGCTCCGTCCCCGACCGCGCCCGCGAAGTAGCCGGGACCGCGTCAGGGTTGGGGCGGCCCGGTCAGTTTTTTCAACGCTTCTTCGGCGACTTGCGGGTGCTCGGCTTTAATCGCCTCAATAATCTGTTTTGCGGCCAGGACCACCTCGGCCCGGATGGACGGATTTGAAAGCAGTGGCAGGACCAGCGGCAGCGCGTCCGGATGCGCAACGCCGGCCAGCACACCCAGGATCAGCCTGTAATCGGTGTCGGAGCGCGCCCCCTGGAGGACGAGCTTGTATCGCCCCATCAACGCGGCATCCGGGTGCGCGTTTTGCTCGCCCAACAGCCGGGTGAATCCGCGGAGTGCCACGCCATGTAACTTATCTTGTCCCTGCTGCCTATAAACGGCCATCAAGTCGCCCCAGGCCGAGTCGTTCGGCCAGTCCGCCAGGGCGCGGACGGCGGCCTCGCGCACCTCGGGCTCAGAGTCGTTCAGAGCTCGTTGGAGATCCTCCAGCGCGGTGGGATCGCCGCAGACAGGCAGCAACGCCAGACAGGCGCTCCGCGTCTCGACCGTCGGCGCGCGCGCCAGGGCTTCCCGCACCGCGGCGGAGCGCTGGGCCGCATCCGGGAGCTTGGCCAGCAACTGGGCGGCCGTGCTTTCCGCGTCGGCGCGCACACCCGCATCCACCAGGGCCACCAGTTTGGCCAGCACGGGAGCCGCCTCTTTGCCTGTGCCAACCTTCGCCAGTGCGCGAAAGGCCGCTCTGGCCACCGCCGGATCCGAGTTGGCGGTCTCTTCCAGCAACACCGGGCTGGCCGCCGCACCTTGTCGCCTGGTGACCGCGGCGATGAGCGGCACGCGCGCTTTCGGGGACGCCAGCCTTAAATGCGCCACCAGCATCCGGTCGGTTTCCGCGCCGCCTTTCATGCCCACCAGCGCCGCTTCGACGGCCCGGGACTCGTCCGGGTCGGTGGCTGCTCCGGCCGCTTGGGCCAACATCCCCACATAGTACGGGTCACCCAGGCGGCCCAGGGCCACGACCGCGGCGCGTCGGACCATCGGCTCCGTCGACGTCAGACTCTTGGCGAGCTCCAGGCGCGCCGACTCGTCATCGCGCGCCGCCAGTCTTTCCACCAGCAACACCTGGTGCTCAGGCTTGAGGTGGTGCATTTGCGTCGCAAATTCTTCCGATGCCCCGGGGCTGTCGACCGAAGCCACCCTCGCAATCGCCACCGGCTTCAGAGCGTCGTCTTTGCCGCTGAGCACCTCCAGGATTCGCTTTTGCCCTTGATCCTCGTCCAAAGTCAACAGCGCCGAGAGCGCGCTGCGCCGGACCGCGATATTCGCGCCATTCGCCAGCAGGTCTTCATAAATCTCAAAGGCGGTCTTCGAGTGGCCGGTGAGGTTTAAGTTCGCGGCGCAACGCAGCATCGCATCGGCCAGCGTGCCCGCCAGCTCGCCGCCGGTCCCGGCGCGCAGCGACCGGATCGCCTGCCACGCCCCTGGCGTGCCGATCTTGCCCAGCGATGCGGTGGCGGCCTCGGCCGGCGGTTGATCCGAAGCGGCAGCCAGGCGGGCCAGCAGTGCGATCGATTTCGCATCCCGGCGATCACCAAGGGTGTTGATAATCTGGATTCGCGCCGTGCCGGTCGCGGAACTCAGCCCGGCGCGTAGGACTTCGTCGGCCTTGCCCGGCGGGTAGGTTGTCAATGCCAGGCAGGCGATGCCCGCTGTCTCGGAGTCCGTCAGCAGCCTGGCCAGCGCGGGCAAGGCCGCGGGGCTGCCGATGATGCCCAGTTGTTTGCAGGCAAACCTGCGCGCCTCGAAAGACGACCCGGTTCCGAGCAGCTTTATCAAAGCCGCTTCGAGCTCCCTTCGCGCGGCCGGGTTGGACCCGGAGTCCCGCACGGCTTCCTCCAACCGCCGGAACGGTTCCAGGCTCTGCCCCGATTCATAGGCCGCCGCCGAGGCCACGGCCTGGTCCAGATCGCCCGCGACCTGGGCTTCTTCGGCCGCGCAAGCGCGCGGCCCAGCCCACACCAGCGCGCCCACCGCCAGAACCTGACAAAAGAGCTTCATATTCACTCGTGTTCTCAAACTGTAATCCTTCTCGCCACCGTCCCACCTTTTAGCGCTTCAACACCCGCCGCGCTCACGCCCTCCACGGCGCGCGCGGCTCGCGGTAAAGCATGCGGTTGGCTTCTTCCACGTCGAAGCGCTCCGCCGCCGGGTCCCACTTCAGCTTGCGGCCCAGCCGCAGGCAAATGTTCCAGGCCTGGCAGATGGTGATCGCCCGATGGGCGACTTCCGGGTTGCAGGCGGTGGCGGTGCGGCGGCGGATGGAGTTGAGCAGGTCCCGCACATGGTCCGAGGCATCACCCCAGCCCACGCCGCCGGCGGCTTTGAGATCCAGAATGGATTTCGGCTCCGCGGTGACGACGTCGGTTTCGTCGTCAACCTGGATCCAACCCTCGTCGCCGACGTACTTGATATAGCGGTCTTTGAACTCACCGCGCTGGTACATCACGCCGGTCACATAATCATAACGGCACCGGGCCTCGGCCGTGATCGGAGTGTCGCTCGCAAACTTCGCCGGGTCGGGCATTTCTCCTTTTGCCTCGAATTCCACGGGGCCGGTATGATCAGTGCTGATCACCCACTGCATTTGGTCGGTGTAATGGCAGCCCATGTCGGTGAGTACCCCTTCGGCGGTGTCCCAAAAATATTGCCAGTTGTTGACGCGGGCGGGCACGAAGGGGTTCCACGGGGCCTGGCCGAGCCAGAAGTCGTAATTCCACCCGTTCGGAACCGGCGCCGCTTTCTCATGCGGGATCCCCGGGCCGGCCCACACTTGCATCTCGACCGTATGCGGCCGGCCGATTTTTCCCTGCCGAACCATTTCCCTGGCGAACGCGTAAGAAGCGGTCGAGCGCCGTTGTGTGCCTGCCTGGTAAACGGCGCCATACCGCCGGCAGGTGTCAACCAGTTTCCGGCCCTCGCCAATTGTCAACGTCACCGGTTTTTCGCAATAGATGTCTTTGCCCGCGCGGGCCGCGTAGATCGATCCGAGCCCATGCCAGCGGTTGCCAGTGGCGATCAAGACGGCATCGATCTCTTTTCGTGCCAGCAGGTCGCGAAAATCGGGATAAGCCTGGCAGTCCTGGTTACCGTAATGCTGGTCGATGAGCGCTTTGGCCGAATTAAGCCGGTCCTCCCGGCAGTCGCTCACCGCCAGGAACTGAATGTCTCTGAATGACAGGAAATTGGGCAGAATCGCACGCGCGCGGTTGCCGACGCCCATCGACCCGAAGGTGATTCGGCTGCCGGGCGCGATCGCCCCGTTGAGACCCAGCACGGAGCCGGGCACAACGACCGGCAGAGCACACGCGGTGGCGGTCCGGCGCAGAAACTGGCGCCGGCTCAAGCGGGAACGGGAGAGAGCTTTCATGGAATCCTTAGCCATTCAACTGAATCACGATCATGCGGTGGAGGCGATAGTCTCATCCGGCCAAATAAATGTAAACAACGCAGTTGGGCTGGAGTTGCGCGGTGCGCGGGAAGCTCGGAGGGGCGCATCTCGCCTTTCCATGAACCTGATGGCCGGCGCGCGGACTTCAGTCCGCAGCCATAGCCAACCGGCCGTTGCGTTTGGAATGCGGAAGCCCCTCGTTGGTGGATGTTGCTGCGGACTGAAGTCGGCGTGCCGGGCCAGGCGGACCCCCACGTTTCAAGGAAAGGTGAGATGTCCCGTCGCGCGGGGCGGCACTCGTAGTCGCGAGTCTTCGTCTGGTTTGGAGCAAAAGCGGTCTGGGGTCTCTGCCCGCTACGCCTCTTCAACCACTTTCCACCCGAGCGCGTCGGCGAGCCCGTAAACCGGTTCCTTGAGATCGCCATAGAAGGTCACCCGGTGCCAGCCCCACTGGTCCCACATCCGGAAGAGCTTTTCGATGTCGCCCACCGGCTCGGCGCAAAGCTTCGTGCGGCAGGCACGGTCGTCCGGATCGTTGGCGACCGCCAGGCCGCGATGAAACAGGATCTCCTTCCGGCCCGCTTCAAACTCCAACGTCGTCGTCATGTAACCGACGGGCAGCAGCGACCGGACGGAAGCGCCCTGCCGGTCTTCGGAGTGGGTGAGAATCTCGAACGGGTTGGTTTGGCCGTCCGGCCCGAACGCCTTGTTGGCGGCGACGCAATGAGCATAGATGATCTGGCGTTTGGCCGTGTCGATGACCGGGTCGGAGATATACCCGGGCCGGCCCTGGGTCAGGATCGTGCCGATCGCCATCGTCGCGGCCGACCGCGTGTCGCATTCGCACCCGCCGATCAGGCCTTCGTTGTTGAGTTGGTGGAAGCCCAGGCAGGGATAAGCATGGATGTGCCCGCCGTAGAAGCCGCCAAGGCAATTGACGGTGATGCCCATCGCCCCGTGTTTCTGGAGCAGCGCTTTCTCGGCGAGGTACATCGCGGCCGAAGTCTCCAGCGTCTCGCGCGAGACCCCTTCGATCTTCTTCGCCGTCTTCTGCCAGGTGTCGGCCACCGCACGCGTTTGTTCCCGGTCGGCATTCTTCCAGGCTTCGTTCAACTCGGCAAAAGGCACGTGCTCGATCTTGATCCCCGCGACCTCGCCGGCGGGCCCGGATTCCTGGCCGCGAACGGCGAGGATCCTGGTCTCTTTAAGCCGGGCGAGGCACTCCTCCGTAGAGATGCACCGGACGGGATCGCGCTTGCCCGCCAGCTTGCGGGCCCGCGGAGTTCCCCGCAGGCGGGCCTCGGCCACGTCTGTCACAAATTCCGCCGCCGAACCGCCGCTCTTTGCCGCCGCAAAGCAACTCACGGCGTTGGCCAGGTCCTTGACTCGGGAAGAGGCGACAAACGCCACATTGGGCGCCTGGCTGCGGAGAAATGCCGCGTTGTAAACCAGGAAGCCGCCGCTGCCGCCAAATTGAAAATCAGCATACAGCACCGGTTTGCCCGCGCCCGCAACCGTCTGCACGACCCGGTTCCAGCAATTCATCTGGTAAACCAGGTAGCCGTCGATGCCGCCGGCGGCGGCGTCCTCAGCAACAATTGTTTTTGCCTGCTCCTCGCCCGCCGCCTGCGAGGTCACGAACTCAAAACCCTTGCACCGCTTCGCCAGCTCATTGGTTATCCGCTCCATCGCCGGCTTGAAATCAAAGCCTTTGTTCGGCCAGTCCGGCTGGTTCTGCTTTTCACTGTGCAGGGAGTAAATGATCCGAATCCGGGTTTTCCCCGCCGGGGCGGCGGCGGCCAGCCGGCCTGGGCTTGAAATCACGCCCAGCGCACCTAGAGTAGCAGCGCCGGTTTTGGCGATAAAATTGCGGCGGTTCAACGGGCAGCAGGCGCAACCGACAGGAGCAGAAGGGGTGTTCATATTAGGTTCTGTTGTTTCACGAATTGGCGTGAATGGCTCTCGCTGCTGAGACTGCCAACCGCCCACCGAAGGTCAAGAGGAAAAGAGTCCCCGGGTTATTTGATTTCCTCGCCTTCGACGATCCGGATGACGCGGTCGGCGGCGAGTTTGGTCCAGACATTGGTGGCCCCGCCGGGCCAGCGCACCTCGAGGCGGTCAATGATTGAATTCGTGCCGAGCCCAAAATGCAGCCGGAGGTCCTCGGCGCTTTGATAACCCCGGCCGGCGCGGACTTCGTCCACCAGCGTGCGCCCGCCGGCGGTCAGTTTCGCGAACGCGCCGACGGCCGAGCGATTGCTCTTGGTGCCGACGAGTTTCAACAGCGCCCAGTGGTTCCGGGTTTGAGTCTCGTTGATTAGCACCGTTGCCCGGGCACGCGCGTTGAGAATGACGATGTCCGGTTTGCCATCGTTGTTCAAGTCGCCGAAGACCGCGCCGCGGCTGCTCTCGATGAGCTTGGCGAGATCCCCGGCCTCGGGGGTGACGTCCACGTATCTCCCATTGCGTTGTTGCAGCAGCAGGCTGCGCTGTTTGTAGGTGCTGGTTTTGTCGTACTGTTCGACGGTGTCCTGCAAGTGGCCAGCGGCGGTGAAGATTTCCGGCACACCATCGTTGTCAAAATCGACGAGGCCGCAGCCCCAGGTGACCAGCGGTCGTGAACCGGTGCCAGCTCCGGTCTGGACGGTGACATCCTGGAACTGGAGCTTGCCGGTGTTCCGGTAAAGCGTATTGACCTGGTCCTGGTAATCGCTGACGAGGATGTCGAACAACCCGTCCCCGTCGTAATCGCCGACATTCACCCCCATCGTTCCCTGCGGGTCCCCATATTGGTCATAGCCGACCCCGGCCACCACCCCAATCTCCTCGAACGTTCCGTCCTTCTTGTTGTGAAACAGGAAGTTTTCCATCACATCGTTCCCGACATACACGTCCGGCCAGCCGTCGCCGTCGAAATCGGCGCTGACCAGGCCCATGCCATAACCCACGTATTTGCCAATTCCGGACGCCTGGCTGACGTCGGTAAAAGTGCCGTCGCCATTGTTATGGTAAAGCCTGCTGGGGCAGCCGGGGTAGTTACGTGGGTTGTGGTACCTGGGGATGCCCGCCACCACCAGCGGTTTGTGCGCCGCAAGATCAACCGTTAAATACCAGCCGACAAAGAGATCGAGACGGCCATCGCGATCATAATCGAGGAAGCAGCACCCGCCGCCGATCCATTGCTTCAGCGACGCGTCCTCGAGCCCGGCTTTTTTCGTGACGTCGCTGAACTTCCCGTTGCCGTTGTTCCGGTACAGCCGCTGGTACCCAAAATACGTGATGAACAGATCCTCGAATCCGTCGTTGTCGAAGTCTGCCACCGTGCAACCCATCGCATATCCCGGCACGTCCAGCCCGCTGCCGGCGGTCACGTCGGTGAACGTTCCATCGCGGTTGTTATGATACAGCGCGGGTGTCGGCGGCTTCGCGGGCGCTGGCGTTCCGGGCAAGGGTTCGCCGTTGAGAAACAAAATGTCCTGGTACCCATCGTTGTCAAAATCGATCAGGCCCAACCCGCAGCTCACCGTTTCCACTATATACCGCTGTCCCGAGCTGCCATCGGTGTGGACAAAGCGAACGCCACTGGCTTCCGTCGCGTTGCGAAACTTGATCGGCGGCCCGGCCGGGATTGGGCTGGCGGCCAGGCAGACCAATGCGACGACAAGCGTGCTCCGCCGGCCGCAGCGTTCCAGACTCGCGCTGTTCCGACGCTTCATGACGTTCTGTATGTTCTGCATACGCATCCCGCGTTATCACGGCACCTAACGGGCGCCCTTGGCCAGACGACCCCCGCTGTGTTGCGCTCAGCGCACGAATGTGAGTGTTCCCTCGGGCGTGAGCCGCACCTCGGCGGCGGAAGCCGGCAGCGCGTAGCTGACGAGTTTCCCTCCCGGCCAGCGCGCTTGAATCCCGCTCGGCGCTCCTGAGCGGGCCAGCACCTGTACCGCGCTGTTTTGGGACCAGAAACCGCCGCCGGCCTGCACTTCACGCGCCGGGCCGAGGCGTCCGCTGTAATCCAGCCGCATCACTGTGCCGACACCGTCGGGATTACCCGCGGGTCCGGCCAGGCGCACACGCAAGCCCAGTTTGCCGCTCACATTGTGAAACAGGCGGGTCTGGTCGTTGTTCTGAGTCACGACCAGGTCCACCCGGCCGTCGCCGTCGTAGTCCGCCAGCGCGCAGCCGCGCTGTTCGCCATACATTTTAATACCGCTCTCCTGCCCCGGCAACGCGGTGAACCCGCCATGGCCGTCTCCGCGCAACACCAAACCCCGGCCTGCATCCAACCGGTCGTCCTCGGGCCGTACGGCAAAATAATTCTGGCTGAGGAATAAATCTTCGTGCCCGTCGCCGTCCAGGTCCGCCACGGCAAGTCCCATCACCGGGGTCCACTGGGCCTCTGGCGGCAGCAAGTGGAGTTCAAATCTTTCTCCGCGGTTGAGCAACACCACCGACCCGAGAAACGCGGCCTGCACTTCGCGCGCCACGGCGTGGCCCTTGGTCAGAATATCGCTGAGGGTGGTCTCTGAATACGCCTTGTGCGTGCCGAAGCGGGCGCGGATCCAGGGCAAATCTCGCTCCATATATGCCATATCGCGCGCGGGCACTACTTGGCCTGTGCCCGGTTCACGGTAAGCCTCGAACAAATGCACCGCGCCGTCCTCCGCGAGGTCGCCGTAGTAAATATAAAACGGTCCCGGAGAACCGATCTGGTAGGCACTGTTCAGTCCCCAGTTACCTACGACAAGGTCCAGGCGGCCATCCTCATCAAAGTCGCCTGTTGCCGCGCACGTCCACAGACCAGTCAAATCGCTCAACTTCGTCGCCTGGGCGGGCACGCCATTCCGCTCCGGCTCCCCAGGCATAAGTCTCAAGGGAATGTCCCATGGCTGCAGCCGGCCATGATCGTTGTGGAAGACCCGCACTGGACCCCATTCAGGCGTCATCACGAGGTCGGGCATGCCGTCGCCGTCCAAGTCACTGAAAAACCCGCCGGTCACCAGTCCCGCCTTCGCCAGCAACGCGTTGGCGGCTTCGTCCGGGACGAGTCGTCCGGCCTTGTTGAGATACAAGTGCGAGTCCGCCGCCTCCGGGTACCGCCCCGCGACCAACCGACCGCCGACAAACAGGTCTAGCGTCCCGTCGCCATCGAGATCCGCGAGCGCCAGCGGCCCCGTACTGGCCGCCATACCCGGCGAAGCAATCCCCCTAGAAGTGTTAGTGTCTCCCCAGTCGAAGCGCAGCACCGAAGGCAGGTTCGTCTGCTCGCTCTCGTAATGTGCCAGCCCAACCAGCAACGAGCGGGTTCCCGGTACAAGCACGCCGCCAGCAATTCCCGCCGCGTCGTCGTCCAGCGCGTTCGTCACCATGCCTCCCAACTGTGGCCAACGCCCGCCGCCGGCGTTCAGGAACACTCCCAGGCCGGTGCCGCGCCCACCGCCGATCACCAAATCCTCCCGCCCGTCGCCATCGAGATCGAACCAGGCCACCCCCGGCCCGAGTTGGCTCAGGCGTCGCGGCAGCAGCGCTTGCCGGCTGAAATCGTCGTACGGCCGGTCCACGTGTCGATGCCCAAGCGAGGCGCTGACGTCCTCAAATATACACACGGTGGCAGCGCCTGAGGCGGGGCGCGCGGGGGTGGATGCCTCGGCTTCGTCGATCTCATACAAACAGTTGGGTTCGACGTGGGTAACCAAACTGCGATACCCGCTGCGCCACCTGACTTCAAGTGTCATCACGTTGGTCAGCGAGCCGGCGGCAAAAACCCTCAGCGGCTCATCCGAGGAAAGGTAACGGCCGCCGCACATCATCTCCTGGCTTTGCAGCGGAACAGTCCCGCCGCGCAGGATGATTTTGGCGCCGATGCCGAATCTGTTCGGGCCTTTTCCTTTCAGCCGCACGGCTACACGGGGCACGGTAGTTTCGTTGCGGTAAATGAGCGGTGGCGCCCCGAGGCAGCTCACTGCCACATCCAAGTCTCCGTCATTATCCAAATCCACCAGCGAGACTCCATGACACGCATTGCTCGAGTTGAATCCCCACGTTGCACCGATCTCCTGAAAGGTGCAGTCTCCCCGGTTGCGAAATACGTAATTCGGGGTCCGCAACGGCGGGTAGGCGCTCAGATTCTCGCCTGCCCGCACGTCGGATCGCATCTCGCGCGAGGCACGCGTCTGTTCGCTGCGGTCGATGTCCTGCAGGTCGTAAAGGTGGCCGTTCAACACGAGCAGGTCTTCGAACCCGTCCAGGTCCACGTCCATAAACGCCACACACCAGGTCCAGTCGGACGCCTCGGCGCCGGCGTAATTCGCGATCTCGGCGTACGTGCCATCGCCGCGGTTGAGCTGGAGAGTGTTGCGGCGCGCCTGCTGCCGGTCCACGGTTTCTCCCATCACCGCGGCCGGGGGATTCGTCCCTCCCAGTTGCCGCAAACGCAACGTGTGAAACCGGCTTAGCATGTCCGCGTTATACAAGTCGTCCCAGCCGTCCCGATTGATGTCCGCGACGTCCGCCGACATCGAGTACAAACACGTCTTGCGAATCGCCAGATCCGGCAGCGCGCGGAAATGGCCTTGCCCATTGTTCAGCCAAATCCGGTCGGGGATTCCCCAGTCGTTGCAGACGTAAATGTCCGGCGCGCCATCGTCGTTCAAGTCGCGGAACATGACGCTCAAGCCCAGCTCGTTCGGCGGTTCCGTAAGGTCCTTGCCCTCCTGGTCGAGAAATGTTCCGTCGGTCCACGCCTGGGATCGAAAGCGGCCCCGGCCGTCATTGAGATAAAGGGTGCCCGGGTAGCCTTTGAGCAGGAGCTGGCCGTCCACGATCTTGTAGCGTTGTCGGCCGCGGCCGGCCAACTGCAGCCGTCCGCCCCGCATCACCATGGAGACGATACGTTCCATCGCCGTTGTGATCCCGGTGTCCGCAATATAAAGATCCAGGTAGCCGTCTCCGTCGATATCCCCGAGGGCCGCGCTCGTGCAGCCGGCTTCAAGCAGCTCGAGCCCGGCTTCCCGTGTCACGTCGTGAAACTGCCCGTGCCCGTCGTTGAGCAAGCACGCGTTGGGGCCAGTGACGGAGGTCACCAACAAGTCCAGCGCCCTGTCGCCGTTGATGTCGGCAAAAACCGCTCCCCTTGAAATCTGGTTCGTGCAGGCCACCCTGGCAGTTTTGGTCATGTCTGCAAACTTCATGCCCCCAAGATTTCGGAACAGTCCGCTCGGTCCGTCCGCGTTGCAGAAATACAGGTCGGGCCGACCGTCGCCGTCAACGTCGCCAGCGCAGACGCCGGCGCCTTCCAGTACCGGCGGATACGTCTTGGTTCTCTCGGGGGAAGGCGCGTTTGTGAAACGAATGCCTGTCTCTTCTGGCGTCAGAAGAGAGAAACCGCTGCGGCCTGTGGTTGGAACCTGCAGCCTGGCGACCCGATAACCAGAATGCTGCTGCCACGTCAAACCTGCGTCCGCCGCTGTGGCGCTGCGGCTGTCCCCCCAGACGGCGACCAGCACGAGAACCGCTGTGTAAGCCCGGTTCATCCGGCTCACTGCTTGGCTCCAGTGAGTTGCTGCAGTCGCCGCAACCGGGCGGAGTACACCGTATTGCCAGGCTCCCTCCTAACGGCCTCCGCAGTTGCCACGATCGCTTCGTTGGTCTTGCCGTTGGCGAAGCAGGCCCACCCCAGCAGGTCGTAACTGACCGCACTCCGATCCACTTCCACCAGGCGTTGCGCCAGCGCTAGACCTTCGGGCAGCTCGTTCCGGCTGGTCAGGTAATACCGGGCGAGGTTGTGCAGCGCGGCTGGCTGTTTGGGGTCCAATTCCAGCGCGCGCTTGAGCTCGGCCACCGCGGGAGCCGACTCCTTGAGTTGAAACAGCAGGGTGCTCAGGTTGACTCGGTCGGTCGCGGCGTTGGGGCGCAAGCGCACCACTTCCTCGAGGTTCGTTCGAGCCTCGGCCAGCCTTCCCTGCCGGACCAGCGTCTGACCAAGTAACTCGTGAGCCTCGGGCTCTGTCGGCGCGATGTGCACGGCGCGGAGCAAATGCTCCTGCGCTGTCGCTGTTTTTCCTTCGCGGAGCAGGACCGCGGCGGCCGCCCGGTGAACGCCGGCGGCAAACGCCCGCAGGTCCGTTTTATCGTCCCTTTGATCATCCGTCAATATACCCACGTCCCTTTTTTCCGCCTTCTTAAGTTCCTGGAATTTGTTCAACGCGGTCCGGGCGGCGTCCTGGTTGCCCAGCCGCGTCTGGGCCTGGAAGAGCGGGTAGTACGCATTTGCGAGCGCCGGGTCGAGCTGACAGGCCTTTTCCAAATCAGCCACGGCCTCCTTCAACTTCCCCTCATCCAGGAAGGCCTTGCCTCGCAGCAACCACGCACTGGCATCCGCCGGGGCCTGCTGCACCGCGGCGGCAAACGCGTCCTGCGCCCCGGCACGGTCACCCAACCGGTCCAATACCATGCCTAGCCGCCGGTAGCCTCCAGCGCATTTCGGGTCGCGTTCCACGGCTTGGCGCAAGCAAGCCGCCGCTTCCTCCATGCGGTCCTGGCGGATGAGGATGTCCGCCAAAAACACCGCGATATCAGACCGGGCCGGATCGCTCTTCAGTGCCTTGCGCGCCAGTTGCTCGGCCTCACCCTTTTCTCCAAGCTGATCCTGCACGCGCGCCAGGCACAAATAACCTTCGGAGCTGGCGCCGACCTGTTCCGAAATTACCCCGGCCAGCGCCCGCAAATACGCGCGAGCCGATTCCACGCCGAAGTCGGGCAAGGCGTTGGTTTGGGCACGAACCTGAACACTCCCGAGCGCGGCGGCCAGAGCAATTGTCATCAGGTTGGTGGGAGAAGCTCGCGCGCGGCGACGCGTTACGACTCGCAAGACCGCGAGAAATCTCGGCAACAACACTGACATGGGTTTGCCCCACTTCTAACAAAGGCATCCGGGAACTCCAGCAAAAAGTGGGGCGCTCGTATCCGCTCAGTGTTGGGTCGGAGCGCCGAGTTGCACTCGGCTTACAC
>DATDCV010000310.1:0-9327 GCA_036524155.1 Verrucomicrobiia bacterium
GTATCCTCAGCACCCCGCCCGCGTCCAGTTTCGCTCCCGCCGCCGCTGACGAAAAGATACTCGTTCAACAAATAGGGACTGCTGGCATCAAGCAACTCCCGCCCCAGATCCTTGTCGAAGAGGCTCCGGATCGCGGCACGCTCCGGATCAAGCGCCAGTCGGTAGAATTTATTCTCCACGATTTGACCACGCTCCGGCTCCGCAGCCGCCGATTTTTGAGTTCGGCCGCGGCCCAGCGAATAGACCCGGTAGCCGAGGCTCGGTACGTTTTCGGCCCAAAATCGGACCGTCTGGTAACCGTCTTTTTCGGCGAGGACCTCCAAGTCCACGGCTTGGTGGGTCGCCAGGTTGGTGAGGGTGGTGCCGGCATCGATCTGGAACTGAACCAGGCCGCTGCGGGGCCAGCTCAGTGGATTATAGACGACGAGGTTCTTGCCTTCGGTTTCGATCAGATCGACCAATTGACTCAGGCCATGGCGCATGAGCTTGTCAATTGCGGCCTGGGCCTGCACGGTTTGGTTCTCTTTTTCCCTGAGCTGGCCGATGGTTTCATCGTGCTCCGGTTGGCCGCCCGTGCGGTGCGAACCGTAGCTGTGCTCCGAATAGAGCAGAATGTTGCGCCACAAGTCGCGCCCGAGGTCGCGCGGAAAACGAAGCACAGGGTTAAGGGCGGTGGTGAGGGAGGCCAGGGACTCTGCGGCGACTGCTCGTGTCTGGTTGGAGCGATCGCGGGCAGTTGCGGCCGCGAACATGCCGAAGCAGTCGCCCCAGTAGGCCCCAGCCTCTCCTCTCACCACCGGCAAACGGGCGGACCAATTTCTTTCGATGTACCGAAAGAATTCCGAAAAGCGGCAGGTAACGATCCGGGGGTAGGCATACTGCGCATTCCAGCGTTCGATGAACCCCGCGTCCGCGTAGTCCATCGGAAGATTCTCAACCTCCGTCCCATAGAGCAGGACGGCGTCGGGCGCGTAACCGGCCTGCTGGAAACTCTTCAGAAATCGCGGAAGGCCGCTTTTGGCAGAGTCCATTACCGGTGGAAGGCCCGCCACCGCCTTGAGTTGATGGTAATGTGACGAGAACCAAGCCAGCACGCGCTGGCCGTCTGGGCCTTCCCACCAGAAGGGCGAGCGCACATTCCAGTGCCCATGGGCAATTAGGGGTCCGCGGTCCTGGTTACCGCCGTCGGCGAAGTAACGAATGCCGGCGGAGGCTAGCACGGAGGGCACAGACCAGGAGTTGCCGGGGATGTCGGTGATGAGAGCAAAGTCGAAAGGGATTCCGCAGCGCCGCTCGAGTTCTTTGCTGAGATAGAGGTTGCGGATGAAAGCTTCCAGCGACGGATAGTCGGTGACAAAGCTTGAGTAAAGGGCGTTGAGACCAATTCTGCCGGCGCGGGCCTGTTTGGCGAGTTGAGCGATCTGGGCTGGCGAGCGTGTGTTGAGCCACTCTTCCGCGATCCAGCTTCCGTCGAGGTTGAAACGATAGCCGGGATGAGCCGGGAAAGTCCGGAGCAGTTCGTCGACCGCGCGGGCGTGGACCTCCGCGACCTTCGGCCGATAATCAGTGTAACCGATGTCCAGGTGCTCGCTGGGAGCATAGAACACCTTCCACTTTCTCGCGGGCGTGAAATCGGCGCGGCACGTTTCCGGGACGTCGGCCGCCAGCGGTTGCCTCGAATTATACACCTCGATCCGGGCCAGACCTGCGGGGAGATCGCCCGGAGCCAGCAATGACCAGCGTCCCTCGCCGAACTCAGCCGGTTTGGGCGTCTCCAACTCGGTCGCGAATTGGCCCACCGTGACTCGCGCTCGGCCACCGGTCCAAGAGCCAGGGAAACGCAATGTCAGGAGGCATTCTTCCTTGAAACCCCGGCCCGACTTCGGAAACAGAGCGGTGGGCGTGAGAACGGCTTCGAGCTTCGGATCGAACGTGGCGTCGGGGTCCTGGCTCAGCGCCAGGGCGTCATAGTAATAGCCTGAATCGCCGGTGCCGCCGACGGTATGATTATCTATCACCGTTTGGGGGTCATCCACTGCGGCTAACGAGAGCCGGTTCTCGCCTGGCCGGAACAAAGCGGCCGGCAACCCGATCTTCCGGCGCTGCACTGAGCGGATGGGATTGAATTGATCGTTGCCATCGCCGATCTCGAACATCGGGTCGGGATCGAAATAATAACGCCCACGATGCCCGTTAACGTCCAACTCCACGGCCGGCACACGGGGCTGCCGGAACAACAAACTTGCGTCCAGGAAAAACGTTCCTGTCGCCGAGGATGCCGGCAACTCGAACACGACGGTAAAGTTATAGCGGCGCCCGCCGAACGCGCCGTTGCCTGAGCCGGGATGAAACTTCGGCCATCGCTTCGTTTCGTTGCCGTCGCCGATCCGCACCACCACCGGCTTGTTCGTGGCTGCGTCTGTCGAGCCCCCGAACTCGTGTTGGGAGCGATCGGGTTCACCCAACTTCCAGATCAGATGTTCAACCCCCGGCGCCGTGTGTGCAGGCCAGATCAACAGAGAAAGAAAAGCTGCGGGCAGCAGCCGTGACCGACGAGGATGGAAGAGGGAGGCTGGGGAACAGAGGAGTTTCCGAAAAGCGGTTCGCGCTTTGCGGGCATGAACACCGGCGTGGGTTTGATTATTCCCAATGGGTTGGACAGTAGAGGCCCCCTCTCCGCAGCCCTCCCCTCCTGAGCAGGAGAGGGCGTAGAACCCGGCGCAAACCGGGGTCGCGTTGCACCCAGAACGGGCTCCGCTCCGGGCGCCTTTATTCCGCTTGCCCCGGGATCCACGGGGCGCCGGGCAGCGTGGTTGTGCCTTAATTGTTTTCATCCGGTTTCCTGCTCCGAAGGCGCCGGCAACGAACCTCGTTGGTTCGTGCCGGGCCTGGGCTTGGATCATTCTGGTCTCGCGCGGCTATAATGAACGGGACCGTGGCCGAGACCAAGCAGCAAACGGTGCAAGTGTTAAAACCGTTCCCATGTTATGGGACCGTTATCCGATAGAAGAGCCTCGGCACGCTGGGGCTGACGATGTTGGTGAACGGGCTGGTAGCGCCCACTACGTTCGTCCATTCGCCAGTCACCTCCGGCGCCGCCTGCAAGGTACCCCCCCCGGTCCAGTCCAGCACCAGTTGGCCGCTGGCGAACGACAGCGCGGAGAAGGCAGGTTGAGAGGACACGGTCACAGTCGCCGCGGCGCTGGTCACGGAATTGATCAGGTTATTGACCACGACGTAGTACTGTTTGCCGCTATCGGCGAGAGCGAGGGGCGGCGTGGTGTAGCTCGGCCCGATGGCGCCGGCGATCGCATTGGTTGAGACTCCAGGGACCAGGAGCCACCATTGGTAGGCTGGCGCGGACCCGGAAACCGTCACGCCGAAAGTCGCGCTTTGGCCGATGCCCGCCTGCGCATTTTGCGGCGGTGTAACAATGGCCACGGGCGTCTGCACAATCAAAGTTGCGACGGCGCTTGTTACGGACAGGCCGGAGTTGATGCCGGTCACAGTCACGCGGTAACCGGATGCATCATCAGCCAACCCGGTGCTGAGGATGGTGTAATCGCGGTTGGTAGCGGCGGGGATGTCGGTGGCGGTGGCGCCGACGATCTTCGTCCACTGATAGGTGTAGGGTCCCGGGCCGACGGCCGTGACCATGAAGACAGCCGGGCTGCCTTCCGCGACCGTTTGGTTGGCAGGTTGCGTCCAGATCGAGGGCGCTTCGCTTGCCGCCGCCGCCCATTGAATGGCGTTGGTGAATAATTGCTTGCCAGTCGTGCTCAGGGCGTTCGGAGTATTATCATCCAGGAAGATCACCACGCGCCGATGCGGCGCCGCACTCGGACCGCTGTTTGCGCCCGTCAGGGTAGCGCCCTGTTCGCACGCGAAGAACACGGTGCGGGTGGCATCGCTCGATTGTGAGGCCACGTCGAAGACTCCTGCCGCAAGTGAAGCTTTGGTAGCGTACGTGTAGGTCGCTGACGTGCTGACCGTCACGTTGCCGCTCAGTCCCATCGTCAGCGGGGAGGTGGCATTGGTAATATTAATCGAGGTTTGTCCGGTAGCGGTGCCGCCGCCGGCGCTCGTCAGGTTCAGCTTCTGGGGTGCCGCATTTTCCCAAGTGATCAAGGGCACAGGCACGGCCGCGAAACGGCTCAACGGGGTCCCCACATCCCCGGAATTGCCCGTAGACGACCATACGACCACGGACTTGCCTTCCGCGTCTTCGGGCTGGGCTGTCAGGTTATGGGCCACGGTGACGTTGTATCCCAATCCCAGCAGTATGTTGAAGGCCAGCGTGTCGGAGGCCTGCTGCGGCGCGTTGGGTGAACCGGGCGGTACATTGTTCTCATTCCCGACCAACATCAGAGCCTGCTTGGTCGTCGGCGCCGTGTAATCACCGTAATTGCTCAGGCGCGCGATCGTGTAGGAACCGGCCATGGCGTTGGTGTGATGCGCGGTTGCGCACAGGCCCACGTAGTAGCTCTTTGGCCAACTCGACGCCAGCGTCGCGCGCGCCGCCAGGGCCCAGTTGAGCGCATCACCGCTCGTATAGGCATAGAGGTTGTTGCCCACCAGTTTCAAGCGCAGGTAAATGCCCGGTATCTGCGTCGCCGAGTTGCCCGAGCCCAGACTGGCCGGATTCGGGTTGTTCGGCCAGTTGGCTGAGGTGCCATCCTGCGCCGCGCGGTAGTTGACCTCGACCTTGTTCTGGCCGTTGCCACTGCCGTCCGCCGCGGGTGTCGATGGCGGATCGGCCACGATGCTATAACGGCGGCTGCCCGGGGTGAGGTTCTCGCGCAGCATCAGGCCCGCCCTCGAAAGCGCGTTTGCGACGGTCAAACCATCGACGCGAACTTTGAGGTCGAAATCGCCCGTCCGTTGCTCATACACGAACTGCTGGCCGTCTTGTCTGTTCCCGATGTCCAGGCCGCTGGCTTGCACTTCGAAAACCCCGTCGCTCGCCATCACCGTCGAGCCTGGGTAGTTCACATCGAACGTGAGATTAGTCAACGCCGGCTGACTGTTGAGGGCCAGAACATAGGACCCCAGCGCGTTGGTGCCAACGCCGATATCGATCGCGCTCAACTGCGCGAAGAGCGCATTGCCGGTGGCGATTGTGCCCGCCGCAAGCGGATTGCCGGCCAGGTCTCTTACGTTGTCAATGGTCACCGAGAAAGTCGATCCGGCCAGAGCGCCCGAGAGATACAGCAACACCGTTTGGCCGTCCGGACGCAGCACAACTCTCGTTACCGTCAGCCCCCCGCTCACCGCGGTATAATTTGCGGCGGTCGTGACGGAAGCCGGATCCATCAGCCAGTCGTAGCGGATGCCGATCGTATTCCCGCCGAAGCTGCTGGCCGAGACGACCGTTGGCGCGCTCGTGTCCGGGTAAACGGTCAACACCGCGCTGTTGGTGATCGTCATGAAGGGCAACCCCGACACGCTCATTACCACCGCAAAGGTCGCGCCGTTATCCCCGGGATACTCTGCGATCGGCGTCGTATAGCTATTTCGGGTCGCACCCGTGATATTCACGTTGTTTTTCATCCACTGATACGTCACCGGCACCGCCGAGGGCGCGCCGCCGGCCGACACGGCGGCGGTGGCCGCCACGTTAAAGGTCGCTGTGCGCGACTGCTCCACGGAAATGTTCGTCGGACCGGTGGCATTGATAACCGATAGGTCCGGGTTCACATACGTCGCGATGTTAGCACCTTTGAGGTTATAGGTGTTGGTGGGGGCGCCGCCGCGGCCGTTGGTCGGGTACGCGCCGCCCGGCGTGTTGGTAATGCTGACGCCGCCGAGCGTTGTTGCGCCGTCGGTGCCGCAGGTGAACTCGATGAAACTCGTTCCATTGGCCTGTTGGTCGAGTGCTACCAGTGCGTAGGGCTGGCCGGCAGTCATGCTGATCGGCGAGGTGTCGGGAGAATTTCCGTTGACGAAGAACGTCGCCACGTTGGTCTGGCTGCCTGCCCAGCTCGAGTTCACAAAACTTACGTTAACGGCCGCTTTGTGCAGTTCGGTCGCCGGCACGGGCGGCGTGCTGCTGGAACTCACCCAAATGGCGGTGCCGTCATTGCCCCGTACGTACCAACTGTAGTTGGCCGTCGTCGGCGGTATGAAAAATCCGCTGATTCGGGCGCTGAAATCGAAGGTGTTAGCGCTTGGATTGGAAATATCACCGTTCGGATAGCCGGAGTAGGTGATCAACTGGCTCGTAGTCGGAGAGTAGGGGTAATCTGGATTATCGAACAGATGCTCCACACCCCAGGCGAAGGGTCCCGCGCCACCGGGATAACTCGGACCATTCCAGCGCTCATATTTCAAGTAGCCGTAAGCCAGCACCCAGCCCGTCACGATGCGGCACTTGCCGTCGGGGACCGTCGTATTGTTGATATTGTTCCCGGCCGAGTCGAGGACGTTGGCGGCGCACAGATTGTAGCGGACACCCGCAGAAAGCGGCGTATCCACGGACAGCACCACACTGCTATACGTAAAGTCAGGATTCGGCACCGGGACGGCCGAGAAGATGGTGAGGGCTGTCCCGCCGCCCGACGGGATGATCGTGAAGTGCGACGGATCCGCCATCGAACTGTAGTCCATTGGCCCGTCAAAAGTGATCGTCACGCGGGAGAATGTGTCGTCGGCCGCGGCCACAACCATATACGGCGGAGTCGTGTCGAGATTGACGTGCAGGGTCGCGACCGCGCTCGTGATGCTGTGGCCTGTCGTGGGATCACCCACAAAACAGATCACGCGGTATTTCGCTCCATTGTCATTGGCAACCGTCAGCAGCGGAGTCCTTAAGGTGTTGGTGTTGCCGTTGACAAGAATATCTGAAAAGAGCGTGGGGGCGCTGGGCTCGGCCCGCTGCCATTGAAACGCCAGTTCGCCTGCCGGGGCAGTGCTGCCAAGCGTCGCGCCGATCGTGAAGACCTGGCTGGCGTTTTCCGAGTTCGTATAATCCGATCTCAAATTGTTGGTAATGGAAACCACGGCATTGGGGAAGGCCACGGGTCCCCAATTCGAGAAATCGGCCTCGCACACGCGGCCGTCGTTGTTGGCGGCGGTCGCCACCAGGCCGATATACTCCAGCGGCGGAAAATCGTTGGTGCTCGGCGCAGTCTGACCAATCAGTGTCCAATTGGCGCCGTCCGAGGAGGCGAACCCGGCAAAAGTGTCCCCCAGCCGCCGGATGCGAATCCAACTGCCGCCGCTGCTCCAGTAGGCGCCTAGATTGCCATTCGCCGGCGCCCCCGACGCAGCCCAACTCGTGCCTCCGCCTCCGTATGTCGCCCGCATGCCTGTTTCATAGGTGTTGCGTCCCGGAGCAGCCGGAAAGACGGTTTCCGCGATGGTGGGACTCGACAGGTCAGTGGGCATCGGCCGCACCATCAGCCCGGCTTTGGCGCCATTGGCGGTCAGAGTTTCCCAGGTTAGCTTCGCCGCCACGTCAAAATTACCTGTCCGCTGGCGATAAGCGTAGTTGCCATAATCGGCAACGCCTGTGGTGCTGATGGGCACAATGTCCGAACCGCCCGCCAGCAACTGAACCTGGTTGCTGCCGCCCGAAAAGGCTTCGCCTGCCGTCAGTGGGTTGACTCCCGATGTGCCCAGGTCTGTATCGCTCAGCCCCAGCACATCGCCAGTCAGATTCGTCTGCACCACCGGAACCCCCGTCCGGCTCAACACCCCGGGCTGCACGGTTACCGTATAGCCGCTCGCCACCTGCGACGCGAGGGTCAACCGCACGGTCTTCTGCCAGGCGGGATAGTTCGCCAGCGGGTCCCCGTAGTTGGCAAACGCCGTCCGCACGTTCGCCGCCGTCGGCGCAACGCCGTTGACCAGGTAATTGTTCGGATTGCCAGCCGTCGCCGGATCCACAAACGACGTAAACTGCACGCCAATACTCCGCCCATCCACGCTCCCCACTGACGCTACTTGCACACCGGCCGTATCCTGGATCAGCGTCAGGATCGCTTCCGAACTAATCGCGTAACTGAAGGTGTTGCTGATGGCCACCGAGTAGTGAGCCCCATTCATCGTCGAATACAACGTCAGCGGCGTCCGGTATGAGGCCGACACTGCGCCCGGAATGGCTACGCTGTTGGAAAACCACTGGAAACTCACCGGCGGCGCGCCCGTCACACCGACATTGAACGTCACATACACGTTCTCGTTCGTCGTCACATCCGCCGGCTGAACCACAACGCCCACTGGCCCAACCGTTTGACCTCCCGCGCTCACGTGCATGCCGTTAACGTTCATGTCCACGTCATCCAACCAGCAGCTTTCATGGGCCCCTCCTCCATCGGTCGTCGTGAACGCCACGTAGTTGCCGCCCATCGGCTGGGGCGTGAACCCGGGGATCGCGTAGTTCGAATAACAGACCACATTCCCCAGCACCGCGTTGCTGTACGCCAGGTTCAGTACGCCGTTGGAAATACTCAGGTTGACATCCACCGCTTCCTCAAAGGTGTCGGGTGTGGCGGGGCCGTTGGTCGCGAAGTAACTGATGTTTGTGCTCGTCGCAATCGGGGCGTTGTTCCCCGCCCCTGCCGTGCCACCGTAGTAGATATTGACGCCCGGCGTATTGGGCGCCGAGTTGTAAGTCCGGAACGTCACGTCCAGCCCATATCCAAACGAAGACGCTCCACCAGAGTATTGCTCCAGCAACCCTGGGCCCCAGTGGAATACCATCCCATTGCCGCCCGAATTCGGCACACCCAATCCGCCAAGGTTGCCGCCGGTGCCGTTCCCCAGAAGTAGCTTAAACGCGAGTTGCAGGTTCGTCACCGTCACGCCCCCGGAGTAATCAGTCATCAGGCGCCACTGGCCGAAGGTCTCCCCGCTTGCCGGGTTGCCCAGGACCAGACAGCCGCTATTGCCAAAGCCCCCGGCATTGGTGACGCCTTGTGAAGGGTTGACCTGCCTGCCCGCCGAGTCCGGCCCCACCGCCAGCCGCGTGCCCGCCGGCACCTGGCCGTCGTCGAAACTGAACGTCGCGCCGTTTGGATTTCCCCCGTACCAGAAGTTCACCACCGTCGGGCTCGGCGCGATCGTCACGAGCCCCAGGCTCCGGACATCGCTAATCGTCAGAAAGTAGTTGGTCGTGAGTTGCAGCGTCTCCCCCAGATCCAGGAACACGTTCGTCTGGTCGGCCGCCAGGGTCGCGCTGCTGATCGCCACCGCCGTGCCCACCGCATTCGCCAGGCGGTAGTTGGCGGCAGCCCCGGCGCTCGCCGCCTCCATCGGCTCCGAATAAACCACGGTCACCCGGTTCGGGTTCCCCCGCGGGTCTGCCGAAAACACAGTTGGCTGCCC
>DATDCV010000311.1:0-5338 GCA_036524155.1 Verrucomicrobiia bacterium
CTCACGTTGGTAATCACGGCAAGAAATTTGTTCCATTCGAGGATCATTACCGCCCGTTCATCCTGGGTGTTAAAATTGTGGGCGCGGGCGAGTGTGGCGCGAATATCGGCCACTATCCGGTCCCGGAACTGGTTGTTGGCAGGCAACAGCACAATGGCATTCAGGTACCGGACGTCGACAAAGTTCGAGAGCGCCGTCAGGGGCATGAACGCAGTCATGTCGTCCGGGGCGTCGTAATTGGTAATTTGGGTCTTCTTCTCGAGAATGCCAATGACCGTGAAGCGCACACCGTTGATCTTGATTTCGGCGCCGAGCGCCGGGAGACCGCTGAAGAGCTCCTTGCGGATCCGCTCGCCGATGACGACGACCCGCCGGCGGTGGAGGACATCGTCCTCAGACAGGAATCTGCCGACCGCGACGATTTCTTCCCGAATGCGGCCGTAGCAGGCATGCACGCCGGCGACGCTGTAGGTGCGGGTGCGATCGTTGAATATGATCGGGTAGTAGCGGCGGACCTCAGGAGAAACCGCCTCGACCGCGGGCACTCCGGCCGCAATGGCTTTCACGTCGCTCAACTCGAGCCGGATGCGGCGTCCCGAGCGCTCGCCGCCGGCTTGCATACTGGTTTGCCCCGGGAAAACCGCGACCAGGTCTTTGCCGATCTGGCGGAACGCTTTGACGAGCGCGCGCTCGAAGCCCTGGCCATAGGCGAGCAACAACATCAGTGAAGCGACGCCCCAGGTAATGCTCAGCATCGTCAACAGCGAGCGCAACCGATAGTGGTTTAGCGCATTCAGTGCCTCGGAGAAGATGTGACGAATCATTCGTACCTCAGCGCTTCCACCGGCGTGAGCAAAGATGCCCGGCGCGCGGGGTAAATGGCCGACAAGATCCCGACGAGCACCAGCGTGCCGAAGGCCAGCAGGGCGGTCGTCGCGCTCACCGGCAGGCCGGCGAATAACGTCGGCAGCGGCAAGCGGCTCACGGCGGCGCAGATTCCCCACGCGACGGCCAGCCCTGCCAGGCCGCTGCAAATCGTCAACGCGATTGATTCGAGGAAGAACTCGAACAGCACGCGATTGGGTGTCGCGCCCACGGCCTGCTTGATGCCAATTTCGCGGGTTCGTTCCGCCACCGACACCAGCATGATGTTCATGACGCCAATGCCGCCCAGGGCGAGCGTGATGAACGCGACAAATGCCAGGAACACTTCCATTGAGTCGTAAATTTCGCTGACCATACGGGCGTCGCGAACGGTGTCCCAGCACCACACCGCGCCCTGGTCGTCGGGGTCGAAGCCATGCCGGCGGCCGAGCAGGCGTTTGACCTCTTGCAGCGCCTCCGTGTGCTCGTCCGCCGACAACGGCATGAAAATGATGTTGTCGATGTGGGCCGGACCGATGAACGGCCGCGGATCGGGAAAGTAGCGCGCCATTGCGCTGTAAGGGATCAGGACCTTAGTGCCGTCGAACCCGTTGTAGGAATTGTTCTGGTCTTTCTTGCTGAGTTCGCCGATCACCGTGAACGGGACGTCCTGAATGTAGACCTGCGCGCCGAGCGAAACACGGTCGGCGAAAAGCTGCTTCTTGACCTCATCGCCAAGAACACATACTGCGCGGCATTCCGCGAAGTCAGCCTCGGAAATATGTCGCCCCGACGCCAGCTTCATGGAGCGGATTTGTTGATAGACCGGGCTGATGCCGTGGGTGGAGAACGTTCCGGAGTTGAACCGGCTTCGGGCCGATTGCATCCCGGCCAGTTCGGCGGTGACATAGTGGACGCGCGGACATTCCTTTCGGATGGCGAGCACGTCCTCGTAGCTGAAACGGACCTCCCGCCCTGTTCGCTGGCCGCCCGCCTGCGAACTCGTGCGGCCCGCCCACAAAATGACAATGTCCGTTCCCAAGGAAGAGAGCATTTTGCGGTAGCCCTGTTTGAAGCCCTCGCCGATCGCGATCATGAAGACAATCGCCGCGATCCCCCACGAGATGCCCAACATGGTCAGCGTGCTCCGCAGTTTGTGCGCCCAAAGATTGCGGAAGGTCTGCAGGAATATCTCGCCGGCGAGGGTCACAGGAGGAAATCCGAAATCCGAAATGCGAAATCCAGAAGAAGGCCGAAATCCGAAGGCCGAAAAAACCGCAGAGAGGCGCAGAGGACGTAGAGGGCTTTTGCCGTTTCCTGCTGCGTCGCAAGGCTGTCGTCGCATCGACGATTGGGTTTCATTCAGGTTTCGGCGATCGGGCTTCGGATCTCGGTCGGGAATCGTTCAGGGCAGAACGAGTTTGTCTCCCGGTTTAATGCCTGCGAGCACTTCCGCGCGTTGGCCGTTTGAAATTCCGATTTTGATAAGCGCCTTGCGCCAGCCTTGTTTTGAGGTGGCATCGAGCAGTTGCACCGAGGCATTTTTGTCTTTGTCGTAGACCAGGGCTGATTCCGGGACCTGCAGGACGTTGGTATGTTCTTCGAGCACGATTTCAGCGTTGGCGGTCATGTTCGCACGCAGCTTGCCCTGGGGGTTGGAGATGGTAACTCTCACTTCGAAGGTAGTGACGTTGTTGAATTCTTTGCCCATGGGCGAAATCCGCTTCACCACGCCGTCAAAAGACTCGTTTGGGAAAGACTCGACTTTCGTGCGCACATGCTGGCCGCAATCGGCTTTGCCGATATCGGCCTCGTCAACCTCGCCTTTGATATAGACGCTGCTGATATCGCCCAGCGTCATAATAAGGGTCGCGGCGCTGCCCAGGTTCAAAATCGAGGAGACCGCGTCGCCGACTTCCGTTGGCCGCCACAGAACGATTCCGTTGAGCGGCGATCGAATTGTCGCGTAGCTCAGGTTTTCCTCCGCGCGGTCCAAGGTCGCCTTGGCGACCGCGACCCCGGCGCGGGCCTGCTCAACCTGGGCGGCCGTGGTTTTGACGGTGGCATCGAGCAACTGCTGCCGGTTGCGTGAGACTTCGTAGGCGCGGCTCGCATCATCCAACTGTTGCTGGGAAGCAACTTTCCCCCGGAACAGGCCCTGGGCCCGTTCGTAATCGCGCCGGGCGAACTCGAGTTCGGGGTTGGCGGCCTCGATTTGGGCCTTTGCCGCGGCCGCGAGCGCCGCCTGCACATTGGCTTCTTCGCCTTCGAGGGCAGCTTTGGCCCCGCGCACCTGGGCCTGAATATCCTCCTTGTCCAGTTCAGCAAGGATCTGACCCTCTTTCACCGCGTCTCCCACGTCCACCATCAAGGCCTTGATAATCCCGTTGGCCTTCGATTTTACCTCCACCTTCGAGAGCGGCTCGATCTTGCCCCGGGCGACCACCGAACGCGCGATATCGCCGCGTTCCGCGGTGACGATCTTTTCGGGCGGGACCGGTTTGGCCTTGCTGAAAGCGCCGCTGGCGGCCAGCAGCAAGCCGAGCACCGCCAAAATGGCGCCTCCGATAAGCAGCAATTTTGCGCGGCCTTTTGCGAGCATGTTATTAATACTCTGCGGCCGGTCTCGAAGTTTCAAAGAAATTCAGCGGAAATGCCTTCGGTTAGAGCGGTGCTGCGTAGGCCAAAGCGTTTAGGGCCGGGTCGGTGGCGCTGGAAGCGGTTTCAGCCGGCAGTCTTCATGCCGGCATTCCTTCCGCCATGACGCGTCTCCGTAAAGACCAACCCCGCCGAAACGAATGGGTTCGAAGCCAAGTTGAAAGGCGGGTGAGTTTCTGGTCAGGGTGAAATCGCCCACGTGTGCATTTACGAAGCCCGGGTCCGCAATACGAGAGTTGCGGTCAGGTCCGATTTGCTGCCAGCCGGCGAAGGGTCGGTTGAGAAACCTGAGTCGATCGGCTCCTCCGGTGTGCCAGTAGAGATTGTGATCCCAGTCGCCCAGCGGTTCTTTGGCAGCGAGGCGTTCGCCGAGGGAACGCTGGCCGTAAGGAATGAAGAGCTCGCCCTGGGTGAGATAAACGATATTTCGCGAGAAGGTGTTCGGCCGTTTTTCAAAGAAGGGCCAGATGGAGTGATTGGCCGAGAGGGCGAAGATATTGTTCCGGATTATGTGTTCATGGCCGCCATTGTTGTACATCAGACCGCCGCTGAGCGTGTTGTAGACGAGGTTACTTTCCACGAGGTATTGGCCGCAGGTGGCGTCGAGATAAATGCCCCAGCCGAAAGGCGGGTTCGAGTAAGGCCACATGTCATGGAAGATGTTGTTCCGGATGACGCTGCCGGGCGAAACGCCGAGACAATAGATCAGCCCAGCGTCGCTGAGTACCCCGTGGCCGAGGTCGTGGACATGGTTGTACTCGATGATGTTGTGATGTGTCCGGTTTGGCGAATCATTCCAGTTCCAGCCGATGCTCATGCCTGAATAAAGGAGGTCATGGATATCGTTGTGCGAGATGACATTCGAGCTGCTCTGAGCCACCCAGACGCCAATGCCGGCCGCAAAGACATGCCCGCCGTCGAAGATGTGGTTGTTATCCACAAGCGTTCGGCTCGTTTCCGCCACATCCGTCCGTGCCGCGTTAGCTTCGCCGATGCGAATGCCGCCCGCGCCGAGATCCAGCAGCCGGTTTTGCTGCAGCCGGCAATCGTTACAGCCCCGCCGGAACCAAATGCCATAAGTTCCGATGTGGGCGACTTCGCAGCGTTCCACGGCACAATCGAGCGCGCCGTCGGCGACGATGGCGGCGGGCACTTCGACAGCCGCCTGGGTACTGCTGTTGCCTTTCGGATCGAGCACCCAATCGGAGTGATGGAAGGCCAGGCCGCGAAGAGTTATGTTCCTTACAAAACGGCCATCTTCAGCGTTCCCCGCGAAGCGTACGAGTTCGGTCAGGAGTGGCGCGACTATGTTGACTTTGTCCATCCGCTCGTGTGGTAGAGGCCAATAGCTGAGCACTCCAGTTTGCCGGTCGAGGTACCATTCACCGGGCTCATCCAGCAGTTCCCGCGCGTTCTCAGCGTAATAACGTTGTGCCTCCTCCCAAAAGCCGATGGTCCACCATTCCTTCAACGGCGACGCAAATTCGACGGTCCTGGAAGACAGGTCGACGGCCTTGATTGGGTGGAGGGAGGTCTCCCACGAATGCATCAGGACAACGTAGGCGTCGGAAAGCTCCGCCCACGGTCGGACGTCGTTGCCGGCGAAAATGAAACGGTCGCGCGCGACGGGTTTGGCGTTTGGGCTCGGCGGGCCGGGAATCAAAGCGGCGATGCGGTGGTAGCCGCTGTTCGGAGACCGGGCCAATTGGCGGCGCGCGCCGTCCACGAAGAGTTGGCGAAAGTACCATTTGCCGGCTTTTACGTCCGCAATGGTCGTTTCATAAACCGGCCCGTTTTGGCGAAAGCCGTGAAGAAC
>DATDCV010000312.1:0-7266 GCA_036524155.1 Verrucomicrobiia bacterium
GCAGCACCTCGTTGAGCGCGTTGCGCATCGGGACCTCCCGGCGCTCGAGGCGGCCCTGTTCGTCGATGACGTCGAGCGCGTAGATGTCCTCTGCCAGCACGTGGTCGTCGCCATGGCACTTACTACGACGTGCAAGTGGCATCGTTCGCACTATTTTTGGGTCAGCGCGACCTGGCGACCCGAGTGCTCGACGCGGCCAAACAGAAACGCATCGCCACGCAGATCGAGCCGGATGGCCGCCAGCCGCTGGAATTAGCACGCACCAAATCCTGGGGCTACAGCGTTGGCAATCTTTCGGGGCTCATGTCGCTTGCCGCGCTCGGCGAAAGCGTCGGCATTGACTTGTGGCATTACGAAACCCCTGATGGTCGCAGCCTCCGCAAAGCCGTGGACTACCTGCTGCCCTTCGGCATCGGCGAAAAACCGTGGCCACATCAGCAACTCGGCGGCAGCGCCGGACGTGGCTTCGGCCCGCTGCTTCGGCAGGCGGCGGCACATTTTCCCGAGCCCCGCTATCGGGACCTTGTGTCGCGCTTCGCCAAAGTGGAACCCTCCGCCCGCGAGCACCTGTTGCACGCGGCCCTTTGAATAGGTCCTCCTCTTCCACTTTGTCCTTCACTTTGTCCTTCACTTTGTCCTGTGGTTCGTTGGCATTTCCGGCGATGGGGGACGCAGCGAAAGACAAAGCGAGCTACAAAGTGAAACACAAAGAGGAATCCTGAGAAGCAAACGATGGGAACTTGCACCGCGCTGTCGTGGCCGCCATATTTTGGACGTTATCCCGTTCGCGTTTGCAGTCGTTCTCGGGCTGATCCCTCAACCTAATTGCACAAAATACAGCCCCGCATAGATCTTCGGATCCACCAGCACCCCCGCGCGCGCTTTTTCCTCAAGCCAATTGCGCGCCTCCCGCAGGGGAACCTCATGCACCCTGATGTCCTCGTGCGCCACCCCGCCGCCTTTCCCGAGCCTTCGCAAGCCCGAAGCCCGGAATAGCGTCACTAGCTCGGAAGTCAAACCGCTCGAGGCTGGCCCAGTGCTCAGCGCCTCCATCCTTTCCGCGGTATAGCCGGTTTCCTCGAGCAACTCGCGTCGCGCCGCTTCGGCGTGCGATTCATCCCCCGCTTCCGGCTCGTCGCCGATGATCCCGGCGGGCAGCTCCACCGTGCGCGCGTGGCAGGGAATCCGGTATTGTTCCACCAGTAGCAGCTTCCCGTCTTCGGTCACCGCGAGAATGATCGCCGCGCCGGTGGCGTTCACCCGGTGAGCGTATTCCCAGCTTCCCTCCCGGATCAGAGACAGGAACTTTCCCTTGAACAAAGTCTGTGGCTCCTGGTCGTTCATCCGATTTTCAGTTCATTGCTGTGCAGAACTTCGACACCCGCGGACCGCATCTCCCGCAGGGCCCGTTCAACATCCCCGGGCTGCACGTTGACTCCCCGGCAGGCGTCCTCGATCACATGCGTCCGGAGCCCCAGTCCCAGCCCATCGAACGCGGTGAATCTCACGCAATAATCCGTCGCCAGCCCGGCGATGTAAATCTCCCTCACCCGCTTATCTTTCAGCCACTCGCTCAGCCCGGTCGAGCGGCGGTCCGCGTTGTCGAAGAACCCGCTGTAGCTGTCAATTTCGGGATCGATGCCCTTTTGAAAAACCTGTTGAATGCGCCGCCGGTCAAAGCCCGGCGCGAAGTCCGCCCCCTTGGTGTTTTGCACGCAATGTACCGGCCACAAGGTTTGCGGCAGCCCGCCCAGCTTCACCTCGTCGTAGACGCGCTTGCCGGGATGGTTCGCCGCAAAGCTGCCGTGGTTTGCCGGGTGCCAGTCTTGCGTCGCCACCACGACCTCGAATCCGGGCTGGAGCCGGTTGGCGATGGGAACCACCGCATCGCCCTCGGGAACCGCCAGGGCGCCGCCGGGTAGAAAATCGTTCTGTAAATCGACTAGGATTAGAGCAACCATAAAGCCATACGCTAACTCACCGATTACTGTCTTCTCCCTCCGCCTTCAGCCTTTGTATTCTTCCCCATTCCCTTGCCTCCATTCCTCTGCCAACACCCCTCTGAGAACTCACTGATTCACTGATTCGCTAATTCACTGACTGTTGTTCGGTTTCCAATCCAGCACCTTAAGCTGCACCGTCCGTCGCCCGTTGTATTGGTTGATTTGCGGCGCGAACGCCAGGTCGAAACGGCCCACCGGCAGCATCTCATTCCCTGCGCGCCACCAAACGGCTTCCAGCGAGCTGGCCCCGTCGGTGACCCACATTTTGACATGCTGTTTCTCGGCCCCGAGACGCTGCAACGGCCGCTGGTGAACGAGGCCCCGCGCACAGAACTGGACCGCCGGGTTGCCTTGCCCGACCGGCTTGAGTCGCGCCAGGTGAAGCAGGCACTCGAGGTTCATCTCCTCCAGACCTACCTCCCCGTCGATCCGCAAAAGCGGTTGCAGTTCCTCCGGTTTCAACGAGCGCCGCGCCAATTCGTTCAGCCGGTTCCTGAACTCATCCATCTTGTCCGGAACAACCGTCACACCCGCCGCCATGGCATGGCCACCGTGTCTGGCCAGCAAATCGTCGCATTCGCGCAGCGCTCCCGCGAGATCGAATCCGGCGATGCTCCGGCCCGACCCCCGCCAGTACTCACCCTCTCCGCCGACAATGATGGTCGGCCGGTAAAACTGCTGCAGCACCCGCGCCGCGACGATGCCTACCACGCCGATGTGCCACTGACTCTGGCCCTCCACAATGACGAAGTGCTCCTCCGGGTTGAACCTGGCCCGTATCGCGCTCACCACTTCTTCGGCGATAGCGCGCTCGATTTTTTGCCGGTCCCGGTTGCATGCGTCGAGCGTTTGTGCCAGCGGCAGCGCTTCGGTCGCGTCGCGGGCAAGCAATAATTGGAGCGCGGCCTCGGCGGTTTCCAGGCGCCCGGCGGCATTGAGGCGCGGCGCCAACTGGAACCCGACCTCGTAGGTTCCTACGGGCGTCGGGCATTGAGCGACTTTTTTCAGCGCCACCAATCCCGGGCGATCAGTCGCGTTTAGACGGTGCAGGCCCGCAGCCACCAAAATCCGGTTCTCACCGGTCAGTGGTACGATGTCCGCGACCGTCCCCAGCGCAACCAGGTCCAACACCGAGCGCAAATCGAACTCACTGGCTCCCCGCAGCCCGGTCTCGCGTCCCCGCTTTACCAGCGCATGCGCCAGCTTGAAGGCCAGGCCCGCGGAGCAAAGCTCGGTGAACGCAGCACAAGCGTCCCGCCTGTAGCCGTTTTCGTCACCGCCCTGAACCGGGCCGGACTGTGCGACAGGCTGCCTGCCGGCACTGCCCTCGCAGTGAGGATTCACCAGCGCGAGCGCTGCCGGGGCAGGGGAGGACACCTGGTGATGGTCCAGCACGATGACATCGACCCCACGGCTTCTTAACCACGCGATGGAATCCACCGTCGTTGACCCGCAATCCACCGCCAGCAGCAGCGACACCGGGAACTTCCTCAGGCAGTTCTGAACTGCTTCCTGACTCAGGCCGTACCCTTCGTCCATCCGATGTGGCAGATAATAATCGACCGACCACCCCAGTCTCCGCAGCACCAGCAGCAAAAGCGCCGTCGATGTCACGCCATCGACATCGTAGTCGCCGAAGATGACAAGGTGCTCCCCTCGCTCGCGGGCCTGGAAGAGCCGGTCGACCGCTGCGGCCATATCGGGCAGCAGGAACGGATCACGCAGATCCTGGAGCCGTGGTTCGAGAAACCTTCCGATTGCATCGGCATCGCTCAAGCTGCGGTTGACAAGACACTGCGCAAGCAGCGGAGGGATCTTCAGGTTGTTCGCCAGTTGCCCAGCCAATAACGGCTGCGCCGGCGCCAGCGACCAGCGATACTTCATAAACTGCCGCTCAAAGTGACCGAAACCGCCCCCTCAATCAACCTTTCCTCATTTCCGTTTCGCGCTTCAACGTTTCAACGCTTTAACGCTTTAACGCTCCAACGCTTCAACGGTTCAACGCCCTCGCGTCCCAAGCCTCCACCCCTATTCAATCAGCCCGTCCTAATTCGCTGATTCACTAATTCACTGACTCACTCATTCTTTTCCTACTCCACGTCCTCGGTGACTTCCTTCAGGATCGCTTGCTCCCGCCGCCGCAACAGCCGGCCTTGCGCCGGCAAAACCGCCCCGTAGAAAGCCAGGATTCCGCCCAGCAAGGCCACGGACCCGAGCAGGTTCACCGGCAGCCACGGCACCCAACCCATCAGCAGGCAGGCAGCTTCCAGTCCCGCCGGCAGCAGCACCGGCGCCAGCAACACCGGCGTGAGCACCATAGTGATGAAGACCGACAGCATCACGACGGCCTTGGGTTTCTTCGCTTGCAGCGACCCGAGCGCCAGCCTGTAAGGCGTCAGCATCGACGCGAGATTGGATATGATGCTGAACAGGAAAAACGCCGCCGGAATTTGCAGCAGCCCCGCCAGAAACACCGTCGGCGACATCCGAAACATCAACGCCGCCAAAACCAGCATGATCACCCCGATCGCGCCTGCGAATGGAAACAACGCCAGGTTCTTCGCCAAGAGCACTTGCTCGCGCCGCACGGGCAGCAGCACCAGCGCCCGAAATCCATTCCGGTCCAGCCCGAATACGTTGCTCATGGTCTGCACCAGCGAAAAGGTAGCCAGCGCGGCTGCTCCCGCTGCCGCCAGCGGCCCCATGTAAGGCGCCGCCTGCCGCGCCTTCGTTATGTTCAGTGAACCCACCACCACGATCATCACCACGGGCACGATCAACACCATCTTCAGCTCGGGCGCCCGCAGTTGCGACCGCAGCGTTGCCATCGTTAACGCCGCCGTGTCCTCCCGCAGCCACGGTAACCGGCGTTCCACCAGCAACCGCCGGTTGGCATCCCGCGCCACTTTCGGCGCCGCCTTCACTCCCTCGTCTGCTCCCTGGTAAAAGCGCAGCGTCGCCTTGTAAGCCCTCATCAGCCCCAGCACCCCAATCAGCGCGCTCGCCGCCACGCCGGCCGCCGCGGGCCAGATCGTTCCCTCCCGCAACGTCATCGCCCCGTAACCCACCCAGCCCACCGGCACCGCCAGGTGCGCCTCGATCACGCCTTCGCCGAGTTGCGGCTTGCCCCCGCCCCGCGACTGCCCCTGCGCGGGCTCTGACTGGGCCGCTCCGCGGTCCCGCCCGCGATGCCCGAAAAAGCCCGAGGAACTGAACAGCAGGTTCGGCAACTGCGCGACTAAAATGAAAACCACCGTAATCCACACGATCACCGCCCGCCGCCTCCGCTTGTTCGTCATCAATGCCGCCAGCCAGCCCCGCAGGCAATACGTCCACGCGCTCACCATGAACACGAAGGTCAGCACCAGCAACATCAACCACGCCATCCGCGGCCCCACCCCAAACACCAGGCCGGCGCCCGCCCCGACCATCGCCGGCACCAGCAACACGATTCCCGGCGTCAGGTGCGACAGAACATAGTTGAAAACAAACACCTGCCTCAGCGTCACCGGCAAATGCAGCAGCTTCGGCAAATCAATGCTCTCCGATCTTTGGATCTCGACCACCAGGCCCATCAGCCAGAACAATAAAAACACGAACACCGCGCAGTCCCACACCACCAGCAACACCTGTGGCTGCAGTTTCGGCAGCCCCAGCGCACCCGCCAGGAATCCCCCCGCCCCCGCCGCCACTCCGCCCAAAACTAGGACCACCAGCGCGATCATCGACACGACCATGTTGAGCGTGCCCGCGCGCGCGAACATGTTGCGTGTCAGGCGCCATCTCAGCCACGCAATAGCCTGGAGCTGTTCCCAGTTCATCGTTCCCCCTCCAGCCAGCTCAGCTTTTGCTTCTCCACCTGGTCGGCCCCCACTACCTGCAAAAACCGCTCCTCCAGCGCCCCGTTTCGCCCCAGCTCGCTCATCGCCTCCTGGTGTACCAGCTTTCCCTTAACAATGATCCCCACGTGGCTGCACAGCTTTTCCACGATCTCCAGCACATGCGAGGTCAGGAACACCGTCGCCCCCCGCTCCACTGCCCGGCTCAACGTGTCCCGCAGCACCCGTGACGCCACCGCATCCACGCCCTCGAAGGGCTCGTCCAGGAACAGCAGCTCCGGGTTCGGCAACAGGGCCGCCGCCAGCGCCAGCTTCTTCCGCATCCCGTGCGAAAACTCCAGCGCCAGTTTTTTCTCCTCATCCGCCAGCCCCATCATCGCCAGCAATTCCTGCGTCCGCTCGCGCACCGTGTCGCGCGGCAGCAGATACATCCGCCCGATGAACGTCAGGTACTCCCGCGCCGTCAGGTTCTCGAACAAACACAGGTTTTCCGGCACCACCCCCACACGCCGCTTTACATCCAGCGCTTGTTCGGCGTCGGCTACATCCTGCCCCAGGATCCGCATCGTCCCGGCGCTCGGCGCCAATAGCCCCGTTAACATCTTGATCGTGGTCGATTTGCCCGCCCCGTTCGGCCCCAGGAAACCGTAGAACGTTCCCCGCTCCACCCGCAAATCGATCGCATCCACTGCGCACAACTCTCCAAAGCGCCGCGTCAGCCCGGCCGTTTCAATTGCTAAACTCATGTCTTTGTCGCTTTCCGCGTTCCTTATACTCAGCACTCCCTGCTCTTGGCCAGAACTCTATGCCTCCCTTTCTTAAGCTGAACCGCGTCAAGGTAACGAACCTGCCCCGGTGATTGTAGGCGACGACGTCAGGAGTCGACTCCGTCGATTGTAGGTGACAACGTAAAGAGGATCTGAACTCCACCAAAGAGCGCATGAAGGCAACGAGCTGCCCTCTCCCTCTCCTCCACTGGAGGAGAGGGCCGAGGAGAGGAGACCGTATTCCGTCTACCTTGCTTTTGTCGGTCGGAAAGGCGGAACAGATTATCGACGACGGTAGCGAATCGATCCCTGCCGTCGCACCAACGCCTCGCTCCGGGCACCCAGGCTAGGCCAGGCTCTTCGGTGAAACGCACGGCCCCTTGGGCGTTAGCGAACCATCCGTGCCCAAATCGGGCGTTCCCCCAGGCCCCCTGAAGTCCAAACGCCTCGTTGCCCGCCGCGTTCGTGGCGCAGTTCGTCATCGGGTGCGCCAGCAGCAGCACCGCCGCCACCCCTGTTGATAACCACAGAGTTTTCTTCTTCACGCCCTCGACTCTCTCATGCCGCGGCGTCAAAACCCAAGCGACATTGAAGGCACTTTTAGCGAAAATGCGGGCCCTTTTGGCGAAACCCCGTTCAGGCTCCTTATCTCGCAAA
>DATDCV010000313.1:0-38824 GCA_036524155.1 Verrucomicrobiia bacterium
ACATCAAGGCTATATATTGTCACCCTGCTTATTTAACTTATATGCAGAGTACATCATGAGAAATGCTGGGCTGGAAGAAGCACAAGCTGGAATCAAGATTGCCAGGCAAAATATCAATAACCTCAGATATGCAGATAATACCACCCTTATGGCAGAAAGTGAAGAGGAACTCAAAAGCCTCTTGATGAAAGTGAAAGTGGAGAGTGAAAAAGTGGGCTTAAAGCTCAGCATTCAGAAAATGAAGATCATGGCATCTGGTCCCATCACTTCATGGGAAATAGATGGGGAAACAGTGGAAACAGTGTCAAACTTTATTTTTTTGGGGCTCCAAAATCACTGCAGATGGTGATTGCAGCCATGAAATTAAAAGAGGCTTACTCCTTGGAAGGAAAGTTATGACCAACCTAGATAGCATATTGAAAAGCAGAGACATTACTTTGCCAACAAAGGTTCGTCTAGTCAAGGCTATGGTTTTCCCTGTGGTCATGTATGGATGTGAGTTGGACTGTGAAGAAGGCTGAGCGCTGAAGAATTGATGCTTTTGAACTGTGGTGTTGGAGAAGACTGTTGAGAGTGCCTTGGACTGCAAGGAGATCCAACCAGTCCATTCTGAAGGAGATCAGCCCTGGGATTTCTTTGGAAGGAATGATGCTAAATGGGGTAATGGGACAAGAATTAAGACTTGTAGAGATCACCGGCCAGGTTAAGTGGCAGACAAGCCCGCACCGCGCGAACATCTATCAGGCGAAATTCTCGCCCGACGCCAGGACGTTGGCTACCGCAAGCTGGGACGGCACAGCCAAGCTGTGGAACGTTGCCAGCGGCCAGGAGATGTTTACCTTCAAGGCGCCGGGCGTGGTTTGGAGTATCGCGTTTTCGCCGGACGGACAATGGTGGGCAGCCGGGAGCGGTTCGGCGCGAAGGAGAGAGGTGGCATTGTTCCGCACCGCCTCCCCTCCTGCCCCCCGGGCGAGCCCGGCACCCACGGCCCCGCGTATCCTGTTCCAACCGGTCAGTCAGACGGCCTATGAGGGTGATAGCCGGACGTTGGGTGTGTTCGCGACGGGCCGGCAGCCTCTTCAGTACCAATGGTGGAAAGGCAACGAGGCTTTGGCGGGGCAAACCAACGCTACTTTAACTTTCACCAATTCGACGGTGGCCCAGAACGGCGATTACCGAGTGCTCGTCACCAACCAAATAGGAAGCGTCGCCAGCAGCAACGCGACGCTGCGTGTGGTTCAGGTGCGCGAAGAGATCATCGCCGAGATCAATTTCGATGACAAACCACCTTCAGGCGGATATGGCGCCCACGCGTATGCCGAGAAACCGGATCATTGGCTCACCAGTGCTCAGGCAGTTGCAGGGGTAGGCGTCGGTGGCAGCACGGGGCTGGTTGTGAGAGCGGAGCGGTCAGGATTCACGAACACGCTCCAAGGGTGGGCGGGATTTGGAGGGACCGTGAGGACCGCGGCCAACCGTAGCAGTGGTTTGGACACCACAAACCTTGGCCTCTACAAGCTCTACGCGACAATAAGAACCGAGGGTCTGAATGGAACAAACACTCATGCCGACCTTGCGTGGGACTTCAGGGCCCCTGAAGGAATTATTCTCGGTGTCCGACTCCTCGTGCCACTGACAACGAACTACCAGGTTTATTCCTTCGTGTTGGAAAATGGCAGCATCGCCACTTTCGCCGGGTCTTGGAGCGATTTCGTCTCTAAGTTCGACCACATTGACACGGTGGCGTTGGTGGTTCAGGCCACTGAATGGCTCAATGATTATACGACCAACGCGGAGAACGCCCTCTACGTCGACGACATTACATTCGTGCGGCTCGTGCCTGTTCCGCAGCCTGTAAGACGCCGTTAGGAGCGGGTCCTTCCAACGCGGAACACACGATACCTGCCCTGCGCATTAATTCTCGCTGAGAGGTGAAGGGATTCGGCCTGCAATAGGCGCAGGTTAATAGTGACGGAACGAGCTGGGACTAGGACCGGAGGACGAGCCGCAGCAGGACGAGCGTCCGCACTGAGCCGGAATGGAGGCGGCCTTGCGCGTGCCTTGCTGCTGCGGCTCGTCTTCCGGAACGGCCCGCCATGGCTGCACACATGGAACCGGGAACATGAGCGATCCAGAGTGCTTAATATGACGGTAATTGAGACCCGGATGCATATCCCACAACTTTACATCGGGTCCGCGCAGGCCGGCGCAAAGCCAAACCGGCGAGGCATCACGCTTAGACTGCACAGAATGAATTTTCTCAATCACGGCTGGTGGTCGTTGTTCCAACGGCTCAGGCTAAAGCCATTCGTGCCGAGGAGAACCTCGGTTCTGATGCTGGCGGCGTGCGCGTCGGCGAAGAGCATGTTGAACGCAGTGCCATGTTGGGCGTGCTCGATGAAAGTGGTGTCTGTGCCGAAGCTGCTATAATCAGCCGCGCCGCCCAGCCGCTGGGTTCTGACAGGCCCCCACAATCCGATCACCGGGCGGGCATCGCCGAACGCATATAGATCGGCGGGCGCCTTGAGCTGGCTTTCGCGGATCGGCTGAGTGAGCGGCTGGCCGTCAACCAGGCAAAAGCCCAGCCCGGGGCTGGCCGGTTGCGACTCGCCGGCAACCAGTTGGCGGCGTCCCGCCGCGTTATAGGCATAGCTGCCACAAGGAGCGTAAACGGCGGTCAGTTCGCCCCCGGCATTTACTGCGGTTTCGCCTTCATAATGGATCCCGCGGTAGGCGGGACATTTGAAGATCCCCTCTCCCCATTGGGCGTTCGAGACCGTTGTGCCCAGCGCGTCAAACCAATAAGAAAGCCCCCGCCCATTTGCGCAGGGAATACTCGCGACATACGGGTAAACACCGTCGGATTGGTCGAGATACATGCGCAACGCAATCCCTTGCTGATGCAGGTTGCTCAGGCAGACGATGCCTCGCGACTTGGTTTTGGCTCGCGACAGCGCCGGCAGCATCACCGCCGCCAGGAGCGCGAGGATGGCCATGACGACCAGCAACTCCAGCAGGGTAAACGCACGCCTGCAACCGCGGCCGCGTTCGTTTTCGCCCGGAACCGTCCGGAAAAAGATCGTAACAACTCGGTTGGCGAATGCGCCAAAGCCTTCGCCCCTGGAACCTGGGTTTCTACTTTCGCTCTTCATGTGAACCTCGAACCCCCTCGCGAGATCGGCGGGCTATTTCCCGTCAAAAATTTTGGGGGTTGTAGGCGACGAGGTAACGAGGCGAAAACTCACGCTGGCAACACGCGACACCTATCCGCATCTACCGCCACTTCTCAATCGCCTCGTTACCTCGTCGCCTACAATCATGCCTTGACGATTCGCTTCCATTATGGCGTAGATGAGGCGTCCGACGGCAGCGGGCTATGGCATCAGAACTCAATCCAGGACGAGAGCCTGGGATGGGGGAAATCACGCGCTTGCTCCAAAACATGCGCGAGGGGCATCCAAAGGCCGAGGAGGAGTTGTTGTCCCGCGTTTACCACGAGCTGCGCGCCCTGGCGGCCTCCAAGTTGGCGCACGAGGCTCCGGGTCAGACGTTGCAGGCCACGGCGCTGGTGCACGAGGTCTGGCTGCGCCTGGCGGGTGGCAACGGCCAGCACTTTCCGGATCGAGCGTATTTCTTTGCCGCAGCGGGGGAAGTGATGCGCCGGATCCTCGTCGACAACGCGCGGCGCAAGAAACGGCTCAAGCGCGGGGGCAACCTGGAAAGGACGGATTTGGACAAAATAGACCTGCCGGCCCCGGTCCCCGATGAGCAATTACTGGAAGTGGATGAGGCGCTCACGCGGCTCGCCCAGGCGGAACCCCGCGCGGCGGTGGTGGTCAAACTCTGTTTCTTCGTCGGGTTGACCCACGAAGAAGCCGCAAAGGAGCTGGGTGTTTCCGTCTCGACGGTGGAACGGAGCTGGGCGTTCGCGCGTGCCTGGCTGTCTCGTGAGATTGAGCGGAGCCAAAGCGCCAACACCTAGACTTCCGAAGTTCTGTTGAAGGGAATTGCTCGCGATTTGGCGCAGGAGAAGTTGTGGGGCAGAGATTGGCAGTGCCCGGTTCTGCGGCTGCTCCACAGGCAGGGGCGGAGCCTGTGAAATGAACTCTGAGAATCCAGATGCCCTAAAGATCTTCGGCGAAGCTTTGGCCTTGGACGCGCCGGCTGAGCGTGCGGCTTACCTCGAGGACGCGTGTGCCGGCAATCCGGACCTTCGCCAGGAGGTCGAGTCGCTCCTGGCCGCCTACGCGCGGGCGGGAGATTTCCTCGGCCAGCCTCGCCGGCTTTCAGAACCCGATTTTTCCATCGAACGCACCGGCACAAGGATTGGCCGTTACAAGCTGCTGGAGAAAATCGGCGAAGGAGGCTTCGGGGTGGTTTACCTGGCTGAGCAGGAGGAGCCGGTGCAACGGAAAGTCGCGCTGAAGATCATCAAGCCCGGCATGGACTCCCGGGAGATCGTGGCCCGCTTCGAAGCCGAACGCCAGGCGCTCGCCCTGATGGATCATCCCACCATCGCGAAAGTGCTGGATGGCGGGGTCACCGAGGCGGGCCGCCCCTATTTCGTGATGGAGTTGGTGCACGGGACCGCCATCACCCGGTACTGTGACGACAAAGCTTTGTCTACAGCCGAACGCCTGCAGATTTTCATACAGGTTTGCCACGCCGTGCAGCACGCGCACCAAAAGGGGATCATCCACCGCGACCTGAAACCGAATAACATCCTGGTGACGCTGTACGATGGCAAGCCGGCGCCCAAGATTATTGATTTTGGGGTCGCCAAGGCGCTGGGCCAGAAGTTGACCGAGAAAACACTGGTTACGGCCTTTCAGCAGATGATCGGCACACCGGCTTACATGAGTCCGGAGCAGGCCGAGATCAGCGGCTTGGACATCGATACCCGGAGCGACATCTACTCGCTTGGGGTGTTGCTTTATGAACTGCTGACCGGGGTTACGCCATTCGATGCCGGGGTGCTGGCCAGGGCGGGGCTGGATGAGGTCCGCCGGCTGATCCGCGAACAGGAACCGTTGAAGCCGTCGACGCGGCTGGAGACGCTCGGGAATCACCTGGCGGAAGTGGCCAGGGACCGCCAGACCGAACCCGCCGCCCTGGGCCGGCTCGTGCGCGGTGACCTCGACTGGATCGTGATGAAGTGCCTGGAGAAGGATCGGCGGCGGCGGTACGACACGGCTCAGAACGTGGCACTCGATATCGAGCATTACCTGAGCTACGAACCGGTCAGCGCGGCGGCGCCGAGCAGAGGCTACCTGGCACGGAAGTTCATTCGGCGGCACAAGACCGGGCTGGCGATGGTGAGCGCTTTGGCGCTGATGCTGATCGGAGCCGCCGTCGTGAGCACGCGCCAGGCGGTGCGCGCGAACCGGGCGGAGACACAAGCCGAAACGGTCGCGCGGATGCTGACGGACATCTTGATGAGCGTGAGGTCCGACCTCGCGGAGGGACGCGACACCGGGTTCATGTTGGACGTTCTCGGGAAGGCGGGCGCGCGCGTGGACGTCGACCTGAAAATGGAGCCGCTGATTGCCGCCCGGATTCAGGACCTTCTGGGGGTCACGTACTGGCAGTTGGGCAATTACACGGATGCGGAGTCCCGGCTGCGGTGGGCCCTGGAGACGCGCGAGCGCCTGCTGGGCAAGCAGCATCGCGACACGCTGACGAGCCTGAATCACCTGGCCCGTGTGCTGATTTCAAAGGGCGACTACGCCGGGGCCGAGCGGCTCTACCGCGGCGCGGCCTTCGAGAGCGCGCTGGGCGCAACGGACCTCACCACCATTGCGAGCGTCATTGGGCTGGGATACGCGGTTTCCGGCAAAGGCGATTACGCCGAAGCCGAGTCGCTTTTCCGCAAGGCCCTGCGCGCCCAGAGGTTGATCGGCAAGGACGATCACGTCACGCTGCAGACTGTTTTCGACCTGGCCCACGTGCTTTGCGCCCGGGCGGAGTATGACCAGGCGGAGTTGCTGCTGCGCGGGCCGTTGAAGGCGCACGAGCCCAAGGGCCCCAACGATCCCGACACTCTGAGGATCATCGAGAACCTGGCGCGCGTTCTCAGCGCCAAGGGCGACGACGCCGGTGCCGAGAGCCTCTACCGCCGATCCCTGGAAACACTGGAGCGCACTTTGCCGAAAGACCATCCCGACACTCTCAACACCCTCTCCAGCCCGGCCAATCTGCTCATGAGGAAGCGCGACTATGCCGGAGCCGAGTCGCTTTACGGCCGCGCCGCGCAGGGATATAAGAGGGCATTCCGGGAAAATCTCAGGCTGGCTTGTGTCCTCCACGCGCTCGGCAATTCGCTGTCGGCGCAAGAAAAACTCGCCGAGGCGGAGCAAGCCCAGCGCGAGTCGCTGGCCATGCATCGCAAGCTGGGCGGGCCCGAACACGCTCACGTTCCCGAAGCGGGGCGCAGCCTGGCGGCGGTGCTTAAGAAACGGGGCAAATCCGAGGAGGCGGAATTGGTAAACCGGGAAGTGAAGGCGACGGAGGTGTTGATCAACGCGCAGAAGCTTTACGGTCCGGAGAATGTCATAACGGCGACGGCACTGGCGAACGTGGGAGCCGCCATTGAGGCGCGAGGCGAAGTATTGGAAGCCGTTTGGGTGTACCGGCAAGCATATCGGGTCCGCAAGAAGCTGCTCGGTCCTTATGATCCAGTCCTCACCGAGTCCCGCAGCAATCTAATCCAGGCGCTGGCCAAGACAGGTAAAACGGAGGAGGCGGAGGACCTCCGGCGTGAAGCCGAGCAGCCCCGGAAAGCGGGCCGTCAGGAAAGGAAGTGATCGATGAACGATTCGGAATCGCTCCGTTTTGCGTGTCCGCTTTGCGGTCAGCACATCGAGTGCACTGCCGCCTGGGCCGGGGTCGAGCTGGATTGCCCGGCCTGCGCACAACGGATCCGCGCTCCGTTGCCCGCCATCGCGGTGATGCCACAAGCGGCGCCTGTTTCTGCCGCGTCTCTCGCGTTAACGGAGAGTTTCGGGCCCGGCCGAACCCAAACAGGTCCGCGGGGTTTCCACGGCCAGACGGGCGGGGTCGGCAACGAGCCCCTCACGGCGCGCACAACCCTCTCTTGCCGGCAGGAGCACGCTGAGGAACTGCGGCAGACCCACCTCAGTCGCGAAGCGCACGTCAAAGGATTCGGGCTCCTCTATATTGTGGCCGGGTGCATCTTCGGAATTTCGGGATGTTCGGTAGCCTTTGACCCGGAAAGGTCGCGGCGCTATGAATACGTTCCGTTCTACGCGCTGGCCCTTGCCCTGCTGTTTCTCTCGACCGGCATGGGCTTGCGCAAGCTGCGCCCGTGGTCCCGCATCGTGTCCGGTGTCATCTCCGGCTTTGGTCTCTTAGTCTTTCCTTTCGGGACCCTTATCAACGGACTCGTTTTGTACATGCTCTTTTCGCAAAAGGGGGCGATGGTCTTCTCCGAGCGTTACCAGCGCGCGATCGCCGTCACACCGAACCTGAAGTACCGCACTCCAATTATCCTTTGGATCTTGCTGGGCATTGTTCTTCTGTTGTTCATTGTCGCCGTGTTTTACGCCGGCTACTCCGGGTTTCGCCGCCGATAACCCGGTGATCATTTACAAGACTGATGTTTATGATAATATTACCGGATGCCCAACACACCCAGAGGCCCGACGGCGGCGGGCTTTACGCTCATCGAGCTGCTGGTGGTCATAGCGATTATCGCGATCCTGGCGGCGCTGCTCATGCCGGCTTTGTCCGGCGGCCAGGCGGCCGCGCGCTCCGCCCGCTGTAAAAGCAACGTCCACCAGATCGGCATCGCGCTGAAGCTCTACACGGATGAATTTCAGAATTACCCGGTGTGCACGGCGGTCGAGGCCGATAGCGCGGCGGGCTATTCTTTCTGGGACGGCAGGATCCTGCCCTTCGCGTCGAACAACCGCGACCTGTTTGCCTGTCCGGCGGAGAAGCGGGCGGCGCGGTGGACCAACAACCCGGTCCTGCCGCAACGCAACCCCGGCTACGGCTACAACATGGCCGGCAGCGGCCGGTATCCCACGTTCGACGCCGGGCTCGGGCTGGATGGCGGCGCGAACGGACGGATGGGAAGCTCGGGCCGCGGTTTGCCGGAAAGCCGTGTCCAGGCTCCAAGCGACATGCTGGCCGTGGCGGACTGCCAGCCGCGGAACGGCGGAGAAGACTACGATCTGGACGATTTCTTTTCTGTTAATCTGCTGGCCGAGCTGACTCCGCGGCATAATCGGGGAGAAAACGCCGTCTTCTGCGACGACCATGTCGAGTACGCCAAACACGCTGTTTGGCTCAGAAAGGCCGACCCTTCCCGCCAGCGCTGGAACAACGACCACCAACCGCATCCGGAGACCTGGGCCAACAACCCCTGACGATGCGGCCGGCCCGGCCGGCGGGGTCCGATCCAACTGCGCAGCAAAAACAACCTGCTGAGCGGGCTCTGCCGGGGGCAAAATTGGGTATCCGCTCAGTCTTGGGTCGGAGCGCCGAGTTGCACTCGGCTTACACGCGGCCGTCAGCGCGCTTAAGCCGATTGAAAATCAGCGCGCTTAAGCCGATTAACAATCGGCGCTCCGAGCCAAGACGAGCGGATCAAAATTGGTGAAAATCCGTATTGACTTGAGCGGGGTGTTTGCTAGTTTCACCCCTCTTTTGATCAGGATTCTGAGATGAAAACACATCTGCCGAAAGTGAATTTAGAGGCGCGTAAATGGCACGTGATTGATGCCAAGGGTGCCGTGTTGGGCCGGCTGGCGGTCCAGGTTGCCGACATTTTGCGCGGCAAGAACAAGCCGGTCTACACCCCGCACCTCGACGCCGGCGATTTTGTGGTGGTCATCAACGCCGAAAAGGTCCGGGTTACCGGCAAGAAAGAGACCAACAAGACCTATATGACCTACTCCGGGTGGAAAGGCGGCGAGAAATATGCCACCGTCGCGAAGATCCGGGCGCGGCACCCCGAGAGGCTGATCACCCACGCCGTGCGCGGCATGGTGCCCAAAAACCGCCTCGGCCGGGTCCTGATGACCAAGCTCAAAGTCTATAAAGGCGACCAGCACCCGCACGCGGCCCAGAAACCCGAACCGCTCGCCCCGGTCAAGTAAACCACTTCCCGACCTCGATTCTCGCCTATGTCCGACATCAAGCTACCTGAAACGAAAGCTCCGCAGCACCTCGGCACTGGCCGCCGCAAAACCGCCATCGCCCGGGTGCGCCTGGCCACCGGCACCGGGAAGATCGTGATCAACGGGCGCACTTTTGAAAATTTCTTCCCGCTCGAAACCCAGCGCGTGACCGCCACGCAACCGCTGACAGTCACCGGGATGGCGGACAAGTTTGACGCGCACATCACGGTCACCGGCGGCGGGCCCAACGGCCAGGCCGGCGCGGTGCGGCATGGCCTCGCCCGGGCGCTGCTGACGGTGGACGCGAACCTGCGGCCGATCCTCAAATCGGAAGGCCTGCTCACGCGCGACCCGCGCATGCGCGAACGCAAGAAATACGGCCAGCCGGGTGCCCGCAAGCGGTTCCAATACAGCAAACGCTAATCTCACCGCCGAGCTTTCGAACCCCGCTGGTCACCTGGCGGGGTTTTTTGCTTTCATCGGCTCGAACACCCCATTACTCCAATGCTCCAAAAACCCAGCATCCCACTTTGATCATGAGTACCAAGCAACTCGCAATTGTCGGCGCTTCCGGTTATTCGGGCGAAGAACTGGTTCGCCTGCTGCTGCGGCACCCGCGTGCCGAGCTGGCCGCTGTCACCTCGCGGCAGTATGCCGGCCAGACGCTCGCCCAGGTGTTCCCTAAATTCTCGTCGCATCCGCGGGCCCGCTCGCTGCGGTTCAGCGAGCCCAGAGCCGAGCTGCTTGCCAAACAGGCGCAAGTCGTCTTCCTGGCGCTGCCTCACGGCGTCGCCGCCGAATTCGCCGTCCCCCTGCTGCGCCAGGGCTGCCAGGTTATCGATCTCAGCGCCGACTTCCGCGTAAAGAACCCCGCGGTCTACCAGGACTTCTACGGCCATGAACATCCCGCCCCGGACTTGCTCAAAGAGGCGGTTTACGGTCTGCCGGAGATCTACGGCGCCGAGATCAAACAAGGTTCGCTGATCGCCTCACCCGGCTGTTATCCGACGAGCATTTTGCTGCCGCTCATCCCGCTGCTCAAAGCCGGACTGGTGCAGCCGGCCGGAATCATCGCCGACTCGCTCAGCGGCGTCAGCGGCGCCGGACGCAAGGCCGAGCTGGACTACCTGTTTGTCGAATGCAACGAAAGTCTCCGCGCCTACAGCCTGCCCAAGCACCGCCACCTGTCAGAAATCGAGCAGGAACTGTCGCTCGCGGCCGGGCGCGACGTGGTGATCCAGTTCACGCCGCACCTGGTGCCGGTCAATCGCGGCATCCTGACCACCTTGTACGTCGCTCCCGCTTCGCTGGAGTCGATGGGCGAGAAAGTGACCGACTGCTACCGGGCCGCCTACGGCCAGGCGCCTTTCGTCCGCCTGCTCGAAGGCAAAGCGCTGCCGGACACGAAAAATGTTGTCGGCACCAACGTCATCGAGATCGCCTGGCGCCTCGACCCCCGCACCGGCCGGCTCGTGATCCTCAGCGCCGAAGACAACCTTGTCAAAGGCGCCAGCGGTCAGGCCGTCCAAAGCCTGAACCTGATGTGCGGCTGGCCAGAGACCGACGGGTTAATGTGAGGTGTCTCCCTCTCCCCCGGAGGCGAAGAGGGGGATCCAGTACAGCCGCGATTTCACGCGGTGCCGGGGCTGCTTTCTCCCTCTCCTCCCCTGGAGGAGAGGGACGGGGAGAGGAGGCCTTTTCTGTCTTCTTCGTATCGGTTTATGGAGAGCCTCGTTTCGCGTTTGCGCGTGCATTGGGACCATGAACCCTCCGCAGACCAAATGCCACCTCTCCCTTGTCCCCTCTCCCCCAGAGGCGGAGAGGGGGACCAAACCCGCCGTCTACTTGCTTTGGCCCGCCTATCCGCCGAGTCTGTCTCCCTCTCCCCCCGCCAATCCGCGGATTGGCGGGGAGAGACGGAGAGAGGCGGCGGCGGGGCCATGGATTCTGAGCGCAGGCCGGGGTGAATAACCGGTGAACAACTTTTCCTGTCGGTAATTTCACTTGGACAGCTTTTGTCCAAGTGCCTGCTTTACGCTGGCGGCATGAAAAATCGAAAACTGAAATTCATCCGGGCGGTTTGCCTGCTGGCGCCGCGTGACGAACTGGTGCGGCAATTGGCGGAGCGTGTGCCCGCGGCGATCCTGCCGGAATATCCAGGTGGCGCCGCGATCGAATTCGTCGCCGCTTTGAGCCGGTTCCAATCCGCCTACCATTGTCGCTTCTCCTTCCCCCGCGCGACGAAGTTGCGTCCACGCCCGCCGCGCCCTGCCTTCTCCCGTTTCACGCTCTAACGTTTTAACGCTTCAACGCTTCAACGCTTTAACGCTTCAACGCTTTAACGCTTCAACGCCTCACCTCCCGGTTTCACCCTCAACGGTTCCTCATCTATGTCTGTAATAAGATTCAAACGATTCACACGGCCGCAAGCATTGGCGGCGATGGGCCGGCCATTGCTGTTGCGGTTTTTCGACAAGTTTCAACTCAAGCGCGCGGAAGGTGAGCTGGCCTTGCCCGCGCCGGATTTGCCGGAAGGCGAGTGGCTCGGGGAGCTGGCGCGGCTGTTTGCGTCGCCGGAGGCCCTGCCCGACAGCCTGGTCGAGGCGCTCTACGCGATCGACGAGATGTCCACGCCGGAGGGGCAGGAGCAGCTTGAGGCAGCGGTGGCACAGGCGGGTTTGCGGCTCGAGTCAGGCGAAGGTTCGACCCGGCACGACCTCGCACTGCAGGTGTGGCTGGCCGCGCCGGCGTTGCTGGCCCGGATTCACAATCAGCACCGCATGCGCCGGCTGTCGGTCTTCGAGTATTTTAGCACGACACTACCGCCGGAGGGGCGTCCGCCGTTTGCGGCGCCCGGGCCGGCGGGGTTGCAGCGGATCGCGGAGTTGCTGGACCCGTGGTTTGCGCGGCACCAGCGCGGGCACAACACCAGCCGCATCGAGCTCTACCTGCTGCCGGAATCAGCGCCGCCGGCGGACGCAGGTCGCGAATTCTGGTTCCTGGTTCGCCACGGGGACACTTTCGCCCGCGCGCCGAAGGTTGAGGAACAACGGACCGAGATCATCCACTTCCGCCCGCAACGCGACGACGTGGTGGTCTATGCGCCCGAGCCGGACGAAATCCGGGTCAACTCGCGGACGCGCGGCGAGCGGGACCTCTACGTGCGGACCTTCGGGCTGTGCCTGCGAGGCGACGAGGATTATTTCCGCGCGCGCAACGCTTACACGCTCGAACCGCTGCGGGCCGCCGGGCCGGACGCCCTCCAGGCCGACGACATCCCGGGCCTGGACAAAGTCGTGCTGCGCGGAGTCCAGGTGGCGCTCGACAATGACAAACACCTGGTCACTCTCGAAGGGGAGGATTTGTTCGGGTGCCCGCCCCGGCGGGATGGCGAGCCGATCCCCCCGCAAGGCCGACTGCGATGCGCCGCGTTTGACTTGCACTTCACTGGCTGCCGGCGACCCCGGCCACTGCGCATACGCCCCCCGAATGTGCTCAAGATCGGCCGTCATTGCGACGCGGCCGTCGCCCATTTGTGGATGGCGCGCCGCGCGTTCAGGGTGGGGGGGCTGGGGGGGCGTTAAAGCGTTAAAGCGTTGAAGCGTGGAAACGTGGAAACGTGGAAGGGTTAAGACGGTAATACGCGAAACGCGGGGAAGCGGCGATATTGAAACCTGAAGTGTAACGACAAAAACATGACATGGGGCCAAGCTCGCGCCTCCCCGCTTCAACGGTGTAACGGTGTAACGGTGTAACGGTTAGCGCTTCAACGCTTCAACGCTTCAACGCCCCCCACCCCCCATGTGGTCCTGCCTTGAAACCAACGCCGGCCTCGACGCCGTGAGCACCGTTTGGCGGCACGATCTCGGTCACCATTTTCCGGCGTTCCAGGCCGCGTTTCTTCGTCGGAGCGCTGAACCCGCGCGGTCGTATCCCTGCCCGCACGAATGCGGATGCGCCCACGAGGTCATTCAGCACGCGCCTGAGGACATCGTCGCCGTTTGCCGATGCGACCGGTGGAATTGCGACGACTTTCCATTGAAACCCGAAGACATCGTGGCTTGGGGGTTAAGCTGGCAGCGGCTGGGCAGTGCGTTGTGCCGCGCGTTGTCACTGGCACCCAAAATGGCGGAGTTGGGTCTGCCGAACACCCGGCAGATCGGCGCGTGGTCGGCGACGGCTGTGCCCGTCATGCTCATCATCGAATCCGACGCGCGGCAGTTTCGGCACACGCTGATCGAGCTGACGGCGCGGCTGCAACACCCGTTCATTCTCCTGGCGCCGACAGCCCGGCATCTCACCGCGCCATCTCTGGAATTGCTGGGCCGCGTCCAGGCGGGGTTTTTCGACCTGGGTTCGAGCGTCCGCCTGTTGCCGGGTGGAACGCTGCAAGCGGTCCGCGCGCCGGGCGAGATCTTCCAGCGGTTCACCGCCCCGCCGCGCATCGAGGAGCAGAGCGTCGTGCAACGTGCGTTTGCGCTGGCCAAAGCGCTGGACACGGCAACGGCTGTGCGCGGGCCCGGCGCGCTGGCCGTGTTCACCAGCTACTGTTTGGACGGGCTTACTGTCACCCAGATCGCGCGCAAGTTAGGTTGCTCGCGCGGCACAGTGCTGAACCGGCTCGAATTGATTGGGCGGCGCGCCGGCATAGACCCCGACCGCCTGCGCAAGATCTCACCGCAGATCCAACGGATCGAAGACCAGTTGAGCGACCCGCGCGCGGCGCGGATTTACCGCCCGGGCCTGGCCAACGAAAACGAAGACGATTAATCAAGGAGTAGCTGGCCAGCAGCGTTATGAGCCGTGGCCATGCCTCAGGGCTTGCGCAAACGATAGAACCGGTTGGAGACGTCCGTGTCCACGGTGACAGCAAGGCGGTCACCGACGATGATGGGGGCGTTGGCGACGGCAGTCCAGCCAGGAGCCTGCAAACTGGTAGTGTGCTCCAAAACGTGGTCGGCGAAATTGGTGGCCCAAGTGATCTGAACCGATACGGCCCCGACAGGAGCTATATCCAACCAAGGCACCGGTAGAAGTGTGAGGTTAGAAATCGCGACCTGCCAAATGTGCCCGCCGGACCAGTAGATGCTTCCATTCCACACAACGCTTTCGTTGGTTCCCGCGGAGAATCGCCAGTCAAATAAGTATTGCGTCCCCGACGGGTAGATTTCCCGCAGGTAGTCGCCACTAAACATGTACGTCCCATCCGCTGACCGTGACGCTGTTGAGCTGCCAACAGTGAGCGCAAAGGGCTCTCCCCCTTCCAGCACGGCATTGGTTATCACCGCCGTGAGTGACAGCGGGGCGGAGCTCAGATCGAAGCACAGCGTGGCGAAAAGGGGCATCATTCGGCTTCTATTTGGAACCCGGTCGCCCCACTCGAGCACGGTCGCTCCGGGAACGGTTTGGTACGCGCCAGATGCGAGAGCCGCGCGCGCTGGCCACGTTAAGCCCAGGTGGAGAGCTAACGCAATCGCGACCGCTGGCACTCTACGCACCACGTGCGGAAGTTGTGAGCCAATCTGAAGTTGCGTGGATATTTTCGTTTTGCGCATGCTTCCGTCCGACTAGAGCGCTGGGTCCACATTACAGTATCGTCGGCCGAAAATCTCCCCAGACAGACAACCGTCTTGCGGGGGCTGATTCACAAAGGAAGTTTGCGCTGGCCCATGGCGTGGTCAAGACGGTTCTAGACCCGTTTTGGGCACAGGATGAGGTGCAAGGACGGGAAAGGTGTCCGGGTCTTTCCCCATACCCCTTCAGTCTTGGGTCGGAGCGCCGAGTTGCACTCGGCTTGCCATCGGCCGTCGGCTCGCTTAAGCCGATTAGAAATCGGCGCTCCGACCCAAGACTGACGCGATACCTTTCCCCTTCCTTTCCCCTCGAATCCGGTGTGGCGACAGGTTATGTTCGGCTGCCCGTGGGCATTACGCCTGGCATGAAAGATGAAAGAGTCTTACATCGCGGCCAAAGAACATTGGGCCCGCAAAATGGCGGGTCAGCACCAGGCCGTGCCACGCTCGGCCGACCGCCTGCCGCCCGGCCAGCGACAGGTCTATAATTTCCCCGTGCTCGACCTGGGCGTGCGACCCGAGGTGAAACTCGAGCAATGGGAACTCAAAATCCACGGTCACGTCGAAAACCCGGTGGCGCTCAATTGGGAGCAGTTCCTGGCGCTGCCGCAATTCATAGACGTCAGTGATTTTCACTGCGTCACGACGTGGAGCCAGTTCGATATGAAGTGGGAGGGAGTCGCGTTCTTCACGATTGTCGAGCTAGTGAAACCAAAGCCCGAGGCGACGCACGTGTTCTTCAAGAGCTACGACGGGTATTCGACGAACAACCCGCTGGAAGTGTGCCTGGACGACGATGTGTTAATTGCCCATAAATGGAACGGCCAACCGCTGAGCGCCGAGCACGGCGGCCCCGCCCGTGTCATCATCCCCAAACGTTATGCCTGGAAAGGCGCCAAGTTCATCCGCGAAATTACGTTCCTGGACCGGGACATCCTTGGTTTCTGGGAGGTCCGCGGCTACTCGAACACCGCCGACCCGTGGACCGAAGACCGCTTCGCGGTTAAGGGCCAGCCGCCGCCCGGTTTTCCGTAGGCCGCGCGTTTCGGCGGGGCGGCCACGGTCATCCCTGGCCGAAGCGATGCCCGCCAACAGCGGCTCGCAGGAATAATGAAAACAGTTTATTTCGACTATAACGCGACGACGCCGCTGGACTGGGCGGTACGGGAAGCGATGCTGCCCTTTTTAGGGGAGGTCTGGGGCAATCCGTCGAGCGTCCACCATGTTGGCCGACAGGCGCGAGCGCTGCTGGATGACGCGCGCGAACGCACTGCCGACGTGCTAGGCTGCAGGCCGAGCGAACTGGTTTTCACCAGCGGCGGCACCGAAAGCGCCAACCTTGCCATCTTCGGCGCCGCGCGCCTGCGACAGGACCGGGGCAAACACATCATCACCTCGGCGGTCGAGCACCACGCGGTGCTTCATAGCTGCGAATACCTGCGCCAAAAGGAGCGGTTTGAGATCACCGTGCTGCCCGTCGATTCCGAGGGCCGCGTGTCGCCAGTTGCTCTGGAGCAAGCGCTGCGCGCGGACACCATCCTGGTTTCGGTGATGGCCGCCAATAACGAGATTGGCACGCTCCAGCCAGTTGCGCAGTTGGGTGAAATCTGCCGGCAACACGGCGTGCTGTTTCACACGGACGCCGTGCAATGGTTCGGCAAGGAACCTTTTGAGTCGGTCCGCCAGTTCAATGCCGACCTGGTCTCGATCTGCGCGCACAAAATTTACGGGCCAAAAGGAGCGGGAGCGTTGTTCATCAGATCACCACTGCACCCAGACCCGATCCTGTTTGGCGGGGGTCACGAAAACGAGCGGCGCGCCGGCACGGAAAATCTCGCGAACATCATCGGGCTGGCAGAATCCCTTGAACGGTTTGTAAAGAGCCCGGTGTTTTCGCGCAACAGACTGCTGCCCTTGCGCGATCGCCTCGCCGGAGGCGTTGAATCAATTGAAGGCGTGCGGTTGGTGGGCTCACGTGAGGCCGGCCTGGTGAATACGGTCTCGTTTGTAGTGGAGGGATCCGACAGCATCGCGCTGCTGGCCGGGTTGGACCTTGAAGGCATCTGTGCTTCAAGCGGCGCAGCGTGCTCAACCGGCTCGTTGGAACCTTCTCATGTCGTCAAAGCGCTTGGCCTGCCTGCCGCCCTGGCGAATGCCCTGGTTCGGTTCTCACTCGGACGCGACTCCACAGCCGAGGAAGTGGATTATGTCCTTTCCGTGGTGCCAAAGGTGGTAGCTCAATCACGCTCCATAAATGTGATAAAAACCTAACAAACAGAAATCGCTCCACGCCGCAGGGACCCTGCCTGCAGACGCCAGTGCATCTCCCGCGAGCAACTATGTCAGGGCACTGTGAACAGGGTGGGGACAGTGTTAACAACCTTGAGATATCAGGCAACCGCGATAGAAATCAGCGAGTTGTTTAAATCTCTTTTGTTACGCAAGTCGTTGTCGTGGCCTTGACACGGTAGGTTGTTTGCCTTATTCACACCCCTTAATACGGATAGCCTTTTATTCAAGAAAGAAATAATATTAAGCACGCATGAACCTGACCATCTCCAAGGAGCAAATCATCAACGGCCTGCAGGCAGTGCAGAACGTGGTCAGCACCCGCACAACGCTTCCAATTCTGTCTAACGTCCTGTTGCGTGCCGACGAGGGCAAGCTGCATTTCACGGCTACGGATCTGGATGTGACGGTGTCGTGCAGCGTCGAGGCCAAGGTCAAGAAGCCGGGTGCGTCCACCGTGCCCGTCAAAAGGCTGTTCGGCATCGTTCGCGAGCTGAGCAACGCGGAACTGGATCTCGAAGTGGATGATAAAAGCATTTGCACCATCCGCTCGGGACCTTCCTTCTACAAAATTAACGGGCTGGCGGCCGAGGAATTTCCGCCGCTGCCAAATTTCAAGGAGGATAAAAAGGTCGGCCTGTTGCAGGAAACGGTCAAAGCGATGCTGAAAAAGACGTCGTTTGCGATTTCCACCGACGAATCACGCTACGTTTTAAACGGCATTTTTATCAGCCTCAAGGACCACAAGATGACGATGGTGGCCACTGATGGACGGCGGTTGGCGCTGGTGGATGAAGAAGCCGATGTCTCCGAAAAAAGCCAGGGTGACTTCATTATCCCGGCAAAAACGGTGAATGAACTCAACCGCTTGTTGCAGGATAAGGGCGACGTCGAGTTGCGTTATGTGGAAAATCAGGCCTCATTTACGCTAAAGGACGAAAAAGGCTCCTCGGTCTTGATCATTACGAAGTTGATCGAGGGTAATTACCCGAATTATCGCCAGGTTATTCCCGCGGAAACGAAGGAACGGGTCCCGCTGAATCGTGAAGAGTTCCTCCACGCCCTCCGCCGCGCGGAAATCATGACCAGCGATAAGTCCAACTCCGTGAAGCTGAACTTCGGCAAGAACAAGCTCGAAATAACGGCGAATTCCCCCGAGGTCGGCGAAGCGAAGGAATCGATCGCAGTCAATTACGGTGGGCCGGAGATCGCCATCGCTTTCAATCCCAAGTACCTGATTGACCCGCTGACTGCGCTGGCTAATGACGAGGTGTTTTTCGAACTCATTGATGAGCTCAGTCCCGGCGTGCTGAAAATCAATGGGCCGTTCCTTTACGTCGTCATGCCGATGCGGTTAAGCTGAGCCCGACTGTCGAGCGCAGGTTGCCGAGAGCGGTTATTGAGTCATAGCCGGCGCGCGGACTTCAGTCCGCAGCAACATCCGTTGGCAGGGGGCATGGGCGTTCCAGACACAATGGTCGGTCGGATATTGCTGGGGACCTCAGTCCGGAGCAATGTTCATCCGCGTAGGGCTTCAGCAATCTTAACATCGCAGCGTTGGGGCATTTCTGCGGACTGAAGTCCGCGCGCCGACCAGGAGATTTCCACCTGCCAACGACCGGTTCAAGGCGGAGCGCCGACTTGCAGTCGGCTTAGAACCTGGCCGTTACCGAGCACTGCACGTACGGGGCCCCGGCGGTCTTGAGCGTTTCGTCCGGGTCGCGATAGACCATGCGGCGCTCGATGGCCCAGCCGCCGTCGACCTCAAACGTAAACTTTTTGGCCAACTGGTAGCGTAGCCCGCCCCCGGCGCGCACTTCCCAGTAAGTCAGCGTGGTGTTATTAAGATCCCGCCGGCCGTAATCGGTTCCAAAATGCTCGTTCACCTGCGCGGCCATGCCACGCAGTCCCCCGCCTGCGAACAGGGTGAGTTGGTTGTTCAGTTGGTATTCAATGCTTGGCCGCGGGAATATCAGCACCAGCGTCCATTGGTCCGCGAACTTCCAGCGAGCGCCGAAATAGGGAAACACCGGAATGTCGCGCCGGTATTCGATGCTGAGTCCCCCCAACAGGTTCAGGTTGGTGGTCATATCGTAGCTGGCCCCGAGCATAATCGGGACGAAGACATCGTCCAGGGTGATGTCCTCGAAGTCGCTGTAAATCCCCGGACGCGCCTGAACGCGAAGCTGCCACCGGTCGGCAAACTTCCAATTGAAGCCCAGCGGCACCCCGACGCCGTACAAATGCTCCGGCAGCGGCGCATCCGCGGGCACGCCCAGGTACAACGCATGGAAATCGACCCCCGTGCGCCACTCCCACTCGGGGCTCGAGCGGAGACCAATCCCGTAGCCGACATGGTATTGCTGCGAGTCCAGGTCGCCGTAGCGTGTGCCGTCGAACCGGAGACGCGCCGGCGCAGTGTACGAGAAGTCGCCGGTGACCTCGTGGTGAACGCTGCCCGCCTCCTCGGCTGGAGCAGTGACACTGGCGTTCTCGGCGGAAAGGGCGGTCCCGGCAAAACCGCCGATGATAACGACAGTGAAAAGAAGAAGCCAACCAGGTAAGCCACGATTCATTTCCATGGACTGGCATAGCGGCCCAACGCGAGCAAGCCAAATCGTCCGACAACGGGATGGATCAGTTGCGAATGGGCCGGGCATCCGGCGCGCGGACTTCAGTCCGCAGCAACCTCCGACAGCACGGCATGCCGCATTCAAAACGCAACGGTCGAGCGGGCATTGCTGCGGACTGAAGTCCGCGCGCCGGCTTCGCCGCAACGGCCGCGGCACAGCGTCCTGTGGCAAAGGGGCAAGGGCGTGGACGCCCCGCCCCCAGGTCGATCCGTTGTCGCCGAGGCCGGATTACGGCAACTGGAGCCGGAAGAACCGTTGCGGGCTGGTTGTTTCGATCGCGTTGGTCCAGGCGAATGCGCCGCTGTCATCGAACAGGTTCGTGGCCACAGGCACCCAGGCCGCCGGCAGCGCCAGGTTGGTCGAACTCAGCACGTAGTAGGTTCCGCCTGCCGGACCGCCATCGCCCCGGATGATCACATCCGATCCAGAACTGGTGATGCTGCCAATTCCGATTTCCGCCGGGGCCTCGGCCACTTTCAACGTGCCATCGACGGCGAGCTGGCTCACATCCCAAACCAGGTTGGTGCCGGCCCGCGCCGGGAAGATCGAAGCGAAACTGCCGCTCGCGGAATTGAAGCCGAACAGTTTAATTGAATCGCCCACCGCCAGCGGATCACCCGCGAGGATAACCTGGAGCGTGCCGCCAAGGGTGAGAGAAGTCACTCCGGCGATCTGGTCGCTGCTGGAGAAGTTTGATCCGATTTTGGTGATGTCCATTACCGTAGTGCCGGCCAGGGAGAGCGAGTTGTTGATGTTGAGGGTGGTGCCGGGCGTCGAGGTTGGATCACCGGGTGAGAGCGTGCCGCCCGCGGCAATGGTTACCCGCTCGGCGATTGGGCCAAAGCCGGCCAGCGTGCCGCCGTAAACACTGATCCCGCCGCCGGGACCCTTTGACGCAAGCAGCATCAAGGTGCCGTTCGTTACGACTGTGGCCCCCGAATAGGAAGTGGTGCCCGCCAGGATGAGTTGGCTGCCGCCTACTTTGGCGAGGCCGCCGCCGCCGCCGAGCGTGCCGTTTAGTGTCAGGGACGTCCCAGCAGCGCCGATGAGGCAATTTCCATTCAGTGTCACGGTTCCGCCCAACGTGTTGGCGCCCGCTCCGTTGTTAAGAATCGTCGTCGCGCCGTCACCGTGCAGCACGATGTTATTGTTAAACGGATTTGCGCCATTCCACAGTTGCAGTGTGGCGCCTTCAGCCACATCGATCACAGGGATCGTTGTTCCATAGAAAGTGGTCGTGGTCTCGAGGCCGAAAAGTCCCTGCTGCACGTTGATGCGTGCCAGCGAATCCACGCTCACGGCGACGAACGACACCTGGTTGCTGCCGGTTTTGGTCAGCGTGTAAGGAGTGCCGCCGGTGGTGAGGGAAGATCCCGTCCCCCGAATGTCCCAGCGGCCGGTGCCGCCGAACGTAGTGTCGCCCGTCAAGGTCACGGTTTGCAGCGCGTTGATCTGGTCGGAACCCGAGTTGATGATCGCGCCAGCATCGCCGACGCCCGACCCGGAGACGGTGATTGCCTCAAGGCCTAGATTCCGGCCGTTGACATCCAGCGCCGCTCCGTTGCTGACCACAGTGCCGCCGAGGGTGCTACCCAACGCGTTAGCACTTCCGGCCCGCAGGGTGCCTTGTGCCGCCACACTTAGTCCGTCATACGTGTTTGCGCCGCTTAACGTGGTGGTGCCAGGGCCGTTTTGGATCACCGTGCCAGTCCCGGAGATGTCGCTGCTCACCGTCAAGCCGTCACTACGGCTGAAGACCAGCGCGCCGTAGTTGGCAAGGCTGCCGGCGGGAATATTGCCGGCGGTGCCGCCCGAGCCGACGTGCAGCGTGCCGTTGCTGATCACGATGCCGCCGGTGAAGTCGTTGACCCCGCTATTGGCCACGGTCAGGCTTCCGGCCCCGTCCTTGACCAGGGTGGCCGCGCCACTGAGCCCTCCGTTGCCTACGAAGGTGTAGTCCATCGTCTGGTTGACGGCCGTAATTGCGCCTGGCCGCAGGATGGTGGTCAGGTTGACGACATTGGTGGCTGCGGTGTCGGTGAAGACCGCCGAATCAGCGTTCATGAACGCCGTGGGTGTGAGGCCGAAGGCCAGCCAATTGACCGAACTGAAGTCCCAGTCATACCCGGCTGCGCCGGTCCAGGTGAGGGGTTTGGGACCGTCGAGCAAGACCAACACAATGGAGGCATTGACGGTGTCATTCGAGAAGTAACCCCGGGTGGTCGGCGTCGGTACGGTGCCGAGGCCGAAATTGGGCGCGGAACCGAGCAGCGAGCCGTATTTAATTAATGTGAAAATGGCCGGGTATTGCGCCACACCCGAGACGGCGCTGATGTTCACCAGGTTCGCAGCGCCGCCGAGAGTCAGCGTCGTGGCCTGGATGTTGACGGTGGCCGGGTTGATAGGCACCTGCAGAATCGAGTCGTGGAGAATCAGGTTGTTGATCCCTGAGCCGCCGGTGGTGCCGATGCTTAAGGTGCCGTTGGTTAGCGCGAGCGTGTAGAAAGTAGAGAAACCGGCGGGCACGCCGGAAACGTCCAGCGCCGCTCCCGGGTTGACGAAGATCTGCTGACTATTGGCGAACGAGCCGGCGCCGGTTAGTGCGAGGGTGCCGCCATTGACCGTCGTGGCGCCGCTGTAAGTGTTAACGCCGGTCAGAGTCTGGATGCCGCGCCCGATCTTGGTAATCGCCATGATCCCGCCGAGGTCCTGGATAACACCGCCGAAAGCCGCGGTCTGATCATTGTTCCCCAGCGTGAGCGTTGAGGTGGTGCCGGCGGCGTTGTTTTGGACGAAGTCATTGGCGGCATTGCCAGTTGAGACCAGGCCGTTGATCGTCTCATCAAACCCGTTCAGATCGAGCGTGCAGGTGCTCGCCGTGTTGCCGCTGTTGCCGAGAACCACGTTGCCCTTGCCGAAGCCGTCCGGGATTACCTGGCTGGCGCCGAGGGCCAGGCGCGTGTTGCCGGCGGTGCCGCCGGTGCGCCCAACGATCGTAGTGTTTCCCGACCAGTCGTTGGCCTGGTTAAAAATGATGGCTCCATTGCCACCGCTGCCCGAGTTTCCGGTCGCTCCGAAATCCAGATTGAACGGGCCGGTGATCCGATCATAGATCGGCACGCCCGTCGCCGCGCCGCCGCCGCCGAGCCGGGCGTCGCCGATCAGAGTGATGACGCCGTTCGAGAACACGCCGCTGAGACGAATCGCGCCGACGTTGTCGCTGACGCCGTTGCCGGCGATGAACCAGTTATTGGTGATCGCAGGCATCGTTGCGTTTCCACCCGCGCCGCTCGGAAACGCCTGTCCCCCCGGCAGCACGTAGATGTCTCCCCGGCCGAAGGCGTCCGGATTGGCGGTGACGGCGGCCCCCCCAGGCAGCTCGCTGCCGGCCATTTGAATCCGCCCCTGGAGAATGTACATGTTGCCCGAGAAGGAATTATGCCCGCGGAATTTCATCGGGCCCGGGCCGGTTTTGACCACGGAGACTTTTCCGTTGCCGTTGTCCGTCACAGCCGCTTCGACATAAATCGACCCATTCGCGGTTTGGCTGCTTGAATTGATGGTGAATACTAACTCGCCGTCGGTGTCGGGAGCGCCGCCAGCGGTGAGGGTGCCGACGTTTTGACCGGCGTTGGCGCCGGGGTTATTTCCCGGATCTGTCCCATTCCCGAGTTCGTAGTTGTTATTCGCGGTGGAAGGAACCGCGGCGAGGAAGATGCCCCCATACTTGCCAAGGCGCAGCACGTTGTTGCTGCCAATATTAATGCCAAAGCTGGGCAGCGCGTTGATGGTGATGCTATTGAGGTCGGTCGTCGTGCCTGCGCCCGGTTCATGGTCCGCATCCACCAGAATGGAACTGCCCGGCCCGGAAGAGGTGTTGAAGATCAAATTCGCCGCGGCGTTTACCTGGCTGGCAATTGTGCCGCTCGCATAAACTGTAAAATCCTGGTAAGGGACAATTCCCCCGCCGGCATCCACGCTGGCCCAATTGGTCGCCACAACAATCCCGTTCACCGTCTGCCCCGCCCCGCTCATTGTCGCCCACCCGCCCAGGATTCCATTCACATTGGCGCTCGCAGTCAGGATGTCGCCCGAACCGCCGGTTATCTCGGGCGTGATGAACGTCACCACGCCGCCGGGAAGATGCCCGAGCGGGCCCAACGACAGGTTGGCCGAGCCGCCGGCTCCGCTGTTGGCGCGGATCAACGAGCTGCCCACGTCGAAGCTGGTGCCGTTGAACGTTTGCGAGGAGGCGGCGCCTGCCTTGCCGTTCATAGTAAACTGGATGTTGTTCACGGTCCCGATGCCGGTGTTTTCTCCGCCGAGGCTAAGCGCCGAGCTGGCGGAGATTATGTTGGCAAGCGGCGAATCAGCCTGGGTGAAATCCAGCGTCAGGTTGCCGACGCGGTTCGAGGTCACGCCCGTGTAAAGGTTCGCGCTCGAGAGAGTCAAGGTTCCGGGCCCGCCCTTGGTGAGCCCGCCCGTGCCGCCGTTGTTGTCAATGACGCCGCGGTAGGTCAGGGTTGCGCCGGAATCAACCTCGATCCTTCCCCACCCGCCCAGCGCAGCCGACCCCACCGCGATGCCACGAGCGCCAGCCAGGGTCAGGTTCGCGGTGCCGCGTAATGCGCCGCCGTTAAGGACGAGGTTGCCTGCGGTCGGGACCCCGGGAGCTGTACCGAGATTCCCGTCCGAGCTCACGCTCACCGTCCCGCCCAGCACCGTCACCGGGCCACTGATCGTGTTGGTGGCGCTCAGCGTCAGCAGTCCCGGTCCCGTTTTGGTCAGGGCAGGTCCGCCCGAGACCACGCCGCCAAGGCGCAGCACGGCGTCTTTGGCAACGTCCACGGTCCGGTTGCCCCCGAGCACCACTGGCAGGTTGATTGTTTCCGTCAGCAGCGCCTGGTTATCCGTGATGTCTCCGTCGAGGCGGATCGGGTTGCCCCACAACGTGAACGCTCCCGCCGGACTGCTGAAGCCAATGCCGTCGAATGGGGTGCCGACGGGGAAATCGTTGGTGTTCGCCGTGCGCGCCGTGCCCGTGAACGTAAGCGCGTCGCCGGCAAGCGGCGGGGTGCCGCTTAGCCAGTTGGCGCCGTTCTGCCAGGAATTGTTCGCCCCAGCGCCCGACCAGGTCTGGGTTGCCGCCCATCCCCGGTTCGAGGGCAGAGCGATGAGCACTAGCCCCGCGAGAAAGATCGTTTCGACCACGGAACGCCGTGAAGAAGGAAGGTTTGTTTTCATAGGTTGCGATGTTTAGCCCCTGCCAGTCTCGACTTGGGTACTTCAGCGTCCGGAGAGCGCGGTTGTGGGTCCGAACGGCTGCAGTCTGGAGCCTGCGCAGAAGGCCTGCGGGTGTTATATCCCCAAGCCAGATTCGCTTCAAGTCCCTAAAAGCCTGCAGTACCTGGAAACCTGCGGCTGTCGCCTCCGGGAACTCCAGATCACCCCGTCGGGCCACGGGTCCCCGCACCGCGACCCGTCGAAACTGCGTGGCATGGAGCGGACTCCGAAGCACCTACGAGCTTCCTTTCAACTCAACGGCCGGTATTCGCCGCGGGCACCGATCGGCGGCTGCTGACTTGTTCACCAACCGGCTGGAGATCGGTGTTGGCCGGTGAATAACTCGCGCGGGGGAAGAGCGCAAATCCCGGTGGCGCCGAGGCCTTGTGACTATTCACAAATTGCTCACCGGGTGCCGTTTGGTGAATAAGTGGTGCATAAGTTTTTGTTGTAGAAATGAAAATTCCCGTTAAGCTGGGCCCAGTTCATTGAAAGCACTGAGATGGGCGGCAGCAATCAACAGGTTGCGGCTGAGCGTCTCGAGGATAATCCCAGGTGACTGGGGAAAGGCCAGGTCAGGCTGGTTGGTCTGGCCCCTCTGAAACCGGATCGAAAGGTTTGGCGGCGGAGGCACGATTCACCAGTTCCTCTGGCGATGTTCGCGCGTCGTCAGTAACGCGAAAAGGAACTGAGCGGCAAGGGGCGATTAGAAACCGTTCCAAGTCGAGTCAAGTAGCCCGAAGAAGTTTCGAATTCGGGCGAATCGCAGTTATCCAGAGGGTAAGAGGTTGCTACTGTGAATCAGCACGGTCGGGTGACTCTGGCGGTCTTCGACAGAAGGTCAGCCAAAGGAAAGACGCTGAAAGGCGGGACAAAGTGAGCATCCGGTCGGGAAGGACACGAGGTCGTGGCAGGATCCGTGAAAACCTTCCGGAACGCCGGCGATGGTAAAAACGCTACCGCTGGCCTGTGAAAGGAAAGGCAACCTGAGAGACAAGAGGCGAGACCCGTGGCTTCGGGCGAACGCACCGCCAAAAGTGGTGGCCGACCCGGAGCTAAGTGGTGAAGACGCGGACAAGCAGTCGCAGACGTGTCTTGACCTGGTTCGCAAGCCGGTGGCGCAACCATCAGTCCAAGCGAGCTGAAAAGCCTCACTCAATAGTCCAGCGGCGCAAGACGCTGGACGGCCCTGCTACGAGGCCGAAGACTCCGCTTGCCGTGGAGAATAGCGTCGGGAAGCTGGCAGCCCCCATGTGAGGCGCCTAATGCCAGCACGGGAAAGAGAGCACGGCGAACTCCCATCCCCCATTTAGTCCCTGCTTGGCCGCAAGGCTGAGCAGGGACTTTATGTTTTGGGAAGAATGGCGGATGGAGTGGTTGGGGGGAGGCAAGGGACCGTGGGAGCGTCGTGTGGCGGCCAGGCGCTCAGCAACTCTTCTTATGAAGGTGGCGGTGACTCCGTAGACACTTTGTCCGTCAGTTCGCGTGCCCCTTTTGCTTTCCCTGAGTCTCGGAGGAAGGAGGACAAAGTGATAGCCGGCCACAGGGCGCATCGCGGGGACGCCGACCATCCTCTTGTTTGTGTGATGCGCGTCGATTAGGCTTGCCGCAGCATCGACACTGATGGACACCGACAGCTCTCCAAACGCGCCCGGCGAACCCAGGTCCGCCGGCTTGAAGTTCGGCGCAGCCTGCCCGCTGCCGATCTCGGAGTATCCCCGCGTGCTGCTGGCGCACGGCGGAGGCGGCAAGCTGATGCACCAACTCCTGGAGAAACTCATCCTGCCGGCGTTCCGGAACAGCCTCCCCGGCCCTCAGCACGATTCCGCGGTGCTCGATGTGGGCGGCCAGCGCCTCGCTTTTACCACCGACTCTTACGTGGTGCGCCCGCTGTTTTTTCCCGGCGGCGATCTTGGCTCGCTGGCAATCCACGGCACCGTGAACGACCTTGCGATGTCGGGCGCGCGCCCGCTTTACCTAAGCGCGTCGTTCATTATCGAAGAGGGCCTGCCGATGGACACGCTCTGGAAAATCTGTTGCTCGATGCAGCAGGCGGCTCACGCCGCGGGCGTGCAAGTGGTCACCGGTGACACCAAAGTCGTCGATAAAGGCAAAGGCGACAGCCTGTTCATCAACACCGCCGGCGTCGGGATTATCGAGCACTCGCTGAAAATAACGCCGCCGAGCGTCGCGCCGGGGGACGCCATTCTGGTCAACGGCGACCTGGGCCGTCACGGCATGGCGATTATGGCGGTGCGGGAAGGATTGGAGTTTGACAGCACCATCGAGTCCGACTCGGCGCCGCTGGCCGACTTGGTGCTCGAGTTGGTGCGCGCGGACCTCGAGATCCATTGTCTGCGTGATCTGACGCGCGGCGGGCTCGCCAGCGTGCTGAACGAAATCGCGGAAGCGGCCGGCATCTGCGCACGGGTCGATGAAACGCTGATCCCGGTGCGCGAAGACGTCCGGGCCGCCTGCGAAATCCTCGGCCTGGACCCGTTGCACGTCGCCTGCGAAGGAAGACTGGCGTTGTTCCTGCCGGAGGACCAGGCAGCCCGAGCGCTCGAGGTTATGCGCCGGCACCCAGTGGGAGCTGGTGCCTGCCGTATCGGTCAGGTTGCCGCCGCAACAGGCGCGCGTGTGCTGCTCAAAAGCACCATCGGCGTGCCTCGCGTCCTGGACATGATCAGCGGCGAACAGTTGCCGAGAATTTGTTAGCGGCTGTTTCGGGCGCCAGCACACCTCAAGATCCCAGATCCGAAACCCAAGAAAAGCAATGTCCTGATTTGCGACTTTTGCGCCGTTTCGGGGCCGATATTCGGATTTCGAATTTCGGATTTCGGACTTATTTTAGTCCCGCACCCGGGGCAGAAACACCGCGGCCACGGCGGCGGGCAGGAACAGAAATCCGGCATAGAACAGCACTGCGCGATGATCGCCGAAGCTCGAAAACGCGCCGAAGAATACCGTCCCGAAGGCGGCGATAATCCGCCCGATGTTGTAGCAAAAGCCGGCCCCGGTGGTGCGGAGGAGCGTCGGGAAGAGCGGCGGCAGGTACATCGTAAACAAGGCGAACGCCCCCTGGCAAAACCCGATGGGCACGAACCACCAGAGCAGGGCCACGTAGTCACGGGGGAGGCTGTAGGCCCCGAACATAGCCAGAAAATAAGCCAGAAAGATCGACACGATGGTGGACCGATAGCCGATGAACCGTGATAGCCAGGCGGCGAAAAAATTGCCGGCGATCGACGAGCCGATGACGAGGTACATGCCCAGGCTGGCGAGCTTGTTCTTTTGTGCGTCCGGCCAGTCCACCACCCCGGGCAGGTTGCGCAGGTGTTGCTGGTGCCAGAACATGAACGCCCAATGCGCGGTCAACGAAATGCCGCACACCAGCACCACCCAGAACGTGATATGCCGTACTTCGCCCCGGAACAGGTCGCGCACGCCGGGCTCATGTTGGCGAGCCTTGTCTTTCGCTGCCGTCCATTCCTCGGTCTCGGGCACGGAGCGCCGGATCCAGAAGACCAGCAGCGCGGGCAGCACGCCCACCAGGAACAGGCACCGCGGCGGCGCGGCGGCCAGGAGGAAGTTCGCCAGCCCGGCGACGAGGATACCGACGTTGACTCCCGACTGCAGGACCGCCGCGATCCACGGCCGCCATCGACGCGGCCAGGTTTCGGCGAGCAGCGAAGCGCCGACGGCCCATTCGCCGCCGATGCCCAGCGCGGCCAGGAAGCGGAAGATCAGCAGATGCCACCAGGCCTGCGCGAAAAACGACAGGCCCGTGAACGCCGCGTAAGTCAGGACGGTGAGCGCCAACGCCCGCGCCCGGCCGAGGCGGTCGCCGACGCGCCCGAAGAACCCGCCGCCCAGGGCCCAGCCCAGCAAAAAGGCGCCCTGGATAATCGAGGCGTAATGGCCGACCTCCGAATCCCTGGTGCTGAGCCTTCCGAGCAACTGGGCGACGAACGGCGCGGCCACCAGCGTGTACAGGTGCATGTCCAGGCCGTCGAACGTCCAGCCCAGCCACGCGGCGATGCCCGACCGCCATTGGCGCGAGGAAATCTGGCGCAGACGGCTTGGCTCGAGCTCACTCATCGGGATCATGACTCACTGGGAGCGCCGGCATCCCTGCCCGCAAAGGTTTGTTGCTGTTCAAGACCCGCCGGCAAGGATGCCGGCGCTCCCAGTGGTCCGTGAAAAGCCTCCAGGTGTTTTGAATGCACATAGGCAGCATGAGCCGGCGTGGTGTCACTGCCGGCGCGCGGACTTTAGTCCGCAGCAACACCCGTTCGCCGCGGGCTTCAGCATTCGGAACACACCTGCCGGTTGGGCATTGCTGCGGACTAAAGTCCGCGCGCCGGGACCAGGCGGTTCATGGAGAGCCCAAACCGTTACTTTGCTCCGGCGGTCTGCGGGGAGCCTTGGGCCGATTTGGCCGGCAACGGGACCACCTGCGAGAGGAGGTTCATCTTGGCGCAAAGGAAATACACCACCGCGCCAACAATGAACGCAGCGACAGGCGCGCACGGCACGTTCACCCGGATGCTTTCAGGGAGCACGCTGTTGGGCAAAATGCCCACGATAAAGCCGAGCAACCAGGCGATCCAGCCGGCGGGGTTGAAACCGGCACGCGGACCGCTCCACTTCTTCCCGGAAAGGAAATAATCGACCACCATGGCACCGACGATGGGCCCGAAGGAAGCGCCGATGAACCCGAAGACGCTCGGCAGTTTTGCCGCCCATTTCTGGTCAATGGCAGCGCCTACCGGCATTACCGCGATGATGATACTCACGATGGCACCGATGCCGACCGTCACCAACGGGTTCGCTTTGGGCAGCGTGGTTTTGAAACTGTTGGCGGCGATCAAAGAGGAGAAACACGCGCCGGGGAAAGCGGCCAGGGTCAAGCCAATCATGATCGCGGCAAACATGCCGGCGCCGACTTTTTGCTGCAGCGCGACCGTCATCTTGGTCGCCGTGGGGTCAATGATGCCGGCGGCTTTGGCGCCGGCAACGGCGATGACCGAGATCCCGGCAGTGAAGATGATGGCGATCACAATGCCGAAGATGCCGCCCATGCTGACGTCCTTCTTGTCGCGATTGCTGGTGCAGATGTCGACCCCCGCCGCGCCTGCCGTAGCAAAGAAGCCAACGATCGCCGAGATCATCACCAGCATTGCCGAGAAGCCTCCGCCGCTGGACGCGCCGGTGACCGCTTCCACGACCTTGGGCGCGGGTTTGTAATCCCCTGCCGAACCGCCAAACATGGCCAGCCCAACGAGGAGCACCACAAAGGGAATCAGCGGAAGATAGGTAGCGACCTTCGCCACATATTGGATCCCTTTGAGACCGACAAAGGCCGCCAGCAGCGTCCAGATGATGGCGATCGGAATGTAAAGCCCCGGCGCATGGAAGCCCTGCGAAAGCGCATCCGCCGAGCCGCACGCGTTGACACCCAGCCACCCGAATTGCAGCGCCCCCATGAGGAAGCCCGGCATCAGCAAGCCGCCTACGGCTCCGAACGTAGATGTGCCGACGACATAAAGCGGCAGACCGGTGCTCATGCCCAACATGCCCGGCACGACGTAAAACAGGTAATGACAGATCAGGGCCCCCAAGATCACTCCCAAAAGCGCCATGCCCAGGCCGCCCGTTGACAGCCCGTTGCCAGACATGGAATCCCAGAACACGAACCACAGGAAGATACCCGCGTACGTCTGGGCGGTGGTTTTGTACCAGGGCGCGCGTTTGTCCACAGGATTAGGCGTCGCGCTCGTGATATAGGATGGCAGTTGGCCACCCGATGGTGCGTTTTGATTGTTCATACGTTGGTTGGTTGTTGGTGTTCGATGGAACCAGATTGCCGGCAGTCAGGCAAGCAGTTCACGCCGGAAGACGCAGCCGGCCAGCCACTGGCCGCGGTGGAGCAACGCTTTTGCGCTCGGATGCCAGGCATTGCGCTGAGCATACAGGTTCCCCGGGAGTCGATGTCAATCTTAAAGCCCGGGTCTTTGTATCCGCTCAGTCTTGGGTCGGAGCGCCGATTTCTAATCGGCTTAAGCGCACCGACGACCGCGTGTAAGCCGAGTGCAACTCGGCGCTCCGACCCAAGACTGAGGCGATACAGGCCTTTGGACTCGACAACTCGGCCGGGAGGTTTCACTGTCCCGTTCCGGAATATTATCGCATCTGCTGCCATGGCTGGCCTCAAACTGCCGCTGTTCCTGCTGCTGATGGGTTGCCTGGGCGCGTCCGCCGGGACGGCGCTCGACCTTGACCGCGGCTTTTCTCAGCCGCCCGCCTCCGCCAAACCGTGGGTGTACTGGATGTGGCTGAATGGGAACATCACCAGCAACGGCATTACCGCCGACCTCGAAGCGATGCAGCGCGTCGGCATCGGTGGCGTGCTCGTGATGGAGGTGGATTACGAAACGCCAAAGGGACCGGTGGTGTTCGGCAGTCCCGAGTGGCACGACTTGTTCAGGCATCTTTGCCTCGAAGCCAAACGGCTCGGCATCGAAATCCGGATGAACAACGATGCCGGCTACTGCGGTAGCGGCGGCCCCTGGATCACCCCCGAGCTGTCGATGCAAAAACTGGTCTGGACTGAAACCACCGTCGCTGGTCCAGCCCGTTTCGACTCATCGCTGCGCCGGCCGGAATCCCTGGAGAATTTTTACCGCGACATCGCGGTCCTCACGTTTCCAACGCCCAAGGATGATTCCGTGCGGATGACGGATTTTTCGCCCAAGCTGACTACCAGCACGGGCGTCCCGCCGGCCGTGGCGAACCGGCTGTGCGACGGCGACACCAACACCACCGTCACTTTGCCGCAGCCCGAGCCGGGCAAACCTTCGGTTGTGCAACTCGAGTTCCCGCAGCCTTACACGGCCCGGCAATTGGTTCTGAGAATGCCTGTGGCCGGAGACCAAATCGTCCACGGATGGCTGCAGACCTCGGACGATGGCCGCGAATTTAAGACGGTTCGTGAGTTCGACATCATCCCGCCAACGCAAGTCTTCAACTTCCCAACCGTAACCGCGCGTTGTTTTCGCGTGTTCTTTCCCACAAAGAACGCCGATGTCGACCAGTTCGTCATCTCGGAGGTGGAATTAAGCCCGCGCTACCGGATTGAAGGGATCGAGGCCAAGGGGCTGTCTGTGCGAAAAATCTCCTATCCGGGCCCGAGCGAGTTCCCCGGTCGGGCCGAATACCCGGAGCTGCCCGAGGGGGCCGCTATCCCGCGCGCGCAAGTCCTGGACCTGAGTTCGCGCCTCGACCAACAGGGCCGACTCCGGTGGGACGTCCCAGTCGGCTCGTGGACGATTTTAAGGTTCGGGCATACCAGCACCGGAAGAAAAAACCATCCCGCCCCCGAAGGCGGTCTTGGGCTCGAATGCGATAAACTGGGCAAAGCCGGGGTGAAGGCGGCCTTCGGCGGCCTTATCGCCAGACTCGCCGCGGAGTCGCGCTCGGTTGCCCCGGGAACATTGCTCTCGACTCACATCGATAGCTGGGAGGTGGGATCGCAGAACTGGACCGCGACGCTGCCGCGTGACTTCAAAAAACAGCGTGGTTATGATCTGAAAAAGCTGTTGCCGGTGCTCACCGGGCGTTTCGTCGACAGCCCGGAAATCTCGGAGCGTTTTCTTTGGGACTTTCGCCAAACAATCTCCGAGCTGGTGGTCGACCGTTACGCGGGCCGGATGCGCGAGTTGGCGCATCGGCACGGGCTGCGGCTCTCCATCGAGGCTTACGACGCCCCGTGCGACGACCTCACCTACGCCGGGCGCGCCGACGAGCCGATGGCCGAGTTCTGGACCTGGCCTGCCTTCGAGATGGCCTATACCTGCGCGGCGATGACTTCGGCCGCGCATGTTTATGGGAAACAAATTGTCGGCGCGGAGGCTTTCACCGCCCGGGACGAAGAAAAGTGGCTGGGGCATCCCTTCTCGGTCAAAGTCTTTGGCGACTGGGCGTTTTGCGAAGGGCTGAACCGTTTTGTCATCCACCGCTACGCGCTCCAGCCCTGGACCAATCCGGAGCGCCGGCCCGGCCTGGCGTTCGGTCCGTTTGGCCTGCATTACGAACGCTCCCAGACCTGGTGGGAGGAGGCCCGCGTCTGGAATGACTACCTCGCCCGGTGTCAATACCTGCTCCAACAGGGGACGTGGGTCGCCGATATCTGCTATCTCGCTGACGAACGAGCGCCGCGCCATTGGCGCAACCCCAACCGCCGGGGAGAACGCCTCGGCTACAATTATGACGCCTGCCCGGCAGAGGCGCTGCTCGAGCGCGCCTCCGTCAGGAACGGGCGCCTGACTTTTCCCGGCGGCATCGGTTACCGCGTGCTGGCGCTGCCCGAAACCGAAACGATGACTCCTCAACTGCTCGCCCGGATAAAGAACCTGATCGAATCCGGCGTGACGGTCGTTGGCGCTCCTCCCGCGAAATCGCCTGGCCTCTCGGACTTTCCCCGCTGCGACCAGCAAGTTGCCCGGCTCACGAAAGAAATCTGGGGTGACTGCGACGGCCGGACAGTGACCGAACGCCGGCTTGGAAAAGGAAAGGTGTTCCGGGGTCTCACTCCCGCGGAAGTCCTGGCACGCGAGGACATTCCCCCTGATTTTCTGGCCCAAATCAAATCACGCCCGGCACCGCTGAATTGGACACACCGCGCGCTGCCAGGCGCCGAGGTGTATTTCGTCGCGAACAAGACGCTCGAAACCATCGAAGCGACCTGCCAGTTTCGAGCCGGCGGGTTGCGCCCGGAACTCTGGCATCCGGACACCGGCCGTATCGAGCGCCCGGCAGTGTATGACGCCGATGCGAACACGATCCGAGTGCCTCTGCGGCTTGATCCTGCCGGGTCTGTGTTCGTCGTGTTCCGTCACGGTCAGCAAGCGCAGGCCGACCGCATCACTTCCGTCTCTCAGGACGGAACACCTTTACTGCAACCACGACTCGAACCCCTGGAGCCAAAAGAGAAGCTTGCGGACACGGCCACGAACTTCACATTCGCGGTGTGGGTGAAACCGGAGGGCGGCACCACCCTGCCGCAGGAGACGGTGTTCGGGAAGAGCATCGGATTCAGCGCCCGCAATGATGCGCTGTTCCACGCCATCGGCCATTTTCTGTACCGCAGCCCGAACCACGCCGGCACGGGTTTGTCGGTGGGAACCAACGGCGTGTGGGTGACCGAATCGAGCGCGGACTACCTGGGCGCGTCGGTGGTTTACCCCGTAACGCTGACCAATTGGACGCATGTCGCGGTGGTGTATCGGGAAGCGCGCCCCAGCTTGTATCTGAACGGGAAGCTCGTCCGCGAGGGCCTTCAAACACCCTATATCGTCCATTGCGGCGTTGACGCCCCCCAAAGGCGCGATGCGCCGCCGTTCGTCGGGGCGTTGGGCGAGTTTTTTCACGCCCACCGTTCGCTCAGCGCGTCGGAGGTGTCGGCCCTGGCCCAAACCATGCCGATCCCCGTCACGCTGCCGGAATTCCCGCCACTGCATCTCACCCTGGCTGCCGATGGCAGGCTCGAAGGCGAGGTCTGGAAAGCCGGCAGTTACGTTGCCCAAACCGCCTCGGGCCGGAGTCTGCGGGTTACGGTTTCGGACCTGCCTGCTCCGCTCGATCTGAGCAGCGATTGGCAGCTCTCGTTTCCACCGGGCTGGGGCGCACCGGAGCGAATTCGGCTGGACAAACTGGTGTCCTGGAGCACGCATGTGGACCCCGGCGTGCGTTACTTCAGCGGCCGGGCTGGCTACGCCAAAACGTTTTTTCTGCCTGCGGGCTTCGCCGCGAAAGATCAAACCCTGGTCCTGGATCTCGGCAAAGTGGGAATTATCGCCCGCGTGGTATTGAACGGCCACGACCTTGGAACCTTATGGAAACCGCCGTTCCGTGTGGATATCACGAGCGCGGTGAAGCGCGGCGAAAACTCTCTCGAAATCCAGGTGGTGAACCTTTGGGCCAACCGCATGATCGGGGATGAGAACCTGCCCGAGGACAGCCCCCGGAATCCCAACGGATCACTAAAGACGTGGCCCGATTGGCTCGACCAAGGGAAACCCAGCCCCAGCGGCCGTTACACCTTCACCAGCTACCGGCTTTGGTCCAGCGACGACGGGCTCCAGGATTCCGGCTTGATCGGCCCGGTGAGCATCAGGGCAGCAAAGGTTGTCACGCCCGGAAGTCGTTTGCTCCAGCGCCCTCTCCGGCCACCCGCGCGGAAAGCAGGAGCATCATAGATGACCGCCGACAATAGGCTCCCTCAACGCAACAGCGCATCTAGATTCTTCCGTGCTTCGACGTAACTCGGATTGATCCGCAGTGCTTCGCGAAACTCTGCTTTCGCCGCATCGATTTGGCCTTTGCCGTTCAACGCCACACCCAGGTTGAAATGGGCGCTGGCATAATTGGGCCGCAGGAGAAGCGCCAGCCGGAAATGGGGGATGGCGGTGTCCAAGTCGCCCATCCGCTGCAGCGCGACGCCAAGGTTATTGTGCGCGTCGGCCGACTCGGGCTGCTGTTCGATCGTGGCCTGAAACTCCTTCGCCGCTTCGGCGAATCTTCCCGTTCGCATCAGGGCGACCCCCAGGTTGTAATGCGCGTCGGGAAACTCCGGCCGATCGCGCACGGCCTGGGCGTACTCTTTGAGCGCTTCGTCCGCCAGGCCTTTCCGTTCCAGGGCGATGCCGAGGCTGTTGTGGGCGTCGGCGTAATGAGGATCGGCCACGATCGCTTGCCGCAGCCGGGCGATCCCCTCGTCGACTCGGTCTTTCTGGACGAGCACAACTCCCAGGTTGCTAAGGGCCTTGGCGTAGCCGGGCCGGATCCGCAACGCCTCCTCGAACTGCGCGGCGGCCTCGTCGAACCGCCCCTGTCCGTCTCGAACGGAGCCCAGGTTGACGTGCGCGAGATAGTTGCCGGTCGTGACGCGGAGGGCATGTTGAAAGAGCGCCTCGTCATTTTTCCAGTAGCCGACCTGGTGGCGTGTCAGCAGCGCACACCCGATGGCCGCGGCCGCAACAGCGACACCAACGCCGACCGTGGTCGCAGCTCGCAGCATCACCGGCCGCAGAAGACTCGCTGCGCTCCATACGAGCGCACAGACCAAACCGATGGACGGTATGTAGGAGTAACGATCGGCCATCGATTGTTCCCCGGCGCGCACTAGCCCGATCACCGGAACCAGGGTGCCAATGAACCAAAACCACCCCACCAGCAAAAACGGGTAGCGACTCCGGTTAACCACGGCGAAGACCGACACAGCGATGATCAGCAGCACCGAAACCGCCGCGATCCAAACCGGCCAGTGCGCGACCGGCGGGTAGAAAAACGCCAGGTCAACCGGGTAAAACAGCTTGCCGATATATCGGAGATAGGAGACCGCAGCGTTTTCCATCCGGCCCGCCAGCGGCAGACCCGCAATAATGGCGCCTCCGTGGCGCTGCACGACCAGGGCGATGATGCTGGCGCCGAGCGCCGCCACAAAAAACGGAATCTTCTCCAGGATCAGCCGCCCAATGCTGCCGGTCTGCCATCGACCCAGCGGCCAGAAATCCAGCAGCAGCAACACAAACGGCAGCGTCACCAGCATCTGCTTGGACATCAACCCGAGAATGAACCAGGCCAGCGCCAGCGCATACCAGCCTGCTGCCGCGTTGAAGACCGGGCGCGTTGGAGCGGCGCCGCTGCCTGCCGTTTTTGCGTTTGGTTGCCGGCCGGCCTCCGCCTGGCCTCTCCGGGCCTGCTTCTCGCCGCGTCCGGCGGCCGCCCCCGCGGGCGGCAGCTTTGATTTCACCGAAGCCCGGCTTTTCTCAACCCAACAGCCATAGGCCCACAAGCTGAGCAGGAAGAACGCCGTGCTCAGCACATCTTTCCGTTCGGAAATCCAGGCCACCGACTCCACGCGGAGCGGATGCAGTCCGAAAAACAGTGCGGCCAGGAGGCTTCGCCACTTCGCGCCGGTGAGCTTGCGCAGCACGAGGAACACCAGCACCACATTCAGCGCGTGCAGCGCGATGCTGCTCAAGTGGTGGCCCCACGCCGCGCCGGCGTACAATTCCCAGTCGAGCTGGTGCGAAACCCAGGTCAACGGGTGCCAGTTAGCCGCCCGGTCGCTCGCCAGCGCCCACTGCAGACTCCTCCAGCTCACGCCCTCCCTGACATGCGGGTTGGCCGTGACGTAGTCGGGGTCGTCGTAGTTCACGAACCCGTTGTCCACCGCCGGGAGAAAGGCCCACAGGACCACCCCCGCCAGCAGCAGAGTCAACAGGGTCAGACCACGCCCAAGCATCGGATTCGCATCTTGCGGGGGACGAACGGAGAATGCAAAAGGATTTCCAAATGCATGAGTCGAGGGCCGGAGCGCCGAGTTGCACTCGGCTTGGCACGCGGCTTACAACCGGCCGTCGGTTCACTTAAGCCGATTGAAAATCGGCGCTCCGGCCGATGGCTGAGGCGATCGCCCGCTTGTTCCGGCTGGTCCGCCTTAGAGTAAAAGGGACACCCCGACTGTCGCTTTCCCTCAGTTTCGACCGATCGTCACCGGACCGTCCCGTGTGGCGCGGAGAGTGACCCGAGTGTTGAGCCGGGGCTGTTCATTGTAGGTTCCAGGACCGATCAGAACAATATCCGTGCCGGCTCGATCGGCCGCAGCCACCCCCGCCGTCACGGTTCTCAACGGCTTGTCGCTGGCAATCCCTCGCCCCGGCAAATTCAACCCGAAAGCGCTCACGTAGCGAGTGGTCCCGGAGACGACGGCCTGCTGCCAACTGTTGGCAGCGTCTGACAAGATGTCGGACTGCGACTCCGTGATGACGTTCATTTGAGAGCTGTATTGGCTGGGCGGGAGCACGGCCGTATTCGTGATTTGGTGATAAGACATCAGGTTGAACCAGGTATTGTTAGCCAGCACCTGTTGGGCCGGCGTGCAATTGGTGTAGTAATTGAGGAAGTTGGCCAGGGTGATTAGGTCGCGGTTGAAGTAGGCATATTCGGGCAGGATATCCGGCAGTCCACACCAGCCAACGTAATAACCGTTGGTGCGAAAACACGCTTCAGCGACGTATTGATCACAGCTCCCAAAGGTGTGCCCCAATCCAAAACAATGACCGACCTCGTGCAACCAATTGCCGGCCACGGAATATGGGAAAAGGTTTGTGTGCCATTCGTCACGCAGGATCTCATAGGCCGTAATAATCATATCACCGCCGCCCGAAGAATAATCTCCGTTGTTAATGTAGATGTTCACGGCGTTGGTATTCCAGGCATAACGCGGGTCCGCCTTGGCGGTGGCTTTGAAGTAGGCGTTGGTATACTTAAGGTTGATATTGAACCACGCACTTGGCCCGCTGGTGTCGGTGGAGCCGATGGGTAAATACCGGTCAACCACGCGCAAGCGATAGCCTCGCCAGTTGTTCGCGAGCCAGATGTTGGCCTGCTCAAAAGCCTGGTCGATCCGGTTGGTAACGAAGCAGGCAGGGACCTTCCCCGTGGCCGGGTCCACGATCGCCTTCAAGGAAACGTTGATCCAGATGGGTTCGGCGGCCAGTGGCAGGGCGTTAAAGAGCGCTGCCATTAACGAGAGCAATAGAATTCTATTCACAAGCACCTCGTGGATTCCTGCTTATTGTAGCGTAACCAGCACCAGCACCAGGCCCTTGCCTTCCTTGAGCTCGCTCATGGCCTTCCCGAGGGTGGCTCCCGGGGCGCGAGCCGGGTCGGCCGCTTTCATCGCGTGTCCGGGCACTTCGGAGGTGGTCAGCAGGTCGCCGGCCTCGATCGCTCCGCTGGCAGCCTCCGCCCAGACAAAGACGCGCCCGCTCAAGGCCACCTGCAGTTCCCCTTCGACGACTCCCTTCTGCTGCAGACTCAGGCCCGGCTGCAC
>DATDCV010000314.1:0-2340 GCA_036524155.1 Verrucomicrobiia bacterium
AAAGGTCATCGATCGCTTTCTTTGTTACAGCAATCACGGCATCCATATGACTTTTTGGGCAGCGTCGGCGAAGCCGGCCAGGTCACGCAGGGCCTTCGGCGGGCTATCGCACGTGCGGAAAAACTCTTCAATCATGGCGGCGTCGGTTGCCAACGCGACATAGCCGCTGCTGGCCCCGTAATACAGCGCGGGAGTTTTGGCCGACGCGTCGGCGGGTCTGCCCGGGACCATGAAGGGAACCGAGTAAATCTTCCGGCCGAGGAACTCGCGTTCAGCCGCCGGGGTGCTGGCTTGCTGAGACATGAAGACCAGGATGCCCTTCAACGCCGCAACGAAATCCTGCGGGTTGGGAGAGCCCAGGAGGACTAATCCGGACGCGGACGCTGAAGCGTTCGCCGCGCCCGAGGGCCTGCGCTTCTCCAGCGTGATAATGTCGTCTCCCAAGTTGCCGATAAGGTTCTTCCGAATGTCGAATGCCGGATCTTTTTCCCTGGCGTAAGTGTTCGCCGAGTCGAGCAGAAAGTTCAGTGTGTTCACCGCCTTCGTGGAGATGTCGCCGAGGCTTTTTTCGAGGGTCGCCCAGGCCTTCTTGCCGTCCATGCGCCACCGCTGGAACTTCAGCACGTCCGCCGACACAAACGGCGGCGGGGTCGCTTCCTTGGGCTCGCCGGCGAGGATCTTAAGTAGCCCCTGCCGGTTGGCTTCCGGCACGCCGAGAAAGATCTCGAACGAGCCGCCTTCAGTTGCCTGGCGGAAATTGAAAGCGACGGTCTTCAAGGCGGCCAAGCCGAGCGCGTTCAGGATTTTTTCAGGCCGGATGTCAAAAGGGTTCGGTGCTTCCGGGTTTTCCTTCTTTTCGGACCAGGCGGGCAGCAACACGTCCATAATACCTTTCATATTGACCCAGCCATAAGCCGGCGCGTCGCGGAACATTGCCAGGTGGTTCGCCTGGTAGGGCCCGAATTCGGCCAGACACGGCATGGATGCCCCTTTGAGGCGCACCACCACCGCCTCCGCTGCCTTCACGGAGTTGGCCACCACGAGCACCGAGTCCGCCTGGCCTATCACCAACTCGTCTTTCTTCACAACCTGTTCGGGTTGTTTGTCGTCTCCCAGTTGTTCCACCGGCGAAGATTTCGAGTAGAACCTGCGCAGCGTCCTGGGCACATCGTTGCTGGACAATGGGAGAACCGTTAATTCCACGTCGCGGATTGTCTCGGTCTTCAGAGTCTTTCCGGCATCCACCCATTTCTTTTTCAGGGTGGTAAGATTTGTTTTGAGTTGGCCGCTCCTGTCTTTCGTGTCAACCAGCAGCACGAAGCCGGGTTTTTCGTTGTCGCCGCCGTTCCATCCGTTTCGTGTCAGCGCAACGGTGACCTGGCCTCGTAACAGCGCAGCGTAATCCGCCAGCTTTACGTCCAGCTCGCGTTCGAGTGGCTGCGCCAGTTCTTCGTTCCATTTGCTCAGGAACTTGTCCTTGAATGGTTTCATCGCCGGGTCGTTCCAGAGCTGCGCTTGCGGACTTTTGGCCGAGAGCTCGCCCAGCTTGACGAAATCAGGGGTGGTCAGGAGCGCCAGGGTGTCGTCCGGCAGCAGCTTCTCGGCTGAGGGCGTGCCGGCGTGGACGCAGGCGGCAAACGCCAGGAGGGCTGCGGCAAGGGCTCCGTTCAGGAATCGTTTGGGATCGTTCATATTAAACCATGCTAAACCCGCGTCGCTCGAGGCCATGCGGCTCGGCTCCGGCGCGAAACGGCTTCGGTGAGAGCAGCTTGCGCGCCAGGATCATTCCTCCACCAATGGCTGGCGGGTCCGGCTGGGGGGCTCCAGATACCGGTAGGCGTTGCCTGGATTCTCGTTCGAATAGGCAAACGCGTCCCGATGGTCCAGAAAGTATTTCACCGCCTCGACGGGGATCGCGAAGCCGAGGCCCTCGCCAAACGTGATCTTCATGTTCGTGATGCCGATGACCTCGCCTCGCAAGTTGAACAGCGGGCCCCCGCTGTTACCCGGATTGATCTGCGCGGTTGTTTGGAGATACAACTCGCCTCCCATCGGCCGGGTTTTGGTGCTCAGGATGCCTTCGGTCACGGTGCGTTCCAGCCCCAGCGGGCTGCCGACCGCGAATACGCCTTCCCCCACCGCCATCGCGTCGGCGCTCCCGAAGGGTACATACTTGAATTTCGGCGCCTCTTTGTCTTCGATCTTAAGCAACGCCAGATCGGCAAACTTATTCATCGCTACTATCCGGATTTGCTTATAGCTCTTCCGCTGCAACTCCTCGCCGGCCTGGTGATATACCTCCACTGAAATCTGGGTCTCCCCTTCGATCACGTGGAAATT
>DATDCV010000315.1:0-2552 GCA_036524155.1 Verrucomicrobiia bacterium
GCCACGCCCCCCGCAAATTCTATCACCGCCGGATTCGTCGCGATCGGAAATACACTCGCCGCCTTCCCCTCGCCCGCTGCTAATGCCCCCAGGAGAACCGCTATCACATACCGTTTTTTGCTTCGTAGAATGCTGTCGATCATAGTCGGAATACTAAAAATGCGCCCGATTGAGGCCGGCTTATATCTTAGACCGCCCAAGCTCGACAAGCTTATTCCTGGCCAAAAAAGCCATTGGCAAATTCCCGGTCCTCTGCTAAGACGCTTCGCGTTGCGCCGTCGCGGCGGGCGTAAATGAAATCAGACCGGGCATTCACCCTAATCGAGTTGCTCGTGGTAATCGCCATCATTGGCATTCTCGCCAGCTTGTTGCTGCCGGCGCTGTCCCGCGCCAAAGACAAGGCCAAGGCCATCGCTTGCCTGAACCACCTCAAACAGTGGGGCCTCGCCACTCTGCTCTTTGCCTCCGACAACAACGACCTCCTCCCCAAAGACGGCTCGCCCAACGGCACTTCGATCGACGAAGGTTGGTACAACGATCTGCCTCGGGTATTAGCCCTTCCTCCTTACCGGGCCATGCCCTGGCACACCAACGCCAGCATCGATCCCGGCCGCACGCTCTGGCTATGCCCCGCCAATTCTCGTCGCAGCAACGGCAACAACCTGTTCCATTACTGTCTCAATGAACACGTCAACGGCAGCGGCACTGGTAACCAGGTCCGTTTGTCTTCGATCCGGCACCCGGTCCGTGTCATCTGGCTCTTCGACAACGGCAAGCTCGCCGCCGTTGCCCAGCAAAACAACGTCCACACCAACCTCCACAACTCAGGCGCCCACTTCACTTTCCTCGACGGCCATTCCGCCCGCTTTCACAACCGCGATTATTGGGACTTCGCTCGCGACTGCGGCCGCACCAACAATCCAAACCTCCAGTGGTTCCCGTGAGACCGAAGCCGCCCGGGTCCCATTTCCGCCGCCCCAAGGCCCATCTTGTCGCCTCCTGCCCCTTCCTCGCATTCCGTGTATTCCGCGGTCACAATCTTTCTGCCCCCATCTTTCTGCCTCCTATCCGTGCCATCCGTGGTTAAATCCGCCTCGGCTAACGGCTATCGGCTATGACCTCACCCCGCGCCGCGTCGCGACGCACCCTTCGCGCCCCCTCCACCATTGCGCCCCGCCTTCCCTTCCAACTAACTATACCTTTTGCGGCTTGACATGACACCGGCTGAGTTCAAAACGAAATGGGCACGCTATCAAGGCAAGGAAACCTCCGCTTGCCTGTTTATAGCAACCGTCGACACCAAACGCTTCGGCTCTGAACCCCGTAGGGGGTGACCTGTCTCGGGGCTGGGCAACCAGGGGTTCCGCTCCTGTCGAGCAGGTCACCCCTACGGAGTTTGAAAGATAAAATCCTCTTGCGGCGTGCGTTGCTATAAACAGGTCACCCCCTGACGGGGTTTCCAAGCCTCAATCCCATGGCCCATCTTGTTGCCTCTTGCCCCTTCCGCGTATTCCGTGTATTCCGCGGTCCAAATTTTTCTGCCCCCATCTTTCTGCCCCCTATCCGTGCCATCCGTGGTTAAATCCCCTTCGGCTACCACGCCCATGGTGGCAGAAACGTGATCCAGTTTCCCACGATGCGGCGGGATGGAAAGAAATACAGCGGTGCCTGGCAGCAGTTGATCTGAAGAACCTCATCAACGAGAACAGCCCTTCCCCGGGCGTTCTATTCGCATGGTGGGGAACTGCGACAGTTTTCATAAGGTCCCTTTCGCGGGGCCAGCTTCCGTACCAGGAAGCCGGCCCATGGGGCTTCCGCGCCTCCGCCGGCCGTGTGTCGAATGCGGCAAACGAGTTGCTACCTCTTCAGGGTCCTGGCTCTGACGGTGTTGGAAAATGCTGAGTATTCCGGCAAATTGAAGGCCCGCACTCGGAAATAGTACTGTCTGTTGGCCGCCAATCCTGTGCTTGAGTAGGCGGTTGCTCCTGGGCCTGTCGTCGCAACGGCGACGAATGTGACATTGTCGGTGGACCGTTGGACTTCAAACCCTTGCTCATTATCGGAATTGTCAATCCAACTCAGGTTGATCTGGCTCCGGGAGAAAGTCGTTGCTGTCAGATTGCTGGGAGGTAGTGGCGCTACCCCAGTCACATTGAGCTCCACCGTGGCCGCCGCGCTGTTCACGGTGCCGTCGTTCGCCAGGAAAGTGAACGAATCCGGACCTGTGTAGCCTGGCTCCGAAGTATAGGTCAGGTTCGGGGCGGTACCGCCCAACGACCCATGTGCCGGTCCGGTCACGATCTGGTAGGTCAACGGATCGCCGTCCTGATCGGTCGCCACCAAAGTCACCGGCAAGGGCGCGCCGGTGGTGGTTGTGAGCGTCTGACCCTGTGCCACCGGCGGATCGTTCACCGCAGTGATGGTGATGGACACCGTCGCAGGCACACTGTCCAGTTGACCGTCATTGACCTTGAACGTGAAGCTGTCCTCCCCATTATAATTTAACGCCGGAGTATAGATGAGGTTGGGAGCAGTCCCGCTGAGCATTCCGT
>DATDCV010000316.1:0-16590 GCA_036524155.1 Verrucomicrobiia bacterium
CCGGCGCCGGGCTCTGGCTTACCAGGGACAATGGCCGCACCTGGCAGCCGTTTGCCGACTTGCCGTTTGCCAACCTCCAGCGCGTGGAGTTCGATTCGCGCGACCACAGCCGGATGCGCGTGACCACTTTCGGCGGCAGCGTGTGGGAGGGCCCGGTCGAGCCTTAGCCCGAAGATTTCACTGACCCAATACCCGCACAATTCGTTCGCGTTTCTGACTCGGTGTGTTGATACTCCTGTCCGGTTCCAAAACTCATGAGAAATTGGTGGAAAGCGAGCTTCGTTTTTGGGGTGTTTTTGTCCTCGGCGGTGATTCTCAGCAACGACTGTGCGGGAGCGGCAGTTCCCGGTAAGGCGCCCGATGGCCGTCAGGGTGAAACCAGCGGTTGGGAGAAATACAAAGGCAACCCTGTAATTGGCGGCAAGTACGGCACCTGTTTTGATGTTTCGGTTCTAAAGGAAAGTGAAGGCTATCGAATGTGGCTTTCCTGGCGGCCGAAGCAGAGCATTGCGCTGGTCGAGAGCGAGGACGGATTGAAATGGAGCGAGCCGCCGAGGGTTGTGCTGGGGCCTCGAAAGGAGACTGGCTGGGAGGACGATATCAACCGGCCGGTGGTGTTGAAGAAAGACGGCCAGTACCACATGTGGTACACGGGCCAGGCGCGGGGGCATTCATCCATCGGCTATGCGGTTAGCAAAGATGGCGTGGCGTGGAAGAGGATGGGCGACAAACCGGTGCTCGCGCCGGAATCCCCCTGGGAAAAGGTCGCCGTAATGTGTCCGCATGTCACCTGGGATGCGGACGAAAACCTCTTCCGGATGTGGTATTCGGCGGGCGACCAGTATGAGCCGGATGCCGTCGGTTCCGCCACCAGCTCTGACGGGCTGACGTGGAAAAAACACCCGGCTAATCCGGTCTTCAGGCCCGACCCGAATAGCCCCTGGGAACAACACAAAGTAACGGCCGTGCAGGTGGAGAAGCGCGGCGATTGGTACGTGATGTTCTATATCGGCTTCCGCGACGTAGACCACGCGCAAATCGGGTTGGCCCGCTCGAAGGACGGCCTGTCGAGTTGGCAGCGTCATCCGGCCAATCCCATTGTGCGCCCGGATCAAAACCAGTGGGACGCCGATGCCTGCTATAAGCCCTATGCCATCTTCGATGGGACCAAGTGGTTGCTCTGGTACAATGGCCGGCGCGGGTCTTTGGAACAGATCGGCGTCGCGATCCATCCAGGCGAGGATTTGGGTTTTCCTTAACCGACCCAGGCCGACTAACCTGCAATTCCCCTTACGGTAGGGCGCTTTCGCCGAAAGTGCCGCGCCCCTGCCGCCTCCGCAAGACGGCCCTGCCAAAGCCTGACGTATTCGCTAAGTCTTGGGTCGGAGCGCCGATTTGGAATCGGCTTAAGCGCGCCGACCGCCGCGTGTAAGCCGAGTGCAATCCGGCGCTCCGACTCAAGACTGAGCGGAGACAGCCTGACGCCTAACAAGTTGCACTTCTGCGCCCAAATGTGTTTTCATCGGGTTCATGAGAAACCTCCTGCCGCAGCCCCGCATGCATTGGACCCATGAACCGACTGGCACCGGAGACTCCTCCCTCTCCTCCTCCTCGTCCGCCGTAGGCTTGGCGAAGGCGGATGGAGGAGAGGGCCGGGGAGAGGGGGTCCCCGCTGTTCGGTTTCTGGAGAGGAGGCCCTTTCGCTGCTCCGTAGCCAGGTACATCGAGAATACCTACTTGTTTTCACGGTTGGCGGGACTAGCTTGCGCCGGCTTTCTGGCGATGATTCCGTTCCTGTCCGGGTGCCAAACGAACACGGCATCACGCCCGGAACGTGCAAACAAGGCATGGCTCAAATCCTGGCGCGCGGCGAATCCGACCTGGCGCGGAGTTCACCTGATGGCGCACAACGATCAGCAGGTCGTGCAGTTGCAGGAGGCGTTGCCCAAATTAGCCGCAGTAGGTGTAAACGTCATTGTGCTGGAGGTGAATTATAGCTTCGATTTTCAGTCGCACCCGGAATTGCGGCCGCCGTCCGGCATCACCCGGCCTCGCGCCAAAGAACTGGCAGCCGCGGCTCGTGCGCTGGGTATCCGCCTGATTCCACAGCTTAACTGCCTGGGGCACCAATCGTGGAGCAGGAACACCTCCGCGCTGCTCACCAAGTACCCGCAGTTTGATGAAACCCCCGGTCAATACCCCGAAAACAAAGGCATCTACTGCCGGAGTTGGTGCCCGCAGAACCCGGATGTTAACCGGGTCGTCTTTGCGCTGATCGATGAATTGGCGGACGCCTTCGACGCCGATGCTTTTCATGTGGGGATGGACGAGGTCTTCCTGATCGCCTCCGAGCATTGTCCACGCTGCCGGGGCGGCGACCCGGCAAAAATGTTCGCCAAAGCGGTGAACGATTTGCACGCGCACATCGTGGGACATCGCAAATTCGAAATGCTGATGTGGGGCGACCGTCTGCTGCCGGCTAACACGCTGAAATACTCGGAATGGGAAGCCTCCAAGAATCACACCGAAGGCGCCCTCGACCTCATCCCCAAAGACATCATCATGTGCGACTGGCATTATGGGAAGCAGGCGGAGTATCCATCGGTGCCCTGGTTCCTGGGCAAGGGGTTCCGCGTATGGCCATCCGGATGGCAGCCGTTGGAAGCCACACAAGCCTTCAGTGCTTACGCCCACAGCCAAAAGAACAGGAACATGCTCGGCTACCTTTGTACGACCTGGGGCAAGGTGAGCGTCCAGAACGCAGCCGATTGGCCGCCAATTACAGAGGTCCTGCCCACGTGGAAGTGAGCCGGGCCCGTAGGCCGCCGTCCGGAAAGGAGTCAGGGCAACTACACCCCCGTTGCCTGATGAACCACCATGAACCATCAATAGGTGCAGGCCCGAGCCTTTTCAAAAATCAATTTGACATCTCTCCCGTTTTATTGGCTACTTCGGCGTTCCCTTCAATCAAGACCGAAGGCGTTTATGACCTATGAGACGCGAGATATCGCGACACTACATCCGAGCTTTACAAACATGCATTTTGCTTCTGTTTGGCGGTCTCGGCTCGCTTCCCATCTCTGATGCTTTCTCTCATGCGCATGCTGGGGAAACCAAGCACGTCTTCGAGTTCGAAGTCACTTTTCCGAAAGAGACAAGGGCAGACGCGTTTTCTGGACGCGTCGTCATCTTCCTTTCGAAGTACAGTCGGGAACCTCGCTACAGCGACGACTGGGTCAGCCGCACAGCAGTGATCGGCGCTGATTTTTCCCGGATACAGCCGGGGCAGTGCATGTGGATCGCTGACAGCAATGCCGTCAGCTACCCAGTCTTGCCGTCCGGGATGGAACGCGGCCGGTACTTCGTCCAGGCTGTGCTGGACTTGGGCCTGTCGGCGTTGCCTCCGGGAAGATCACCAGGGAACTTGTATTCCGACCCCACCGCCGTCCTGTTCGGGAATGCGGGCGAGTGTGTGAGGCTGATCTGTCAACACCACATAGAACGCGAGATCAAAGAATCGGCCTGGAGCAAATTGGTGCGCATTGAATCTCCACGGTTAAGCGCGTTCCACAACAAGCCCGTGTTTATCCAGGGTAAGGTGCAGTTGCCCGAAGCGTGGCAAAAGGAGCCGGAACGGCGCTTTCCCCTGGTTTTGTTCATCCCAGGATCTGGATTCAGCCTCGAGGATACCTCTCGCCAGGCTGGACCATGCAAGCTGTTTCCTGAGGAACCGGCGGTGGTGCTTTGGCTCGAGGCGTACGGGGCCGACGGGCACGGGGAGTTTGCCAACAGCAGGAATAACGGCCCGTGGGGCGAGGGCTTGGTGAAAGAGTTAATCCCGGAGGTCGAGTCTCGCTTCCGGTGTTTTGGGCACCGTGAGGCGCGGCTCATCCGCGGCCACAGCGCTGGAGGCGGAGCCGCGTTAAGGCTGATGCTGACCTATCCGGATGTTTTCGGTTACGCCTGGGCCTCCGCGCCTAGTCCTATGGATTACCGGGCCGTTCATGGCGCCAATATTTATGAGGCTGGCGCCAACCTGTTCTATGAGAGCGACGGAGGATTGCGGCCACTTGTCCAGCTCTTCGGGTCACGACCAGTAGCCTACTTCAAAGACATGAGTGAGCGTGATGGGGTTCTGGGCCGGGCAGGATTCAGCATCTTTGAGGCGATTTGCAGCCGGCGCGGCCAGGACGGACGACCGGAGCAGCTATGGGATCGTAAAACGGGAGTAGTCAATCCAAGGGTAGCTGCTGACTGGCGGGAGTATGACAACGGCTACCAACTAATCCACCGCTGGAATGAGCTCAAGGATAAGCTGTCCGGGAGGCTTCGCATTACTGTCGGACAAGCCGATGAAATGGGCCTCGCGGGTCCAGTGGCCCTCGTGCAGACGGACCTTCGAGCCATCGGTGCGGATGTGCTCATAGAGATCGGACCAGGAGGACATTTTCCTGGCGCCTCGCCCGTGTCGCCCACAGGTCCCCAGCAGGGGATCTTCGATCGGTTCAAGGAATGGCGGGACCAGAATAATCGCGGGAAACCGTAGCGGCAGTAAACGATGCGAATCGACCACCTCACCGCTTCGCGACCACGGATCCGCGTCACCAAACCAACTTAAACCCCTGAGTGAACTTGACAGGTGAGGTGTGTACCGCTCCGGCGAGAGAACGCTCCAAATCCCTCGCTCAAGGCCATTGCACTCTGCCGGACATCGGCAAACATACCTAAACAGCGGCCGAACGCCGTTGTGGCCGACGGCTGAACAGCCCCGACCAGGAATCCGATGATCGCACTGGCCAAAATGAAAACTGCGTCGTGGCCGTGGCCGGTCGCGCCTTGCCGTTCGGGGCCCGGTCCTTTAGACTGCGATACGTGCGCCAGGCCGGCCTCCGACTTTTCTTCCTGCTCGCCGCTGCCACCGTTTGCATGGCGGCGCAGAACCCTCCGCCGGATCCCTTCGCCATTGCCGACACGCCTCAGAGCCTGGCCGCTCTCGCGGTGCAGGCGGACGGCAAAATTCTCGCCGCAGGCGTCAGATTCCTCGCGCGCTACGGTGCGTCCGGGGCGAAGGACACCGCGTTCAATCCCACCGTGAACAACACCGTGTATTGCCTGGCGCTGCAACCCGACGGCAGGATCCTCGTGGGCGGGGAGTTCACGTCGCTGGCGGGGGGTTCGCGAAACTACCTTGGACGTTTGAACACCAACGGCACGCTGGACGCCTCTTTCACCCCGTCGCTCAGCGGCCGCGCCCAGTGCGTCGTCCTGCAGCCGGATGGAAAAATCCTGGTCGCGGGCCGTCGGTATGTCAGCCCGATCGGTTACACCGGCTACGTGCTCCGCCTCGCCACCAACGGTGTCCAGGACGCCTCTTTTTCGTTGTCCGGCGTCGTCGCCGGTCCCGTCAGCTCGATGGCCCTCCAGGAGGACGGCAGGGTGCTCCTGGGCGGATTGTTCCTGACCGCCGGCGGCCAAAGCCGGCCGCACCTCGCCCGGCGCAATTCCAACGGCTCGCTCGACACGGCCTTCAATCCCCGAACGGACGGCATCGTGACGGCGCTGGCGGTGCAGCCGGACGGGAGCATCATCGTCGGCGGCTCATTCAACACCGTCGCCGGCCAGCCGCGCACGAACCTCGCCCGCCTGAACCCGGACGGCACGCTCGACGGCGCGTTCGATCCGCGCGTGACGGCGGCCAACTCGCCCACCGTTTACTCGCTCGCCCTCCAAACCGACGGCAAGATCGCCCTGGGAGGCTGGTTCACCGCGGTGGGCGGGCAACCCCGCCAGAACCTGGCCCGGCTCCTTCCGGATGGCGCGCTCGACACCAATTTCACCGCCGCCGCGAACAACTTCGTTTACGCGCTGGGACTGCAGGACGACGGCCGGCTGCTGGCCGCGGGGGACTTCGGCGTGCTCGCCGGCGAGCCGCGCACGAGGATTGGCCGCTTGCTGAACGCCGAGCCGGCGGCTCACTCCCTGACCGTGGATGCGTCCACGCTCACCTGGCTGCGGGACGGTTCGAAGCCGGAGGTTTCACGAACGACCTTCGAGGTTTCCACCAACCTGGCCCAGTGGACTCTGCTCGGGGCCGGCGCGCGCGTGGCTGGCGGATGGCAACTCACCGGCGCGCCCACGCCGCCGGAGTCCCGCGTGCGCGCGCGCGGCTATGTTGCCGGCGGCGGTTTCAACGCCTCGAGCTGGTTCGTGGAGGCCATTTCCGGCTCCTGCTATTTCGTGTCGCAGCCCTCCGGGCGCACCAACAACGCCGGCACGATCGCCGTATTCTCCGGGCTGGCGCAGGGAACGCCTCCGCTGACCTGCCAGTGGCTTCGAAACGGCGTTCCCCTGCAGAACAGCGACGCGGTTTCCGGCGCCCAGTCGTCCCTGCTTAGCCTCGCCGGCGTGTTCGGATCGGACCAGGGCGATTATTCCCTGGTCGCGAGCAACGCGTCCGGCAGCATCACCAGCTCCGTGGCGCCGCTGAAGGTCGTGGACCCCGTGGTGACCAGCGTCTACTACGTCAGTTACGCCAATCTCGGCGACAACGCCACGATCAGCGTTAACGCCACGGGATCGCCGCCCCTGGCCTTTCAATGGTTCAAGAACGGCGCCCCGCTCGCCGCCGCCACTTCGTCCGCGTTCACCCTGACAAATCTGCAGGCGTCGGACATTGGGACCTACTCCGTCCGGGTGAGCAACGCGTTCGGCGTCTTCACCACGATTCGCATGACGCTTGAGGTGAACTTGGCCACGCCCGACACCTTCGCTCCCGCCGTCGCCGGCAGCGTTTACGGGCTTGCGGAACGGCCCGATGGCGGACTCGTGTTTTCAGGCCTTTTCTCCGCCGTGGACGGGCAGCCGCGGCCCTCCCTCGCGCGAACCGATGGGAACGGCGCCCTCGAACCGCCCTTCGATGCGCAGGCGGGGCCGAACGACGTGATCTACGCCGCCGCGGCGCAGCCGGGCGGGGGCTACATCGTTTCCGGCGGGTTCGGCCTTTACGATCCGGCCACGACCAATTACAACCTCGCGCGCCTCACAGCCGGCGGCGCGCTCGATGACGGCTTTTCGCCCCCGCCCGCCAATTCCATCCTGGCGATGGCCCAACAGACCAACGGCCTGCTCGTGGTGGGCGGCTGGCTCCCACCTTATGGCTTCCTTGCCCGGGTTGACACCAACGGCAGCGCCGATCTCTCGTTCAATCCCAACCCGGACAGCGTGGTGCGGGCCATCGCCGTGCAGCCGGACGGCAAGATCCTCGTGGGCGGCGGCTTCTCGACCCTTGGAGGACTGCCCCGCGCTTGCCTCGGCCGGCTCAACCCCGATGGAACCGTGGATGCCTCTTTCAATCCCGGCGCGAATAGCTACGTGAACTGCCTAGCCGTCCAGGCAGACGGCAAAATCCTGGTCGGCGGCGAGTTCACCACCCTGGCCGGCCAGACGCGCAATTACCTGGGCCGCCTCCTCCCCACCGGCGCCCTGGACACCGCCTTCAACCCGGGCGTGAGCAATTACGCGGCCGCCGCCGTGTACACCCTCGCCCTCCAGGCGGACGGAAAAATTATCGTCGGCGGCCAGTTCAGTTATCTCGCCGGCGCCGCGCACCCGAATCTCGGCCGCCTGTTTGCCGACGGCGCGTCCGATCCCGCCTTCAACCCGACGCCCGGCCGCACCAACTACATCACCCTCGTCGAGGCGGTGGGCGTTATGGCGGATGGAAAGACCCTCGTGGCGGGCGCGTTCGATTTCCTCCGGAACGAACCCCGCGCCAACATCGGCCGGTTGGAGGCCACGGACCCGCCCACTCAAAGCCTGGCCTACGACGGCACCGACATCACCTGGCTCCGCGGCGGCACCAGCCCCGAAGTCTGGTGGACAATCTTTGACTACTCCACCGCTCCCGGAGTTTGGATCAACGTCGGCGTCGGGACGCGCATCGCAGGCGGGTGGCGGCTCGCTAACGCCACCGTCCCCCAGCGCGCCAGCCTGCGGGCCCGCGGGTTCACGACCGGCGGCAACTACAATGCGTCGAGCTGGTGGGTGGAGAGCATCATGACCGCCAACACCCCGCCGTTGATCCTCGCGAATGACCCGGCGTTCGGCATTCGCTCGAACGCGTTTCACATCCCCATCCGCGCAATCCCCGGCCAAACCGTGGTCACCGAATCCTCCCCGAACCTGCGGGACTGGACGCCGGTCGCCACCAACCTCGTCAGCAGCCCGGCCTTTGAAGTCTCGGATCCCGTCACCGCTCCCGCCTGTTTTTACCGCGCGCGGGTCGTGCCGGAGCCCGGCGCGCCAGGTTCCTATCGTCGCGCTGGATCAGCCGGCAATATCGAGGCCCGGTAGAAATACCGGCCCTGATTAGCCGGTGCCGCGGCCTCGACGTAGAATGGGTTGGCCAGGCTGATGAAATTGGTTACGGGCACCCAATTCCGCAGGTCTCCAGAGCCCAGGATGGAATACGCGGAGCCGACCGGCCCTTCCAGCCCGAGGCGGAGCCTGTCGGCGCCCGGGGCTGCGATAGAGCTGATCGAAAGTTGCAGCGTGACCGGCGCGCTGGCGAGGACCAGGTTGTGATTCCCGCCGGCAGCGAGAGCCAGTATATTTGTTAGACCCTCGGGTGTTCGCGGCTGGTTGAAGGAATCGTCGCCCCAATACACGAGCGTGCCGTCGGATTTGAGAGCAACGCTATGGTAGGCACCGGCGGCAATGGCGATGACGTTGCTCAAGGCAGGCGGCACGTTCGTTTGTCCGTACTCATTCCAGCCCCAGGCCTCGACGGTCCCATCCACCTTGAGCGCCACGTTGTGATAGCCGCCGGCCGCGATGGCTACGACATTCGTCAAGGCAGGAGGAATATTGGTCTCACCGTCATCGTTGTATCCCCACGCCACGATCGTTCCGTCCGATTTGAGCGCCAGGCTGTGGTAAAACCCGGCGGCAATGGCCCCGACCTGGGAAAGGCCTTCGGGAACCATGGATTGCCCATTGTTCACACCGCTCGAGGAATTATTCGTCATGCCTGCGCCCCACGCGGCAACCGTTCCGTCGGATCTAAGTGCCAGCGTATGGGCTTCTCCTGCGGAGACAGCGATGACCTGGGTCAATCCCGGCGGCACATTGGTTTCACCCTCCTCATTATAGCCCCAGGCGAGCACGGTGCCATCGGATTTCACCGCCACGCTGTGCCAGCCGCCCGCGGCCACCGCGGTGACGTTGCTCAGTCCCGCGGGCACGGTCGATTCGCCGTCGCTGTTCACGCCCCAGGCCAGCACCGTGCCATCGGGCTTGAGCACAAGGTTGTGGTATTCCCCCGGCGCGATGGCCTTCAGCCCGGTCAAGCTCCCCGGCATCACTAGCTGGCCATAAGCGTTGTCGCCCCATCCCACCAGTGTGCCGTCGGCTTTCAACGCCAGGCTGTGGTCGTAGCCCGCGGCAAGGGCGACGACATTCGTCAGGCCGGTCGGCACGTCGGTTTGACCATCACCATTCCATCCCCAGGCCGCCACGGTGCCGTCGGCCCTCAAGGCCAGGGAATGTGAGCCGCTCGCTGCAATCGCCGTCACGTCGGCCAGCCCCGGCGGGGTCGTAGTTTGCCCGCTGCTGCCGACGCCCCAGCCCGCCACCGTGCCATCGGCCTTGAGCGCCAGCAGGTGGAACGCGCCCGAGGCAATCGCCACCACATTGGTGCAACTCTCCGGCACGGTTTGCAGATGATCAGAGTTATCTCCCCACACCACGACTGAGCCATCGGACTTGAGCGCGGCACTGTGAAACCGTCCAGCGGTAAGTGCGACGACGTTGCTCAACCCCTCGGGCACGGTGCTTTGGCCGTAGCCATTTTGGCCCCAGGCAACCACCGTGCCGTCGGCTTTGAGAGCCAGGCTGTGATACCCGCCGCCAGCCACTGCCACGACATTGCTCAGCCCGGGTGGCACGGTGCTTCCGCCATCACCATCGAACCCCCAGGCGATTACCGTCCCATTCCGCTTCACCGCAAGGCTGTGATAGTCGCCCGCTGAAATCCCAACCACGTCGGCCAAGCCGGCCGGCACGGAGCTTTGGCCCAGCGGATAGCCCCATGAGTTGTCCCCCCAGGCCAACACGGCGCCGTCGCCGTATTTGATCGCCAGGTTGTGGTGCCGCCCCGCGGCGACAGCCTTGAACCGTATGCCCGGCTGCACCAACGGCATAACTTCCTCGCCCCACTGAACCGCATCGCCGGTTTGTTCGGCTGCGGCCGGTAACTGCGCCCAAAGCGCCATGTCACAGGTGACCCAAAGGGCAATAATTCGAAGCTTCATCAGAGTGTTCCTTAGTCGCTGCGCTATCGGTTTGCTGCTGAGGTGCCGATTTAAACCCTGCCCGCCAGATAACGCAAATCCAAACGCCAGGCCGGTGAAACGCCCCAATGCGGGTGGAGCCCTCTCGACAGAAAACCAGGGGATGCCCCGGGGCGATTTCCAAGCCTTTCCCGGCTGTTCGAACCTATGAAAAGGAGTACCCTGCTACTGCTTGATTATGACCAGGTCGAAGTGCTTTCAAACCCAGGTCGAGCCAGAAACGCCCGCGCCCTTTTTGTGTATGAGATTGATGTGTTCCGCCGACGAGGATGAGGTTGAGGCTGTAAAAAACGAACTCTCAAAGGCCGGAATAGTTTCGGAGACCCGGTCGAACCCGGTCGCGGAAACCCTGGGGGTCAGCGGCCTCGAGCTTTGGGTGCTGGATGAACGGGATTTCTTCGAGGCTACGAAAGTCTATGGACGCGTTCACGACCGCGCCCCGCAGAGATGCGAGGAAGCCGCAGCCAACCCTCAGGACCGCCGTCTCGAACGGGTTATTGGCGCGAATCAGGCCGAGGCCGAACAATGCGGGCCCACGCAGGCCGAGTTGAATGAGGCCGACTCAAAACAGACGAGCAAACCGCACCACGAGGAGCTCAAGCAGGTAAGCTCGCTGTTGGAAGAAGGAATCGAGCAGATGTTCCAGCGCGAAAACGTCTTGGCAGGCGAATGCGCATCGCTGCAAGGCAAGGTGGAAGACCTGACCCGGGCGCTGGCTCAACAGGAGGCCGCTCTCGCGCGTGAGATCGAAAGCCGGGCGGCCGCTGAGAAAAATCAGGCCGCGCAGGTTGCGGGTCTGCAAAGCGCACTGGAACGCGAACAGCATGAATTTCAGAACCACCTGGCACGGCGCGACGACTTGCTGAAGAAGACGCAGGCAAAGCTCGATTCGATGTCCGGTCTGCTCGACACCCAACGCAGGACGGCAGATGCGCTCAGAGAAGAGATCGCATCCCTCAGAGTTCAACAGCACGAGTTGGAGCGCACGCTGTCCGACGCCCGCGCGCAGGCGGTGTCCGAGCGGGAGGCGCGACTGGCGGCCGAGCAAAGGGCGGGTAGGGCCGGCCTGGCGCTGGAATCGGTGAAGAAGCAACTCGTCCACCATAAACGCCTCGAGCAACAGATGCAGGCTCACGTCGCGAGCCTGACTTCGCTGTGCGGCAGTATGGAGACACAAGCTGCGGCCCCGGCTGTGGCTCTGGGCAATTGAGTCCTGGCTCGTTCAGCGGATCAGCTTGAACTTCTCCAGCATTGAGACCAGTGCCTCGCTAAACTCTTTTGGTTTTTCGCCCATCAGGAAGTGACCTGCCCCTTCAATGGTGCGGTACTCAGTCTGCGGTGACAGCGAATGGACATACTTCTCGTACTCGGGAGTCCACATGGCACTTTTCGCGTTGATGACCAGAACCGGAATACTGACCTTACCGAGGTCCCAGTCCGGCTGTCCGGGTTCGAACATCCCGTCCATGGCGCTGCTCAGGACATACTGGGGCGTAGCCAGCACCTGGGACAGAGTCCAGTCCCGGAGTGCCTCAGTGCCCGGGTTTGGGAACATGGTGGCGATGAATTTTCTGGTATGTTCCCGATACTCCGGAGTGCGGTAGGGGGCTGTGAATGCCTCAAATTGATCGGGTGTCCCTTTTGGCCGCCGTAATAGACCATCGACTGCGACGATCGCCACGACCCGGTTTGTAGCCTTGGCATAAGCGCGGCAGATTACGGGCACCCCCATGCTGTGACCGACCAACGTCGCCTTGTCGACCCGGGCATCTTTTAGTACCGCCAGCACGCCCCCGGCAAAAAAGTCCATGGTATAATCGACCTTTGGTTTGTCGCTTTTACCGTGACCGGGCAAATCCACAAGGACGACCTTGGCCTTGTCAATCAGCGCAGCGACCGGGTCGCGCCAGAAATCCGTGTTCCCGCCCCAGCCGTGGACAAACAGGACTGTCTGCACGCCGTTGCCTCCGATGAGATAGTGGACCCGATTCGTTCCGTAGCGCGCGAAATGGCTCGAAAGGGGCGGGACGGAACTGGGTGGGTCGGCGCAAGCGCCGGTGTAACCAGTTGCGACAAACAACAGCACTGCTAGGCACAAGAGGGTCCTCTTGCCTTTCTCTTCAGAGCGCAGCGGTGCCATTTTCGGCGCGACGACCCCGGGAAACTTTTGGAGACGTTGCATGAATGCAAAGTAGCCTCCAAGGGCGGGGAATCAAGCGCTGCGCTCGCCGTGCGGACCGGTTCCGCATCGAGCCCGCCATGCGACGGGCAACAGTTCCGGACATCGGTATCGCCTCAGTCTTGGGTCGGAGCGCCGATTTCTAATCGGCTTAAGCGAGCCGACGGCCGATGGTAAGCCGAGTGCAACTCGGCGCTCCGACCCAAGACTGAGGGGTCCGGACATCGAATGATCTTCCTGGCGGCTCGAAGGGGCGGACTGCTACGGTGGTCTCTCTTGGACCAGCGTCGGCTGTTACGTCGCCAGCAGGTTGTTACGCTGCCCGGATCTGAATTCTGGTGCCGGTGCCAAGAACAACATCCTCGCGCAAAGAAACCTCGAGGCGATTGGACGCTGCCAAAAACCGGGCGCCAGTATAGACGTTCCCGATGGACACCCTAACCGTCGACGGCTGAAAAGAGTCCGGAAGTGCAACCGCGAAGGTCCTGAGGCGAAGCTTGCCGTATTTCACCATTAACTCGCAGTCCAGCGTTTTGGCCCGCTTGCGCGTCGTGCTGGTCTCAACCTTTTGTTGGTAGCTTCCCCAGCCTTCGGCGGAAGTGAACGCGGCTTTGAAGTTCTCCGGTTTCAGCCGTGGGCTGAAGCCGATGTGTCCTTTAGGTCCGTCGTATTCAAAGCCGCAAGCGGCCAGGAAAATGCCGTAGCTGGCCATGCTCCGGGCGTAATGGTCTCCGCACTCGATTTCGTTCCAGGGGTTGCGCCGGGAGGCATGGTAGCGGTCGTGCACCGCGCGAGTAATCGCCAGGCCTTCGGTCAGCAGCCCCTCCCGGATCATGTGGCCGGCGACCTCGTATTCGAAGCCGTTCATGCATTCGTTGAAATAACCGGCGGCCCACTCCGGACCTTTGCCTTTCGCCTGGGCATAGTCCCAATCGGAGCGTGGGAAGGTGCACATGAGCAGACCCGCCTCGCCCGGCATCGCATACCAGCGGCCAGGCTTGTAAACCTGCCGATACAGACCTACATCCGGCGTAAAGTTGTAGCGCCAGAGCGATCGCAGCGACGAGATCGTCTCCTCCTCCGGCAGCACACGAGGCAAGCCAACCTGAAAGGCCCAGCTCTGGCCAAAGACCTGGTCGATCTCACAGCCGGTTCCGGAGTTGATCGCGTCGAGGTGCGCGGGATCCGGCTTGTTTATGAAATAGCCGTCGCTGAAAAGTTGCGCGACGATGTTCTTTTGGCCGGCGTCGAAGATCGAGCGGCAGAGGTGGGCGAAGTCCTGGTCGTCAGTGAGCCGGGCCATGGTTTCCGAGGCGAGGAGCGCCGCCAGGTAAAGGCCGCTCAGCCAGGCGACCGGGCCAAACCAGTCCGTGTCCAGCGTGTTGTGCTGGTTGCTCTCGATTAGCCCGTCGCCATTTGCGTCTTTGGCGATGAGCCATTCGGTAGCTTTTCTGATCTTGGGCCAGTTGCGCCGCAGGAAGGCGTCGTCAGGCGACATTTGGTGTTCGCGCAACGCGCGCAGAATGGTGCCGGCCTGGGCATCGATGGCGGGAATATCGTTGAACTCTCCACGGAAATGAATCGCGCCATCCGGCTGCAGCGCAAGGCCGAAATCTACTTTTTCGCGCGTTATTCGTTCCATTTCCGGGAACAGCCGGGCCATCGCGTGCGCATATTGCCAGACATGACCGCAGGTGCCCTCGCAGCAGCCGACGCCTTCCCAGCCATAGAACCGGCCATCACCGAACCGGTAGCAGGTCGACGTCGCCAAAATGGAAGTGTTCAGGAAGGTGCGATCGAGAAACCAATAGGGCAGGCTCGAGTCGTACCACGTCTCGTGCCACAGCCGGGTCTGGCCGCACAGCGTCTTGAGGTTCCGCTGAAGATAGCGTGCGACGGACAACGCCGAGTCAAACCTCGAGGCGTAATGGCGCCCCGGCGGCAGGCGATCCAACTTCAGGTTGGGCATGTGCCACGAAACCAGAAACGTTACTCTCGTTGATCCGCGGGCGTGAAGCTTCAACTTCCGTGCTACCGAGCCCGTCAACTTCTGGCCGAACGGTTTCCTGGCGGGCTCGGTGGTACCTATTGGGTCGCAGGCTCCGGTCGCAGGGTTCCCAGCCACATCCGTGCACCCGAAATCTCCTGATCGAGGTCCCAGCAGCGCCAGCGCCATTGTTCCGAAATCGGGTTCTGACGCCAACGGCCCGGCGGGGTTGCCCGGTTGGTCGGTGAATACGATCTGGTCGATGCCGATGTTTCCCCAACCGCCGGATTCGTCGTCGATGATTTGCAGTCTTGCTGCTCGGCCTGCCCAGCGCCGGACATCCCAACTGGCGGGCTGCATGTGGTTGTTGTCCCGGCCCGTGGCGCTCAAGACGGCCTCTTCACCAACCAACAGGTTCATGCAGGTGTGGCTTTTGTGCGCGCCACCGCCGATCAGGAAGGTGATATAATCGCGCTCGATTTTGAACGGTGCGCTGGTCAGCGTGCCTTTCGCCGCATCGCGTTGTTCGACGGAATTACCCGGGGCCGAAGCATGACTGTTAACCACCCGTTTGCCCCGGCCACCGACATCGCCCTGGTAAGCCGGGATTTTGGCAATCTCGACCGGGCCGGCGCCGAACGCTGTTCCCGTTGCCTTCCAGTTGCCGTAAGTCTCATGCTCAAAGTCGTCGAACAATATGTCCGGCCGGTTGGTTGTCGGGCCGGGTGGCGGCGCTTCGGCGCTGCAGTCGAGCGCCAGCAATCCCTCGCGGCGGACCAGGCGGTTGCGGAAGAAACCCTGTCTCAACTTCGAGCTATGAAGGCAAACAGCGTTCTCCAACCAGCCGGCCAGCGTCAACTCAACTGACGACTGGCTGTGGTTCGTGAGCGTAAACTCCATGACTGTTACCGGCAGGGAGGAGTCTTCGACGTCGAGTGGGACGAAAGGGGAGAACGCCTCCAGGTTCACACTGACGGGGCAATTTGGGTCACGATATTCCATGTACCCGATCGGATATTCACCCGTGAAGGAGACGTCGCGCCAGTGCGCACGGTCCAGCACCCGATCCTCGGCCCTACCGTCCTTGCGATGAATTCGGATCGCAAATCCCTGCTCGAAAGGCGACGCCGGTTTCATTGGCTCGGCATAATGGCCCGCGCCGGTGGCGATGCGCTGATTGAAGATGTCCCAGTGCCACAGTCGGCCATCGCCGCCAAGGTAAACCTGCCCGGCGAAGAGCCCACCGATAGGCATCCCGATTTTTTCCAGATCCGCGCCGCGGTACACGGTCCGCTGGCCTCGTTCCGTCAGCGACTTGACCCATTCCGGGCGGAGCTTTTTGTCCGCCGGCACGAGCTTGTCGAAATCGGCAGGGGTGAACGGTCCGGCCATCGCGTGCCACGGTTGCAGCGCCATCGCGCCGGCTCCCACGCCGATGGACCGCAGGAAGTCACGTCGGCTCCAGCGGGCGGCGTCCGGGGCGTGGCAGGCGCAGCTTGACCTTGCACAAGGCTTGAGATTCACAGATTTCATGAGGAATGAGGGGTTCTGCATCAGGGCGTTGCTTTTGTGAGGCCCGGGAATTGGGTCGTGCTTAGGAAGATGCGGTAGTCTTTGATTCTGCCGTTTGTTGAATCCTGCCTTGGTAGATAGCGGAGACCGGCGACCTCCGGTTCGACGCCAAGATCCAGAACGATCTGGTGCGGATGGTGGGGCTGGGCGCCTTCCCATTGTGTGTGCCAAAAGGTGGTGGGTTGTAGGTCGAAAATGTTCTCTGCGTTTCCATCGTCGCCTCCGACCTCCTCGCTGTCCGCGTAGACGACTTTCCAGCCCTCCCGTGGTAGGTCCTTGCCGGTCTCGTCCACAAGGTAGATCTCAGCGCAAGTCGTATAGGCATCCCCTGACTGGGAGTTAAGCGCCTCGAGGCAAACAAACCGGGCCCGCGCAGGCGTGAACCTGATTATCTGCCAGTCTTTGCCCGGCGCAAAACTGCCGGTGGTCGCAGGTGCGAGGCCAGCGAGGTCGAGTTGCTGGCCCGGAGAACGGTGCTTCTTGGCCTGCGACTGTTCGGTGAC
>DATDCV010000317.1:0-12981 GCA_036524155.1 Verrucomicrobiia bacterium
ACTCGGGACGAGGAATGCGCGCGGCAGACACCGGTCCACCCTCTCCTCGGGGAGAGGGCCGGGGTGAGGGGGAACTTCGACCGCTCCCGCCCAAAAACTGAGATACACCCCTCGTGGTCCTCCTTTAGGCTCGTCTCCTGCAAGGTGGCCGTGTTACGCTTGGAAAGACAGGCAGGAACACGGGCTGCCTTGGGGAGAGAAGAAACGGCAGCCGGCGTGACTGAACCTGATATGCCGGTAAACGCTCGAATTTATGACAACCTCAAATCTGATGAATCGCCGGAGCTTTTTGCGGAGCACTGCGGCCCTGACCGCCGCCGCCCTACCGGCTTCCTGTGAGAGTGTGTTGGCCGCCCAACGGGTGCTGAAGGCGCGCCCCGTCATCCTGGCGACGGATATTGGGGATGACATTGACGACACGTGGGCGCTGGGGCTGCTGTTGAAGTCCCCGGAGCTGAATCTGAAGCTCGTGGTGGGCGAATACGGCAAGCGCGATTACCGGGCGAAGCTCGCCGCGAAACTGCTCCAAACCATGGGCCATGGCAAAGTGCCCATCGGGATGGGAATGGACGGCGAACCGCGCGGCGACGGTCCGCAAGCCGGCTGGTTGGGGAATTACGAGCTGAGCTCGTACAAAGGAAAGATCCACCCGGACGGCGTGCAGGCGATCATCGACACCGTAATGAATTCACGCGACCCGGTGACGATTATCTCGGTTGGACCGATGCCCAATGTCGCCGCTGCCTTGAAACGGGAACCACGGATTGCCGAGCGCGCGAGGCTGGTGGGGATGTACGGAAGCGTGCGGAAGGGTTATGGCGGTGCCTCGACGCCCTCGGCGGAATGGAACGTAAAAGCGGACCCGAAGGCTTGTCAGACCGGTTTGACCGCCTCGTGGGAGATCACCATCACTCCTTTGGACACTTGCGGGCTGGTGACGCTTGAAGGCAGTCATTACAGCCGCGTGCTGCATGCCCGGGACCGGGTCGCTTCGACCGTGATCGAGAACTACCGGATATGGAGCCAGGCGAATAAGGCAAAGCCAGAAGTGGCCGAGACACGGTCCAGCGTGTTGTTCGACACCGTGGCGGTGTACCTGGCTTTCAGCCAGGCGCTTTGCACGATGGAACGGCTCGGGATTCGCGTGACAGATGACGGTTTCACGCGCATTGACGATCAGGCGAAACCCATGCAAGTGGCCACCGAGTGGAAGAGTCTGGACGGCTACCGCGAGTTCCTGGTCAAGCGACTAACGGGTTGAAACGAGCTTGCATTCGGGGTGGGCTTCACTACCTTCTCTCGCTCCCGTGACGGAGACACCGGCGGGAGGAGCATTGATTTTGAGATATGGCAACAGCAAACGATCTGCGCCGCGGAATGGCGATAAATTACAACGGCGACGTCTGTGTGGTCCTGGACAGCCAGCACCGCACACCCGGCAACCTCCGGGCCTTCGTCCAGGCCACCTTGCGCAGCATCCGCAGCGGCCGCTCCTCCGATGTGCGCTTCAGCTCAACCGAGAAGATCGACGTCGTGCCGCTGATGACCCGCAAAATGGATTTCAGCTATAAGGACGGCGAGGATTTTGTCTTTGCCGACCCGGAAACCTACGAAACGGTGACGCTCGCCCGTGAATTGGTGGGTGACGCCAAAAACTACCTGGTCGAGAACGGGCACGTGACCGTTACCTTTGTCGAAGATAAGGCGGTTTCGATTGAAATGCCTTCCAGCGTGGTGCTGACGGTGTCCGACGCGCCCGAGGGTATTCGCGGCGATTCGGCCAACAACGTTCAGAAGGCGGTGACCCTCGAGACCGGCATAATCGTCCAGGCACCGCTGTTCATCAAAACCGGCGAGAAGATCAAGATCGACACCCGCACCGGCAAATACATGGAACGCGCCTAGCCCGGATGTGTTCACACGTGCGGGCCCGGAGCGCCGACATGTTGTCGGCTTACGCGGTCCGTTCCCTTCGTGCGCAAGGTGAGAAATATCGCGTGGCCCGCCGCCTCATAACCGAATCCGGCAGGACGCCCGCTCTGTAACTCACTCATCGGGGCGCAAGGCGCGTCCAAATCCGAATTTCCTGGCCAGGCCAAGGGAAGCGCCCAGAGACCTGACGCCATTGGTACAGGTGGAATCGGAGAGGGAGGCGGCAGCGATGCAAACCCCGGTCAGCAGGCAGCGTGGTATTTCCCAGCCTTCGTGGAGTCCGAGCAGGACGCCCGCGCAAAACGCGTCTCCGGCCCCGGCGGTGCCCACGATGTATTTCGGCGGCAGCTTCAGCGAAGGCTGCCAGAAATCCTCGCCTTTCCGGGTACGGGCGAAAGCGCCTTCCTGAAAGTGGACCACCACCAACTCGCGGACTCCCTGCTGGAGCAAAGCGCCCGCAGCGTGCCGCAGGGCGACGGTGTCGAGCTGGCCGCCCTGCTGGCGGATCTTGAAGCCGGTGGTCTTGCCAGCTTCGATTTCATTCAGGATGCAGTAGTCGACGTGCTTGAGCGCAGGATTCACGATGCGGGGAAACCGATCGCTGTCTTCGCTGACGACATCGACACTGGTCTTGATCCCAGCCGCCTGGGCCGCGGCCAGCAGCCGTGCCGCCCTCGTGCCGTACCTGGCGTCGGGCTGGTCCAGCGCGTCCAACAGCAGCAGGTAGCCGAGATGAAAGATGCGCGGCCGGGCCCGCTGGAAATCCAGGTCGGCTCCGGACCACAGCGCGTTGGCGCCGCGGGCGTGAAAGAAGGTGCGCCGGCCGTGGCCCTCCTCAGTCATGACATCGGTATAGGAAGTCGGGGCCTTAGTCGTCGTTCCCAGGTGCCGCACATCGATCTTACATTCGCGGCAGTGGTCCAGTATGCGCTGTCCGAAGCTGTCGTGGCCGACGAGCCCCGCCGCCATCAGCGGGAACGGAGCCCCGGAGTGGGCCAGATCCATCAGCACGTTGTAGGCCGCGCCACCGGTCCCTTCGGATTGGCTGAGAATATTCCCCAGTTGCTCCGGTTGCGGATACACATCGATGATTTTGACCTGGTCGATGATCCAGTTGCCACCGGCCAGCAGGCCGCGGTAGCTGTTATCGGACTTGTTCTTCATAGCACTTTGGGAGCGGCGATTGCGATCAATGAACCCGAAACGAACCCCCGCAATCAAGCAAATTGGGCGGCCCCTGCCTCTCCGCCTGCGCCCGCTTTTAATTAGCTTTTCATCTGCCGGGCCATTGGCTAAACGTTATTCATGCCAGGGCCGGCGCAGAAGACAGAACAGGTGTTTCGGGGCATCCCGGTTTCCGCGGGGGTGTGCCGGGGAAAGATCCTGGTTCTGGACCGACCGCGGCCGACGATCACCAAACGGAAACTCGAAGCCCAGGAAATCGCCCACGAGGTCAGTCGGCTGGAAAAGGCTCTCACGCGCACCCGGCAGCAGATCACTGACATCCAGCGCCGGGTCAGCGAAGGCATGGGAGCGTCAGAAGGGAGCATTTTTGACGCGCATCTATTGGTGCTCGAGGACCGCACGCTGATCGACGAAGTCATTCGGGTCATCCAGGGTCAGGCGGTCAACGCTGAATACGCCTTTCACTCCGTGGCCGAACGTTACGCGACCACCCTCGCTGCGATTGAGGATGACTACCTGCGCGAGCGAGCCACCGACATGCGGGATGTCACAACCAGGGTGCTCAATAACCTGCTGGGGCTCGAAGAAGAGGCCGACCTTCGCTACTTGAAGGAGCCTTGCATCCTCATTAGCCACGACCTCACGCCCTCTAACACCGCCCAACTCGACAAACGCAACGCGCTCGGATTCGCGACTGACGTCGGTAGCCGCACCTCTCACACGGCGATTATGGCGCGATCGCTACGCATCCCCGCGGTCGTCGGCCTCAAGGAGGCCAGCACGCACCTCCAGAGCGGCCAGTTCGCGCTGCTGGACGGGTTCAACGGTGTCATCATCGTCGATCCGACCGACCAGACGCTTTACGAGTACGGCCAACTCGAGCGGAAGCAGGTAACGCTGCAGGAGAAGCTGCGGAGCATCCGGGATAAACCCGCGGTCACCCTCGATGGCTGCCGCGTGCTGCTTTCCGCCAACATCGAGAGCCCGCAGGACGCCGCGGCGGTGAAAGCCAACGGGGCCGAAGGCGTCGGGCTTTTTCGGACGGAGTACCTATTCATTAACCGGGAACTGCCGCCCAGCGAGGACCAGCAATACGAAGCCTACCGCGAGGCCGCGGCCGCACTCAAACCCCTGCCCGTTGTCATCCGCACGCTGGACCTGGGCGGCGACAAATTTCTCGCCCATCTGCCCGGCCCGCGCGAAATGAATCCGTTCCTGGGATGGCGGGCGATCCGCTTTTGTCTGCAACAGCAGGATATTTTTCGCGAGCAGCTCCGGGCGATTTTGCGCGCCAGTGCGGAAGGCAACGTGAAGATGATGTACCCCATGATTTCGGGTTTGGACGAATTGAACCAGGCCAACGCCCTGGTCGATGAGTACAAAACCGAGCTCCGCGCTGAGAACATTCCGTTTGACGAGCACCTTGAAATCGGCGCGATGATCGAGACGCCGTCCGCGGTGATCGTCGCGGACTCGCTGGCGAAGCGCCTGAAGTTCTTCAGCATCGGCACCAACGACCTCATCCAGTACTCGCTGGCGGTGGACCGGATGAATGAGAAGATCGCCCACCTCTACGAGCCGACGCACCCGGCGATCGTGCGGCTGCTGAAAGCGACCGTCGAGGCGGCCCACACCCATCAAATCAAAGTGAGCGTCTGCGGAGAGATGGCCAGTGATCCGACCCTGACGCCGTTGCTGCTCGGCCTGGGGATTGATGAACTGAGCGCCGCGCCGCCCCTTATTCCCGCGGTCAAATTCCTCGTCCGCCGGCTGAAACTCTCGGACGCCCGGGATCTCGCCGGCTTCGCCCTTCAGTGCGAGTCCGCGTCGGAAATCCTGGCGCGCTGCCAGGAACTGGCGCGGCAGGTGGCGCCCGAGTTGTTCGATAACAAGTAAGCCCTACAGGACCGCCATCCTGGCGGTCTCTAATTACTCTTGCTGGCGCCGGCCTCGGTCATCAGCCCACGCACCTGCGCCGGCGTGAGTGTCACCGCGGGCATAAACTTCGGGCTCCCCATGTATTGAAGCAGGCTGTGCAACATCTGTCGGGCGACAGGCCCGCCGCCGGTCTCCTCCAAGTCGATGCTGGAGACGAGTAGTTTTCCCTGGCCGATCTTGGCCTCGAAGATCAAACCGAGTTTGTGGTTGGTGACCCAATCGTCGATGACCTGGACGATGGGGTGAAGATCGGCGGGGAGGTCATCGAGGATCATGGCGCCGGCACGGCTGACAAGGTACCACCATTGCCAGTTGCTGTGATAGTCCGTCGGGAAACGCGCGAGCGCTGGCGCCTTCGGCTCGCACAAAATGCCGAGCGTCGTCGGCGGCTGCCGCGCGGTCCAGGCGGTGTTCCAGAAAATACTCGAGAAACCAAGAGCGACCTTGGCGTGCGGGTCGTTCCTGACTCGGTGAGGGGGGAGGAGCAGCAAGGCTTTCCCGCCACTGGTCAGATCCTGGATGGCCTGGTCGTCCAAGTCGTGAATCAGGGCGACACCATCAGGGGGTTCGACACTGACGGTTGGCGGATACACCCAAATGTCCCAGTCATTTCTGAACGAGGGCGGGGCGGAACTGCTGTTGGCGGCGATGTAAGAGCCCGGCCCGACGGTGACCATCAGTTTGTACCTCGAGGGTGCGGGGACCTGCTTCAGGTCGACGTTAATTCTGCCGAGGGCGATGCCGTTGCCAATAGTCAGGTCGAGGTTGGGCATTTTGCCGCTGGCGACGACGCGGCGGTCGTCATCCTCCAGCCGCCAGACTGTGGCCATGCCGGGCAGCGGCTGAGGTCCAAAATGGGCAACTTCGAGGTCCGCCTCCATTTGCTCGTCGGTGGTGAAGACGCGTTTGGCAAGACGGGCAAGGGGAACGGTGCTGTTGCAGAAGCGCTTGAACTCGGCCGGGCTGATGTAGCCTTTGGAATCCCAGAACGGGTCGAGCACGCCGACGAGCGCGGTGCCCTGGCCGGGAAAATCGTGCAGGTCAAGCAGCTCGAACCCGCCCATGCCGGGGGTACGTAGCGCGGATTCGATGTCTTCTTTGTAACAGAGGGCCTGGAGCTTGCCCGAAGCGAGCAGGAACTGGTGAGCGAGTTTTCCGAGGTGTCGGGCGTTAAGCGAATCCCTGAAAATCTCAAAGTTCTTCGGCTTCAAATAACCCTTGTATTTCCCGATTTCATCGAAGTTCGGGTAAACGCACCACTGGCCGATCTCGTGGCTGATAACAGGCACGTTCCGTTTTGAAATGTAGTCGCGGTAATCCGTGCGGGTCTCGGGCGGGAGCGCGTTGATGCGCGACTTGAGGCCGTCGCCCCAGGCCTGGATGCGCGGGTCGGGCGTCACATGGACCTGGTTTTCGGCCAACTGCGGCCAGCCCGAGCCGCTGGTCCAGAGGCGGCGAGGGTCTTTGGTCTTGTAATGCTCGACGTATTTCGCCAGGTAAGCATTCGCCTTGCTCCCGCCCGGCTCGTTGCCATAGGGCATGAGAATGAACGATGGATGGTTGCCGTAGACCTTGAGGATGCGATCGGTTTCTTCGTAGACCCACTCATCCACCGGCTTGCCGTCGCCAAGCGTAGTCGACTGGTTGGCCCAGCAGGTCTCTACCTGAAAATAGAACCCGAGATGGTCGGCGGCGTCAAAGGCGGCGGCGGGTGGGCAATAAGAATGGAACCGGATCAGGTTCAAGCCGTGCGCTTTGGCGGTTTCGATCAGCCGCCGCCAGGACGCCGTGTCGGTCGGCGGATGGCCGGTCAGCGGGAAAATGCAGCATTCCAGTGTGCCGCGAATGAACATCTTCTGGCCGTTCATCAGGAGCTGTGAGCCGGCGGCGGAAATCTCGCGGAACCCGAACGGTACTATCGTCCATTCATCGGAACCGGCGAGCATGACTTCACAGTGAAACAGGGCGGGGCTGAATTCGTTCCAGGGTTTGGCGTTCGGCACGGGCAGTTCGATCTCGAATCGGCCGCCGTCCGCGCGCCAGGAAACCGGGAACTCGTGGCGCGCCGGTCCCGGGATGATGCCGCGCTCCACGGCTTCATCGACGCGCGCGACCAGGCTGCCGGCGCCAGCCTGGCCGGTGGCATTGCCGATCGTGCCTTTCAACGTCACGGACTTGCTTGTGAGATGCGGGTAGACCTGTAGGTCATCGACCCAGAGCGGATTGGTCGCGCGGAGCGAGATTTCGCCGACGATCCCATTCCAATTGCCCTGGGTGTGATCCGAGACGCAGTGGGAATTGGCACCCAGGTCGACCACCATCCGGTTATCGACGCGAATGGTGACGCGATGTTTGCCGGTGCTGAGGGCGGTGCCCAAGTCATATTCGTGAGGCGTTGAGAGGCTCCTGTTTGAGCCGAGGTCCCGGTCGTCGATCCAAACGCGGGTTTCCCAGTGCGGCCGTTCCAGCGTGAGCAGGATGCGCTTGCCTTTCCAGGCCTTCGGGATGTCGAGGTCGCGCTGGTACCAGGCGACACCGGCATAGTACTTTTCGGGCTGGAGCCAAAAGGGGACCTTGAGGTTCCCGGGTTGGCGGTATTGGGCGTATTGCGGCGCGGTGAACCAGGACTTGTCAACGATGTCGCCTGTCCATTTGGTTTCGAGGGTGATGTCGTCGCCGACCCCCTGTGCAGGCAACGAACCGGGCAATGCTATTTTCTCCGCCAGGGACCGCTCGAACCATTTCTGGCCGATACCCTCGTCTGACCGGTCGAGCTCAAACCCCCACCGGCCGGCCAGGCTCCTGTAGAGAGTGTTGGGGCTGGCCACGGCGAGTGCGCCGAGGCTGAACCACAGGCCAAACCGGACGCTGAGGTAGAATGCCGGCTTCCAAATGGGCTCGCAGGATCTCATGGAAACCAATGATGACAGCTTGACGCTGCAAGCCAAAGCTAAAAGCAGGTGAGGTCACGGGTTGCAGGCTGCAAGTTGCAGTTTACCCGGCGGAGTCAAAACCGGTGCACGAGCTTCTCGACCAGGAAGGTGCTCTCGCGCAGCGCCTGTTCGCTGAAAGGGCCGAACCACTCGGCCACTTTCCGGAACCGGGCGGTGAACTCGGCTTTGTCGCCCCGCTCAATCAATGGCAAAGTTTGCTGCAGCGACGTGACAAAGTCCTTGAGCAAGGCCTGGCGGTCCGGCGAGGCGAAGATGATTTCGGCGTACAATTCGGGATCCTGGGCGAAGAGCCTGCCAACCATCGCCAACTCCAGCCGGTAAATAGGGCTCGAGAGTTCCAGGGTGCGGAAGATGGGAACCCGACGAGAGAAGAGAAACTGGCCAAAAGCAAACGTCGCAAAGTGCCGCAGGGCCTGAACAATGCCCATTATCCGATCATGCTCTTCCGCGGGCGTCTCGACCAGCACGTTGCCCCATACCCTCAATTGCTCCAGCACCCACTCGCAAGCCTCCAATTGGCGTCCAGGCGTAACCACGATGATCTGCTTGTCCATGGTAGCAGTGGTGGGACCGAACAGCGGATGCAATCCCAACACCGGCCCACTGTAGGCGTTCAGCATCGCCCGCACCGGTTCGGTCTTTAGGCTGGTGATGTCGGCCAGGATGCAGCCGCGGGGCAGGTGCGGGGCGATCCGGTTCGCAACCGCCGGGGTGACATCGATGGGAACCGCCAGGACGCAAAGGTCTACGTCGCGGGTGAGTTGCTCAACCTTCACCCAGTCATCGTGATCCAGGATGCGCACTTCGTAATCCGACTGAACGAACCAGCGTGCGAAAAACCGGCCCATGCTGCCGCGACCGCCCACGAGCAGCACCCGGCCGCCGGGCCTGACACCTCTCCGGCCGAGCGTGACCAATTGGCCGACCCGGGAGTGTCGCAGCACCGTCCGGAACAGGTCTTCGATGTAGTCGGGGTCCAGGCCGGCCTCGACGGCCTGCGCTCGACGCGTGGAGATCAGGTCCTCCTCGCGCGCGGGGTGGAACGTGGGCAGTTCATGCTTCTGCTTCAATTCAGCAATCCTTTCCACCACGTGCCGTCGCTCCGACAGAAGCTTCACGACCTGCTGGTCGAGGGTGTCTATCTGGCCGCGGAGGTCATCGAGAGTCGCCTGGCTCAGCGCCGGCACGAAAGGCGCGCCGTGGGGTTTTTGGGGCGGTTGGGTTCTGCCTTTGCTCATGGTGAACGCGGGATTGGGGCGTTGGCTTTGAATTCGCTTCCGGGCTTCCACATCGGGCGCACGCTGGACTGGGCAACGTTCCATCCGACCTGGAACAGCAGTCGCAGGTCCTCTACCGCTCCCGAAAGATCCCAGTCGGGCTGGACGTTGTCGCCAGGCTTGTGGTAGCTCCGGGTGACAAATTCTTCCGCTTTCCTAACGCCAAAATCCGGCGGTTTGCCCAGGTAGTTTGTGCCGGATTTGAAGTACAGCGCTGGAACACCGACTTTCACGAACTCGAAATGGTCGGAGCGAAAGAAATAGCCTCGCTCGGGCGTATCCTCGGGTTCGAGGACGCGGCCTTGCGCCGCTGCCGCCCGGCCCAACAGGTCTTCCAGAGTGGAATTGCCGGCCCCGATTACCTGGACGTCCGCCGTCCGACCCCAAACGTTCAAGCCGTCCATGTTCAGATCAGCAACCGTGTTCGCTAGAGGGTAAGGCGGGTGTGCGGCATAGTATCGGGAGCCCAGCAACCCTTTCTCTTCCGCGGTCACTGACAGAAAGAGTATGCTGCGCTTCGGCGGCAGCGAGAGCTTACGAAATGCGCGCGCCAGCTCGATCAGGCCGGCAACCCCACTGGCATTGTCCACCGCGCCATGATAAACCGGGTCGCCCGGCAACCCCGCATCTCGCCCCAGATGGTCCCAGTGCGCGGTGTAAATCACCTGTTGCTCGCGCAACCTTCCGCTCGACCCCTCCAGCCGCGCGACGAAATTCCGCGACGTCGCCTGGCGGATCTTGTTCTTGACTGAGAACGAAGCTTTGAGTCCCAACGGGATCGGTTTGAGATCCTTGCTGGTTGCGCGTTGCTTAAGCGTTTGAAAATCAAATCCGGCGGCCGCGCAGAGTTTCCCGGCCCATTCCTCGGTCAACCAGCCTTCAATTGCCGTGCGAGACAGGTTCTTGTCCGGGGCTTGGAGGTCGAAATTTTCTTTGGAATTGCTGTCGACGACCACGCCCCACGGATAGCCCGCCAGCGCTTGTTCGTGGACGATGATAGCCGCGGCGGCGCCTTTGCGGGCGGCCTCCTCGAATTTATACGTCCAGCGTCCGTAGTAGGTCATCGCCCGGCCCTTGAACATCGACGCATCGAGCCGGCCTGCGTCGATGGGATCGGGCACCTGGGGATCGTTGATCAGCACCAGGATCGTTTTCCCGCGAAGCTCCGCGCCCTTGAAATCGTCCCAGCCATACTCGGGCGCTTCCACGCCGTAGCCGGCAAACACGACCTCGGAGTCCTGGACGCTGACCTCCGGCACCAGGCGTTTGGACCACACGACACAATCCTCGGGCATCTTTGGCACGAGTTCGCTTCCGGCAACCTTAAAGCCCGCGGCACGGTTTTCCGCTGTGATCCCCACCAGCGGCACCTCTTGCACCCACGAGCCATCCGGGTTGCCCGGGCGCAAGCCCAGGGCGCGGAACTGTTCGGTGAGCCAGTTGATTGTCTGTTCCTCACCGCGGGATGCCGGCGCGCGTCCCTCGAAGTCCTCCGACGCCAGCACCTTGATGTTCCGCAGCAACTCCCCGGCATTTATGGTGCCCAGCGCAGGGCGAATCGCACGCGGGGGCGGTTCGCCCGCCGGCACAGGAGCCGCCGAATTCCTCAACGGCAACAGGGCGAGTCCCCCAAGCATGAAAACAAGCGCGCGCATCGGTTCGTAAATGCCGGCAGCGTATCCGGAATTCCAGAACGAGTAAACACTGCCCATCCCGTGGAGATCAGGTGCTACAGCCGGTCTTTAAACGCCCGGCAGGCCGCGGAAACGTCCTCAGCAGTCAGGATCGCCGAGACAACACAGATGCGGCGAGCGCCGGCGGCGAGCACCTCGCCGAGGTTTTCGAGGGTGATGCCCCCGATCGCGAACCAGGGAATGCTCACGTTCCGCTCCGCCCAGCGTACGTATTCGACGGTGACGGGTATGGCGCCGGCCTTGGTCGGTGTGGCGTAGATTGGGCCCACGCCGATGTAGTCGGGGCGAACGGCCAGGGCCCGCGTGGCCTGGTCCTGGTCGTGCGTGCTCAAACCCAACCGGACCCCATGGCACCGGGCGCGCATTTCGGAGGGGCTCAAATGGCCGTCGCCGAAAAAGTCTTCCTGCCCAAGGTGGCAGAACTCCGCCCCGACCTTGGCGGCGACTTCCGGCCAGTCATTGATCACTAGCGGCACCCCGGCCGCGCGTGTGACCGGTAGAATCGCCTCGGCCATCCGTTGGATCTCCCCGGCCCCGGAATGTTTGGCGCGGAGCTGGATGATGTCGGCGCCGCCGTCGCAGAGTTGCCGGGCTAAGTCGTCCGGCTTGCGGCCCCGCGAGTAGGTGGTGTCGACGAAAGCGTAAAGTTTGCAGTCTGACAGCGGCTTCATTTTCCGGCTACTGAAACAGCCAACGGGATCCGTCGATGCCAAGCTCATGGAACAGGAACGAATAGACGTCGGCCTGTTGGGCGATGCGCTCCTTGAGAGACGTGCCGATGCCGTGACCGGCGCTGGCAGTGCTCCGAAAGAGGATCGGGTGCTCGGAACCGGTGGCAGCCTGCAACTCGGCGGCCATTTTACGGGACTGGGCCGGGTTGACCCGGCCATCGTTGTCTCCCGTTAAGAGGAAGACCGCCGGGTATTTGACCCCCTGGCGGACTTGGTGATAGGGCGAATAGGCGTAAAGGGCTTTGAACTGCTCCGGGTCCTTAACCGTGCCGAACTCGGTCACGTTGAACTGGCCGTTGGGATCGAGTTCCACCCGCAGCATGTCGTAGATGCCCACGTGCGACACGACCGCGCGCGCCAGGTCGGGCCGCTGCGTCAAAAACGCCCCCATCAGCAGGCCGCCATTGCTGCCGCCTTCAACCGCGAGTTTCCCGGGGCTGGTGTAGCGGCGCTGGACGAGGTGCTCGGCCGCGGCGATGAAATCGTTGAACACATTCTGTTTGCGCGTCAGGTTCCCAGCCTTGTGCCATTCCTCGCCGTATTCGCCTCCGCCTCGAAGGTTCGCGACCGCATAAACGCCCCCCGCATCAAGCCAGATGCGGCGAGTGGAATCGAAACCCGGGGTCATACTCACCCCATAGCCGCCGTAGGCGTAAAGCAGCGCCGGGTTCTGGCCATTCAGTTTCAGTCCCTTCTTCCGCAGAATATTGAGCGGCACCTTCGTGCCGTCCTTGGAGACCGCAAATTCGCGCACTACTTCGACGTCCTCGAAGCTGACGGGCGAGGTCATATATAGCGCCGTGCGCCGGACCTGCCCTTGTGAAGGGCTGAAGGTGTACCAGGCGAAAGGTTGCAGGTAGCTGGCGTTGCCAAACACCAGCGTGGCTCCCTCCCAGCAATTCAGCCCGGCCACCGCGGACACAGGCAAAATGGGTATTTGCCTTCCACGCGAGCTCGAGTTCGGAAAATCCAATAACTCCGAGGGCCCGCCGACAAGGTCGGAGACGTACAAGCCGCTCTCGTGCGGGGCGAAATCCTGGACGACGCCTTTGCGCTTGGGCACGACCACCGTTGCCTTTGCCAGGTCAGGCGCCGCGAGCGCGAGGCGCAGGATCTTGCCGTGCGGTGCCTGGTTTTTCGACACCAGGTAAAGCGCGTCGCCGCCGCCGAACTTGGCCACCTTCACCCCATCCTCGAAGCGCGTGATCTGCCGCCAATTCCCCGATGCATCGCGGAGGTAGTGAGCGAAATCGCCGCCGTCGCCGTTGGC
>DATDCV010000318.1:0-28210 GCA_036524155.1 Verrucomicrobiia bacterium
GCCGGCTCGCTCCAGTCGGAACCGCGGCCGCTTTCGTCCCAGACCCGGACTTTCCAATAGCAATCCTGTTCCGAGGCCAGGGGCTTGCCGTGGTATTTGAGTTGAATCGATTGATCCGAGTCAATCCGGCCGCTATCCCAAAGGTCGCCTTGATTCCGGTCCAGCGTTCTGAGGCTGGTGGCCACGAGCACCTGGTACGCCGTCTGACGCAGGCCACGCGTAGATGATTTATCCGGCTGCAGGTTCCAGCTCAGGCGGGGCCAGGGGGTATCGATACCCAGCGGGTTCTTCAGGTATTCGCACCGGAGGTCAGTTGGATGCAGTGAGGCCGCAACAGCCCCAGCCACATTCAGCAGGAACGCAATTACCACCGTCGATCTGGCGAGGTTCATTTTGTCTTTCGCGGGCCGACTTGGGTCAGGTCGATTGGCAGGAAGCCGAGTTTGAGAGCGGGCGAATTGGGTTGCAGCCGGAAATCATGCTCCGCCGGCGCCACGAATAGCGGGTCGGCGACCGCCGAATGCAGGTCGTGACCGCGTGCGCGCCACTGGTCCTGGCTCGCGCCGGCGAACTGGGTGTCCCCATTTTTCGCGCCCGGCCGCGCGTCCCAATATATGTTCCGGTCCATTCGATACTGGTCGTTGGACCAGTTTCCGCCAAGCACGACGCCCTGGTCGAAATAAACGATATTGGTGACGAAGGTAAAACTGAGGTGTGGCTCGGGGCGGGTGCGCTGGATTTGGTGATCCCTCGCGAAAGCGAAGACGTTGTTGCAGACCAGATTGGTCGCGCCGTAATGCTGGTGAAAGCCACCGTGGGTGGTGCCGTACACGACGTTGCTGCGTGCCACGATGCTGCTGCTGCCTTCGTCGAAATAAATTCCCCAGCCGCCGTATTGCAGGCCCGCGATATCGTGCCACAGATTATTATCGACGCGCGTGCCGGGCTGCATGCCCAGCGTGTAAATGCCGCCCATGTCGCTCAGGATCGGCCCGTCGCCGTCCGACTTTTTCCCAAGATGATGAATGTGGTTGAAAGCGACCAGGTTGTTTGTTGCCAGCGCCGGACCGTAGCCCCAGGTCCATCCGATCGAGATTCCCGTGTAAAAGAAATCGTGAATGATGTTGTGCGTGATCCGGTTGTTGGGCGATTGGCCAATCCAAACACCAATCGCGCTATGAAACATCTTTCCGCCGTCGTGGATTCGGCAATCGCTGATTTCGTTGTCGCCGGTTTGTTCGGCCGCGTTCCCGCGGATGGCCGTTTCGCCGATCTTCATCCCGCCGGCGCCCAGGCAGGAAAACTCGCAAGCCACGATGCGGTTCGAGGCGCAGCCCCGCGCCAGCTCCAGCCCGTAGGTGCCTGAATTCGAGAAACTGCAATGCTCGAACACGCAACGGCGCAGGCCCTGGCCCCAGACGGAGCCGGGAACGCCAATCGCCGCCTGGGCGAACCCGCCCACCTCGGCTTTTGGCGCGGGCTCGACCTCAGGTTTGCCCTTCCCGGAATCAAAACCCGATGGAAAACACCATTCGGTATGCGAGAACGTGAGGCCGCGGAGGGTGACACCTTCGATGAATTCGTTTTTGTCCGGATGGCCCTCGCCGCGAACCACCTGGGCGAGGACAGGAGCAATGGCCAGAATATCGCGCAACTTTTCGCCCGGGCGCGGCTGGTAATAAACAGTCCCGCGCGCGCGGTCCAAGGACCATTCACCGGGTTGGTCGAGTGCTTCGAGGGCGCCTTCGAGATAGTAAAGATCGCCCGGGGCAAGCTGGAAGACGGACCGCTTGCTGAAACTTGCGATGCTCTCTTTCTCATCCACCGAGCGCACCGGCAGGCGCGACTCCGCCCACCGGTTCATGACGATGACCTCCGCGTCCGTAATGCCCGGCCAGTTCTTGAGCTCGCCTTCGGCAAATCGAAACCGCTCGTGGCCGGTGAACCAATCCTTCGTGCTGTCGGGCAGCGCCGTCACTTTTAAATAGCCGGTGTTCGGATGCCGCGCGCGCACCGCGCGCTGCCCGTTGACCCACAGCTCGCGAAAGTTCCATTTGCCGTCTTTGGCCTGGGGAACATCCGCGGCCCACATCAGCCGGCCAGAAATCTTCGTCTCCTTCCAGCCGGAAATGAGGCGGCCGCCGCTGATCACTGGCCCTTCGTTACGGTACGCCGCCAGCGTTACGCCCGAGTCTTTGGGGGTCAGTATGATTGGCTCCGCAAGAAAGTAAGTGCCGCCTCGGATTTGGATTGTCGCCGCGCCGCTGGTCCGCCCTTTCGCGGCCGAGTCGCGGGCGGCCTGCAACGCGCGCGGAATGGACGCGAACGGCCCATCCGATTTTCGCCAGTTCGCCGCCGGCCGGCTGCCGGACCAGTGGTCGTTACCAGTGGGCGACACGTAGAACACTGGCGTCGGAGGATTGGCCGCGATCATGAGGTCGGGAAGGCTCAAAAGGGTTACGAATATCACAAGGAGGCGTTTCATCGGCTTGAAGTGGTACCGATTCTGGGTTCGCTGGTCAAACCTCGATCCGGAAAACCGGAAACACGTAGCCGCGAAAAGGCACAGAAGACGCAAAAGAGAGGAAGTGCTACGACCGGTCTTCCCCCTTTTGTGCACTCTGCGCCTTTCAGATCAAAACAGAAGCGAAGGTCTAGCCGCGAAAAGGCACAGAAGACGCAAAAGAGAGGGAGTGCTACGACTCGTCTTCCCTCCTTTGCGCCTTTTGCGCCTCTTTGCGGCTACATTCTTTCCGACCAAGCGGGGCTTGCGTGTGTCGTGATGCCGGAGTACAAAAGTCCCCAGCTAGTGAACCCAGTTAACCCACTTCCTATCGAATCGCAAAATGTACACACCTTTGCAGGATATCATGAAGCTCTGTGACCTCGTTCGGGAGACGGGCTTCGCTATTCATCGTTATCACCGGCATGGACATCTGGAGAAGGTCTATGAGAACGCGCTCGCCCATCGTTTGGGTAAGTTGGGTCTGGCGGTGAAGCAACAATTTCCCCTGAAGGTTTACGACGAGGACGGCACGCTCCTTGGTGATTATAACGCCGATCTTTTCGTCGAAGACCGGCTGATTGTCGAGTTGAAGGCGGTCCGGACCTTGGCGGATGAGCACGTCGCTCAGTTGCTAGGCTATCTTCGCGCCTCCAGAATCGAGCATGGCCTCCTTATCAACTTTGGGGCGCCGAGGTTTCAGATTAAGAAATATGCCCTGAGTTGCCCGCCCGACACCGATTGTTAAACCGCACAAAGGAGGACCAGTTCCGACCGGCCTTTCCCCTTTTGCGTTTTTTGCGCCTCTTTGCGGCTACTGCTCCTACTGTTCCGCGTTGTTGGTAATAATGACCGCGCGGGGGCTGGCGTTCGTGACCTGGAGTTTGCCGCTGATAATGTTCTCTGAAATCACCGCCCGGCGGACGGCTTCGCCCAATTCGATCTGCGGCTTGTTTTGATGAAACTCGCACGCGCGAACCAGCACCGTGCCGTCGGCCACCTGCAAAGCCGCTCGCTTTTCGTTCTTGCTGTCCCACTGCATGAAGATGCAGTCGCTGAACCCCACGATCCCGCGGCCGGCGAGCTTCGCGATCTGGTTGCACGGCCCCCAGAACGCGCAGTTGACGAATCGCACACTGCCGGTATTGCCCTTCTCGACCCGGATCATTGTCGGGTCCGGCCCATGAAACGAAACAAATTCGCCGTTGGAAATCAGAAGGCCCATCGGGGCGCAGTTGTCAACCACCAGTGCCGTGAAACAATCATCGGCGCCGATGCCCAGGAAGTTGCCGTTGCACACGCCGGCTTTGCTCTGAATGAACCGATACCCGACGTTGTAGCCGAAACAGAAAGTGTTAAACATGTATTGCCAATCGCTGCGGCCGATGATGAACGCTTCGCCGTTCGTCTGCTGCCAGGCGAACAGCTTTGGTTTGAGACTCCACCAGGGATTGAAATGCACGTTCTCAATGCGGCCAATATCGTAGATGGAATCGACGTAAACGCCGCGGCGAAGCGGTTGGCCCTGGACATCGCGGATGAGGTGGCGCTCGTTGCGTGAGGCGTCGATGCCGTTATACGGGTTCAGCAACTCGACCGCGAGCACCGCGGGGTTCTTGCCGCGCATCGCAATTGCATAAGGATAAGCAGCCGGCTCTTCGGCGGGATCCTGATCCGGATAATACAGCACCACACCTTTGAGCGTGCAGTTGTTATTGAGCGTGATGAACGGCGGGCCATCCTCTTTTCCACGGCTTTCGGTGACGAGGAAGGTTGTCCCGTCGTCAGTTGGTTTGGGCAGGCCGCGGTCCCTGATGCCGTTGTGCGCCGGCACCGACTCCCAAACGCCCTTCAAGGTGACAGCGCTCGGGATGTTGAGGTGGCCGGAGAAAAAGTAGTTGCCCCGCGGGGCATAAACGACGCCACCTCCCGCCTGGGCCACAGTGTCGAGCGCCTTCTGAAAAGCGGCGGTGTCATCTGTCTTGCCATCCCCTTGGGCCCCAAAATCGCGGACGGAATGGACATCCGGCTGGTCTGCTGCGGGCGTGGCAGCCGGCGCAGCAATAAGGGCGGCGATGACGGCCGAGCCGAAAATAATGGATTTTTGCATAACTACTTTCCCGGCGGGTTTTCGATCTTCACGAGCCCGGCGTCAATGTACTGCCCGCCAGCGGTTTGATGGCAATGAATCGCCATCACGTTACCCGCCGGTTTCAACCCCGCCTTGGCCTCAGGACTCAGGTCATATTGCTCATAATCCGTGGTATAACCGGGCGCTTGCGCGGCTCGGACTCCGTTGAAGTAGACCTCGGCGTCTTCGTCATGGTGCATCAGCAGACGGAGGCTTCCGGTTTTCGGATTCGGGAGCGCAAACTCCCGGCGCAGCCAGATGTCGCCGGAACTCCAGTCCGTCCGAACGATCGCTCCGGGAGTGCCGCGGGTTCCAAAGCCTCCAATGCCCTGCTTCCAGCCGCTGGTGTCGAAACCCGGCTGGTTCCAGTCGGACGCCGGTTTATCGAGCGTAAACCGCCAGCTTACCCGTTCCGTTTGAGCGCTGGGCACCACTTCCGTGATTCTGGGCCGGGGCGGGAATTTCCCGCCGTTGGCGGCAGCGATGCGTTTCAGCTCCATTTTGACCAGGTCGCGGTCATAGGTCATCAAGCCGTTGACTTCCACCTCGACGTCTGTGGTCTGGGTGTAGACTGCGGCGGAAAGACCTTTCTCATCAATCAGGGGGAATAGTTTGGCGATAAGGTCCACGTAGGCCGTGGTAAGCGCGTTTGTCTCAGTAAAACTCCTGTAACCCCAGTTCTTCTCCGACTGCCACGTGTGGCCGCGCACCGGCAGGCCCAGTCCGCCGAACTCGCCCAGCACCACGGCGCGCTTCTCTTCCGGTTCGGGCGAGCCCGGCCCCGGATATTTGTGCATGTCGTTGACATCTCCTACGCCCCGGTCTGTCCACCCGCTCGCATCATCCACCAGGCGCGAGGGATCCAGTTTCCTGACCATCTCGACGATGCGCGGAGTGTCCCACTGGCCCCAACCCTCGTTGTAGGGAACCCACATCACAATGCACGGATGGTTGCCCCGCCCCTGGACCAAGGCAGTGAGTTCCTGCTCGAACTGCCTGGCCGACTCCGGCGAACGAGTGATGTCGGGGTCCCGCCCACCGATGTATTTGTCGCCGCTCGGCATGTCCTGCCACACCAGCAGGCCAAGCTTGTCGCACCAGTAATACCAGCGCTCCGGCTCGATCTTTACATGCTTGCGCGCCATGTTGAACCCGAGCTTCCTGGTCATTTCGATGTCGTAGCGCAACGCCTCGTCCGTCGGCGCGGTGTAGAGGCCGTCCGGCCAGAAACCCTGGTCCAGCGGGCCAAGCTGAAAGTAGGGTTTGTTGTTCAACATCATGCGCGTGAACGCTTTCATATCCTTGCCCAGTGAGATCTTTCGCATGCCGAAATAACTCTCCACCCGGTCCACCGTGCGGCTGCCGACCTTCAATGAGGCGGTCAACTGATACAGGTGCGGAGTCTCAGGAGACCAGAGTTTCGGCTTGGGCACCGAGACCCTAACGGGGTCGACGGCGCGCCCATTGGCGCTGCCCACTCGGCTGAAGCCGTCGCGGACCGTCACTTCCAGTCGGTATTCCCCCAGCGGGCGGGGAATCGAGGCCGCCACTGCCACCGCCTCGCCGTCGATGTCCGGTGTAATCTTCAGCCCGCTGATGTGCGCGGCGCTGACGGGTTCCAGCCACACCGTTTGCCAGATGCCGCTCGTCGGGGTGTACCAGATGCCGCCGGGCCCGCGCACCTGCTTGCCTCGCGGTTGTGTTCCGGCATCTGTCGGGTCCCATACGGCGACCACTAATTCGTTCGGGTCGAACGGATGCAACGAGTCGGTGATGTCGAAGCTGAAGCCGTCATACCCGCCGCGGTGCTCGCCCATCTCCTTGCCATTGACGTACACCTTGGCCTCGAAATCGACCGCGCCGAAATGCAGCAGCACTCGCTTTCCCCACCAACCGCGTGGCAGCTCGAACGTGCGACGGTACCAGAGCCGTTCGTTTTCGCTCACCGCTTTCTTCACACCGGACAACGCCGACTCAACCGGGAACGGGACAAGAATTTGCGTCTGAAATTCCGTGGGCCTGGGGGCGTCCTTGGCGGCAATCGCCAGGCGCCACAGGCCGTTCAGGTTCAGCCAGTCCTTGCGGACCATTTGTGGCCGGGGATATTCGGGCAAAGCCTTCTCCGGCGAAACATCCTTCGCCCAGCGCGTCTTCAACGGTCCCTCCGCCGCCTGCCATCCGGCTCCGGGAACCCGCGGAACACACAAAAACAACCCGCCGAGCAGCAGCCACCATAGTTTGATTTGGTTTCGATTCATAAGTTCAGCGTGTGAATGAGACAGGAAAATTGAGCATATGAAAATAAGATTTTCGGTATCGCCTCAGTCTTGGGTCGGAGCGCCGATTTCTAATCGGCTTAAGCGAGCCGACGGCGGACGGTAAGCCGAGTGCAACTCGGCGCTCCGACCCAAGACCGAGGGGTACGATTTTCGACGATCCGGGATTGCGTAGCCGATTCGATTGTGGTTTATTTCCTCTGATATCCTTCACAACTACAGGTTTTCGAGGCCTTATGAAAACGAACGTGAAGACACCTACCCGATCCCCGGCCCACGGACACACTCGTGGCGGCTTTACTCTCATCGAACTGCTCGTCGTCATCGCGATCATCGCCATTCTGGCCGCCATGCTGCTGCCAGCCCTCGCCAAGGCGAAGGACAAGGCGGTGCGGAGCCAGTGCCAGAACAACGTCAAACAAATCGACCTGGCCATTCACATGTACGCGGTCGATTCCCGCGATTTTCTGCCTGAGCCGAATTGGAACCAGCCTTGGGTCGTGGCGGGCTGGCTTTATGATGCCAGGCCGGGGTCTCCACCGGACCCGACCAAACCTCCCTACAACACTGACCTTCGCTCCGCCTACCAGAGTGGGCTGCTTTGGGATTATGTCAGGCACTACGCGGTTTACCGCTGTCCCCTGGACCGCACGAACACGATGGCCTGGCGGAACCGAGCGCAGAAGCTTTCCAGTTATCTCGTTAACGGGGCTGTGTGCGGATTCGGGAGGATTTCACCCAGTTCCTACAAGGCCGCTCAGTTCCGCGCCGATGCGGTTATTTTTTGGCAAGCCCTCGAGACCAATCCCGGTGACTTTAACGATGGCTCGAGCAGCCCCGACGAAGGGATTACCAAACTGCATTCGTTGGGCACCACCGTTGGGGTTGTGGATGGCCATGTCGAGTACTTCAAGACGCTGAAGTTTTACGAACTGGTAAATGCTCCCGGAAAGAACCGGCTTTGGTGCAACCCGGGCACGCCCGATGGCCGCTAGTTCGGCGTTTCAACCCGCGCCGATATGAAGAAGGTCCATTTTCCAGCTCTCGGGATACTTGCGCTCGCGTCGATCCTCGGGGCCTGCAGTCATAAGACGGATGTAAGAACGGAGCTCGAAAAAACGGCTACCGCCCTGGCCCAGGATGAAAAGACGCAGCCAGCACCCGCCCCGCCGGCGCCGGACCCTCAGACCGCCGCGGCGGTTGAGAATCCGCTCCCCGCTGAACCCGCCGCCGTTCCGGCGGCGACCCCGGCGCAGCAGATGCAGCAAGCGCTTGCTTCCTACAAAACCGGCCAACTGGAGGATGCGGTCACCCGCCTGCAGAAATTACGAGCCATGCCCACCCTGACCGCCCAGCAACGCATGGCGGTCCAGGACAGCGTCGCAGCCGTGATGAACGAGGTGTATGAGATGGCGGCCAAGGGCGACAGCCGGGCGATAGCCGCAGTGGCTCAATACGAGAAAATGCAGACCGCGCCGCGCAGGTGATGTCGGTTGCCACCGGAATCGGTGTCCTGGGCGACAAAATCACAACTGAAGCTCCATAAAAATGGTTTGTGCCAGAGGCGTCTCATAATAGGGTGCGCACCGCACAAATCCGGCGGTCTCGTAAAGCCGAATGGCAGCCTGCATCGATGGTAAAGTGTCCAATTTCATCGTCCGGTACCCGATAGCGCGCCCCTCGTCTACAATTCGCTCCGCCAGTAACTTGCCGACGCCCCGGCCGCGAAAACCGGGCCTCACAAACAGGCGTTTCATTTCGCAAACATCATCACCCAGCGGCCGCAACGCGACACAACCTGACGCGTCGCTGCCGGCCAGACCGAGGCGCAGCCGCCCACGCGGCGGACCGTAAGCCCCGGGCAGACCGGCTAACTCGGCCGCGAATCCCTGAAAACACAAGTCGACGCTTAGCCACTGCGCGTATTCTTTGAACAAAGCGCGCGCAAGGGCGATTTGCTCCGGTGTGCTCGCCTGGCAGATTGTCATAGGCCTGTAGGTTTGTGCCCGCTTACCCTACCGGGGCGGAGTGACAAAGTCTACAGAGGCGGCCTGCCGGGAAGGGCGAGCTCCCGCGAGTCCCTAATTCCGAGGAGCGGGGAACCGGCACGGCAAAAGAAGGCGCTAACGAGCAAAACGAAAACCCAAGTTGGCGCTGTCTCGATCGCACCAGCAATCTTTTCTGTAACCTCCGCTGCGGTCCTTTCGTATGCATTGGTGTAAGCAGCAGTGGGCTGGAGCGGACGCAAAACGAGAACCGAGTTATGAAATCGAGAATTGACAGGCTGGCAGTAATCCTTGGGGTCCTGGTGCTGACCGGGAGCACTGTGTTGGGGGGCCCGATGCGGCGGGCGGATGTGGCGGCTGACCCCGTTTGGGCGGTGCATGTCGACTGTGACCTGCTGCGGTCGACCGCGTTGGGCAGTTTCATTCTGAGTGAAATGGAAAAGCCCGAGGCGCAGGCCAAACTGGCAGCGTTTCAGGCTATGTTCAGTTTCGATCTGCGCACCCAGTTGCACGGGTTGACGTTGTACAGCACCGGACCTTCCCCGGCGGACGGAGTGCTGCTGGTCTACGCGGATTTTGATCCGGACCGGCTGGTGACGCTGGCCAAGGCCGCAGAGGACGCACGGGAAACGCAATACAAGCAGACCGTCATTTATAGCTGGGTCGACGGAAAAAGGAAGGCAAGGAACGGTGTCAAGCCGCGCACCTACGCGGCCATCGCGGGCGATCGGGTTGTTTTTGCGCAGCAGGAAGAACGGGTCGCGCAGGCTTTGGACGTGGTGAAGGGCGCGACGCCCAGCCTCGCGGGGGGCCAGGTATTTGGTCAATTGGGGGCGGCAGGGAGTACCGGGTTCATCCAGGCCGCCGCGCGCAAACTGGATTTTGCCGCTTCGGCCCCAAACGCGGCGATTCTGCGACTTTCGAAACTCGCCCGGTTCCAACTGGGAGAGACCGGGCAGCAGGTGACGGCGACGCTTGCGCTCGAGGCCAACGACGAGGAGGTGGCGACGAACATGGTTTCGATCGCCCAGGGGCTGGTGGCCTTGATGAAATTGCAGAAGGAGAAGCCCGAGTCGGCCAAAATCGCCGATGCGCTGGCGATCACGCAAAAGGGCCCGGGGCTGCTCGTTAATCTCAGCCTGCCGGCTGCCGACGTCATCGAAATGATGAAGGCCGGCGCCGCGCACAAGGCACACCGAAAGGACGCCAAGGAAACGAACAACTGATGGGGCGGGAGGCCGGGGGTGGGGAAAGACTGAACGGTATTGGCTTCGGATTTCGGCCGGGCCGCAGTAAGATGGTCCATAGTGGATCCCGATAACCAGACAACGCCTGACGAGGATCTGGCCCGGCAGGGGCGGGCAGGTTCGCTGGCGGCGTTTGAAAAACTGGTGCGCCGATACGAGCGCCGGATTTACTCGTTCGCGGCGCGATGCTGCGGGAGCGCCGAGGACGCAGCCGAGATAACCCAGGATACATTCGTGAAAGCGTACCAGGCGTTGAACCAGTTCGACGCGGGCCGGAACTTCGGCACCTGGCTGTTCACGATCGCCCGCCGCAAATGCATTGATCGGCGCCGGACCGCCGGGCCCGCGCCGGCGGAGATGCCGGAGCTGATGGAACCGGACAACCCGGCGGAAAAGCTCGTCCGGGAGGAGGACGCCGCCGCGATCTGGAGCCGGGCGGCGCGGCTGCTGCCACCGAACCAGTTTCAAGCCCTTTGGCTGCGCTATGTTGAAGATATGACCGTGGCCGAAGTTGCCCGGGTGCTTCGTAAGACCAGGACCCACGTCAAAGTGCTGCTATTCCGGGCGCGTAGAACATTGGCCAGGCACCTGAGCAGCGAGGCGCCGCAGACCGCGAGCGCGGCGGACTTTCGGCCACTGGGTCTGGGAATCCCGCGTCGCGAGCAACCGTTATGAAATCGATTTGGCAACAATACCGGATGTCAGCCGCACTGGATAACGACAAAACGCAGCCAGACCCGCGGACGATTAGCGGAGGCGAGGAGGGTCGTGCGTTCGCGCGGAGCCTGGCTACCCTCGACCAACAGTTGAAGAACGCACGGTCGGACGCACCGGCGCCTCCGTTTCTGCACGAGTCGATTATGGCCAAGGTGCGCCGTCAAGCCGAGGCTCCGGCGACGCGCCCCGGCGTCCTGTTGGGCTGGTGGGCTGCTCCGGCGTGTGCGGCGGCGCTGGTTGTATGTTTCTTTCTGGCCATGCATTTCGCGCGCCGTCCAGCCTTGCGGGCTCCCGTCTCCCGGCCGCAAGAGGAACTCGCAGCCCTGCCGGACACGGTTCTTTCGCCGTTGTCCGACGAGCTTGAGCACCTCCAACGCGATCTCCGGACGACCACCGATTTCCTCCTCGCAAGCCTCCCTTGAGCAGCGGGCCACACGCCTATTGCATTTTCAGGCCGAGCCTCCATACTTTTACCAGCATCGCGGCGTCTGGGCAGGCACGGTGGGGCGACGCGTTACGAAACCGGCAGCGCGGGCTGCCACTGGCAGGAAAGGACTATCATGACGACACAGGAAGCTAATCAAAAACTCATCGGAGATCTCAAAGCGGTAGTCGCTGACGCAGAAGAGCTGATCAAAGCCACCGCCGGCCAGGCGGGAGAAAAGCTGGCCCAGGTCCGGACCCGCATGGCGGCGGCGGTGGAATCGGCAAAAGCCACTTGCCACGAGCTGGAGGCAAAAACCGTCGCAGCCGCCAAGGCGACCGACCGGACGATCCGCGAACATCCCTACGAATCTATGGGGATAGCCTTTGGGCTGGGTTTGCTGGTAGGTGTTTTGGTTACGCGCAGGTAGCGGCCCGATGCAAGAGCCGACCAACCAGCCGGCGGGGGTGTTCGCATCCCTGCGGCGATTATTGCAGACGGTGCTGGCCATCGTGCAAAACCGGCTCGAGTTGGTGCTGGTGGAGGCACAGGAAGAGCGGCTGCAATTCTTCGAGACGCTGCTGCTGGCGGGCACCGTGATTGTGCTGGGTGCGATCACCGCCGGCACAGTGATCTTCACGCTGGTGGCTCTTTGCATCCACGCAGAACGTTTCGATCTGCTGATTGGACTGGTGCTGGTGTGTTTGCTGGCGACGGGAGTGGCGTTCTGGCGGTTGCGCCGGCGGTTGAAGACCTGGGTGCCGTTCTCCGCCACGCTGGCGGAGCTGAAGAAGGACAAGGCATGTTTGGAACAAAAGCCCTAGACGAACTGCACCACCAAAAAGAGGTGTTGCTGCTCGAGAGCACCTTGAATCGCCTGAAATTGCAGGCCGAGCTTCAAAACTTGCGGTCATTCGCCAACCCTTTGGGCGGGTTGACCGGGAAAACCCAGGGAGTCTTCCCGCTGCTTTTGCTGCTTGCCCCGATCGCTGGTTTTCTTGCTTTCCGCCGTTTCCGCCGCCCGGATTCGTTTCCGGGGCGGATTGTCTCACTCGCGAAGCTGATTCTGCCGCTATACCAACTGTGGAGGCGGTTCAGCTCTACGGTTCCTTCGGGGAAATAAACCAGCGATCAAGCTAACTCGATTTCGGGGATTCGGGCTAAAGCAGATTCACGACTTCTTCAGCAGCGACGCTTTGGCTGCGGCCAACCCCTTTAGCCTGGCCTTGTCCAGCCTGGGATACTCGAGCTTTAGTTCCGCGAGGGTCTGGATGACGGCGGCGGCGACTACGATCCGGGTAAACCACTTGTTGTCAGCGGGGACGACATACCAGGGCGCTGCCTTGGTGGCCGTGTGCCGAATCATATCTTCGTACGCCTCCAAGTACTGGTCCCAATAGCTGCGCTCCGCGAGATCCGACGCAGAGAACTTCCAGTTCTTTTCCGGGTTTTCCAGACGTTGAAGGAAGCGCCGTTTCTGCTCTTTCTTTGAAACATTGAGGAAGAACTTGCGAACCACAATGCCATTGTGGGCGAGGTATTGCTCGAACTGGGTGATGTCCTCATAACGTCGTGTCCAGAGATCCTTGCCCACGAGCTGCTCCGGGATCTTCTCGCTCTTCAGGAACTCGGGGTGGACGCGGACAATGAGCACTTCCTCGTAATAGGAACGGTTGTAGATGCCGATCTCGCCACGATTCGGCAGCGCTTTCATGCAGCGCCAAAGGTAGTCGTGATCCAGCTCTTCGCCGGAGGGGGCCTTGAACGAGTGCACCTGGCAGCCCTGGGGGTTGACACCCGACATGACGTGCTTGATAGCTCCATCCTTTCCCGCGGCGTCCATGGCCTGGAAAATGAGCAGAATGGCCCATTTGTCCTGGGCGTAGAGCCGGTCCTGCAACTCGGCAAGAGCTTCGACGCCTTTGGCCAGACCTTCCTTGGCGCGGACCTTGTCGGTCGGTTTCAGCCAAAGCGTGTCCGTCGGGTCATAATCTTTGAGCCGGAAACCCTTTCCTTTGGTAACACGAAAGGGTTCGGCGAATTGGCGGGCCGTCTTGATCATTTCCTTTGTTTTCATAATCGCGAGCAGCAGTTTAGTTTTGCACCAGCGCAAACAGATGACTTGCACGAACAACCCAGGCCTGACCGGGATATTTCGGCCTACAAGATAGCCAGGCTAAAGGCGGCAGGATTCCGCAGTTACTGCCGAGAATTCAGGCTCGACACCGTTTCCAGGATCCAGTCGGCGGTTTCTTTCAGCGCTTTCGGGCTGAACGTTTCCTCGATCAGGCTGTACTCAGCCACCGCGCCGGTCGTGCAAGTCTGAAAGAGATGATTGAGGCCCACCAGCTCCTCGCACTTGAGGCGCTGGTTGCCGCCGGCGAGAAGCGCCTCACGGATCGCCGCCAGATTTTCTTTCGCCGCAACCTGCAGGTCTTTCTCCCCGGTCAGCGCCAGCACCGGACAGGTCACTTTCCTCAGTGTCGGCCGCGGATCGTAGGCCAGCAATTCACGGAACCACGGCGTCGCCAGCGCTTCGACTTGTTTCTCGATCATGGCGTCGGTGATCCCGAGTGCTTTGCGCTGTTCTTCAGAAAGGCCGGAGATTTGCTCCCGGGCGAATTTGCCGGCCTTTTCCTTCAACACCGCCGGATCTTTTTCCTCCCTGACCAGGCGGAAGATTTCGCGCTGGGTGTCGGTGTTTTTTTTGATCACGTCTTCGCCCACTCCCATGACGCGCGCGATGTCCTGACCCTGGCGAACCAGCAAGTCTTCCATGGGGACGCCGACGCCGGCCAGCAGCACGATGAAAGCGACGCCGGACGACTTGACCGCCACGCGAGGGGCGATGATGCCGCCCTCGCTGTGGCCAATCAGGCCGATGCGTTTGGCGTCGACCGCGCGGCGTGTCCGCAGAAACTCGATCTCCGCGAGCGTGTCTTCGACAAAGTCCGTGTCGGTGGACTTGGCGAAGTCGCCCGTTGACTTGCCGGCGCCGCGGTCGTCGCAGCGCAGCACGGCGATGCCCCTGCGGGTCAGATAGTCGGCGAGCACGAGGAACGGGCGGTGCCCCATGATGGCCTCGTCGCGGTCCTGCTGGCCGGAACCGGTGATCAAAATGACCGCGGGATACGGGCCGGTGCCGCGTGGTGTGGTCAGCGTGCCGCCCAGCTTGACACCGCCGGCCTTGTTCTCGACCACCACTTCCTCCTCAAGGTAAGGGTAAGGCGGCTTCGGGTCCTGCGGACGCCGGAAGGTGGGCGCGGTGGCCAGGCGCTTAAAGACCAACGGCAGCGAATTGCCGGCTTGTTTCCAGGCCCCCGCTAATTCCGACCCGTCGTGGCTGAAGGTGCCGTCGAACACACCGCCGACCGCCCCGGCTTCCAGGTGCAGGTTCTGGCCGTTTGTCGTAACGCTGGAGACGGCAAACTTCGCGCTGCCCTGGTCGACGCTGGTCAAGGTTCCGGCAAGGGCGTCGCCGGCTGCGTTAGTAAGCTCTAGAACAAGACGCAGTTCGATGATGGGCGTGGGCTTAATCGAGCCCTGCCAGTGGCCGACCGGGCCGGTGCCGGGGACGCCGCGATTGGGAGTTTCTCCGGTCGAAGCAGCCTTGGCCTTGCGCTCGAGCTGGAACGGAAAGGTCTGGCCTCCCTGGTTGAAATTGCCACTGATCTTGTTGGAGGTTTGGTCGAGGCTGCCGTCGAACCGCGGATCGCCCGGGATGCCCGGCATCGTGAATGAGACCTTTCGGCCTCTGACGTCGACGCTGCCCAACTTGAAGCCACGCAGGCCCTGCACGGGTATGTCGATAGTGCCAGACCATCCACCGCTCGCATTCGTGTCCAAATCCACCCGCAGCCCCAATGGAATTGTGGGCAATTGGATGCTCCCCTCCCAATGCCCGGCCGGACTGCCGGCCGCCTCGTCTTGCGCGGCGTGAAGACTAATCTGGAACAACGTCAACGCGAGAGCTGCCAAAGTCGAGAGGGTCACCTTTGCTTTCATAGTCGCACTAAAGACGGTCAAACTTACGCCGGGCCTCGATCGGCAGAGTGGCGCGTAGCGGCCGTTCCTTCAAGCGAGAAATCGAAATGAGGTTTCGCCATTCTCCGCTTTTGGCCGCATCAACGCCGTGGCATAGTTGAAGGCTCACGATGGCCACGAACACGATTAGGGGCGCGGTGGCGGGGACAGCTCGCGAAGCGCTCATCGGAAAGACGGCGCTGCAGCTCGTTTGCGAGGGCGGCGCGATTCTGCTGAAACACTTTGGCAAGATCAAAGACATCCGCCAGAAGGAGCATCCCTCCAGCGTGGTGTGTGAGGCCGACCTCGCCTCTGAGGAGCACATTGTGACGAAGATCCGCGCCCGGTTTCCCCACGACAGCATCGTGGCGGAGGAGAGCGGCTACCGACGTGGCAGTTCGGAATTCACCTGGGTGATCGATCCGCTCGACGGCACCTCGAATTTCGTCGCAGGCGTCCCCTGGTTTGGCACCCAACTGGGGGTGCTCAAAGGGTCGTCGCCCGTGTTCGCGGCGATGTACCTGCCGGTGGAAGGAACGCTCTACTATGCGGCGGCCGCGCACGGAGCTTTCCGGAATCGCAAAAGGCTCGCGGCCAATCCCGAGACCCGGCTTGGAAATGTGCTGTGCGCGTTCGGGTTTGACGCGAGATCGGGGCCGGCGCAAACCCGGCGCAATGCCGACTTGTTGATGCGCGTGGCTTCGGGGGTGCGGAACACCCGCGCTACCAATTCGCTGGTTGATTTTTGTTATACGCTCGACGGTCGGTTCGGCGGTTCCATCAACCTGAACTGCAAAATCTGGGACATCGTGCCGATTAGTCTGATGCTGCCCGAGGCCGGCGGCGTGTTTACCGATCTGCAGGGCGATCCTATCGAGTTCAAATTGGACGAGCGAACGGTCCGCCGGAGCTACCGGGTATTGGGAGCCAGCAAGGCATTGCATCCGGAGCTGCTGGCGCTTTGCCGCGGGAGCGTTAAAACGTTAAAATGTTAAAACGTTGAAGCGTTGGAACGTTGAAGCGGCGAAGCGGTGAGCGGTGGAAACGTGGGGACGTGGAAGGGGGCAGGTCGGGGGGCGCGAATTTCGACTTGCTGCGTTCACTGCCCAAATCAACGTGCGGGAAGTTACTGTGGAAAGAGAGTTGAAACGGATGGGGAATTCGCGAAACATGGGCAAGCAAAAATATGCAACTTGACGAGGCGCAACGGAAAAAGGTGGCAGCGTGGGTGGCGGAGGGCTTGAAGCTCTCGGAAATACAGAACCGGCTGAGTTCGGAACTGGGGCTGCGCCTGACGTACATGGAAGTGCGCATGCTGGTGGACGATCTGAAGTTAGTGCCCAAGGACCTTGAACCGGCCAAACCAGCCGGTCCGCTGCTAAATGCTGGCGCCGCCTCCGCTGCGCCGCCTGCCGGAAAAGCCGGCGCCAAAGAAGCGCCAGTCGCCGCGCCATCTCCCACCGGCGGCGTTTCGGTGACTGTGGACCAACTTACGCGCCCGGGGGCTGTAGTCAGCGGCAAGGTCACGTTCAGCGACGGAAACCGCGCGGATTGGTATTTCGACCAGACCGGGCGGCTGGCACTCGCCTCGCAACAGCCGGGCTACCGCCCGCCGGCCGAGGACCTCCAGCAATTCCAGGCCGCCCTTGACGCCGAGTTGAGCAAGCTAGGGCTTTGATGTCCAGGTTCGCGCTGAACCTCGACGCCAGGCTGGCCTTTTATGCCTGAACGCTCCAACGCTTCAACGCCTTAACGCTCAAGCGACAGGCTGCAGAGCCGATTGAGTGCGCTCGAGGGCCATCGGATCCGCACGGAACTTGTCGCTGAGCTCCACAAAAGGCACTTGGGCACTGAGCCAGAGCGGGTCCTTGCTGATACCGTCCATAGATTGGACAGTATTGTTGCAAATCAGGAAAAGTCCCTCGCCCAGGACCATGAACGACTCGAAGTTGGTGCCCACACCGTGCCGCGCGAAGTCGAAGTCGCCGATATTCCATTGCTGGCGTAGCAGCCCTTGACGCAGGGGGCCGGCATCGGCGAGGAAGTTCTTCTGAAAGCCGGCTTTGCGAGGCCCGATATAGGCCAACAAAAGGCCCCGCGTTTCCTCCAACGAAACGACGGCCCATTCATCGAAGACGACCTTCTGGTAACGGGCGTTCATCTGCTCCGCGCAGGACTCAATTTGCTTAACCGCCTGATCTATTGTCATAGCACAGATTTGAAACCTGCCGAGTTCAGAGCAATTCCAAGGCCACGCGGGTTGCACCCGACCGCTGGATTTTGCCCGTGAACTCAGCAGCTACTAAAGCTAGGCTGCAGCCCGTGAACCAAGCCGACCCACCTTCAACCGAACCGTCACCGGAAACCCGGCGAGGGCGCTTGGGCCGGCACCTGCGGCGAGTTTTCATCGGGGCGTTCATCCTCGACTTGCTGCTGGTCTGGGCACGGCTAATTCACCCGGGCTGGTTGGTCGGAGATTCTCAGATAGCCGAAGGGGTGCTGGTGATCCTGGGTGTGGCTGCCACGCTGGCTGCGTTCCTGGGCGAGTTGCCCGCGCAAAACCTGCTGCTCGCGTCTCTGCTGATAGCGGGGATCTCAGTCGCGGCCGATTCGCTCACCGCCAAGGCTGGACTGCCCTTGGCGGGAGGGCAACACGCGGGAATCTCAGACGTGAGCCTGGTTTGGGCGCCGCCTTTGATTCGGGTATTCGAGATTCTCAACTCCCGAGGTCTCGCGCGCCTGGTGCTTCGGCCACAGCGCCAAAACGCAAATTACGGTTTTTGGGTGCTCGGGCTGACCGTCCTGCTGGCGGTGGCATTCGAGATGAACCTGGGCCCTTTGGCGACCTTCGTGAGTGGCTGCTCGTCCGGGAAACCGGAGTATGCCTTGGCCGGCTGGCACAGCACATCCTGCCTCGCGCTGGGAGTCAGGGCTCTCGCTGCACTCCTCACTGTTGCGGTCGTCACTCCATCACTTATCGACAAACGACCGAACAGTCTGACCGCAGCGGTTGGCGGGAACAGGGATAGCGTGGGACTTTTCTCTTTTTGGGGCTGGGCAAGCTCGAATTTCCTCTTCCTGACGGTCGCCACCACGCACGGGCTTTGGCTGGCCGCCATGCTGATCGCGATCGAGCTCTTGCTCCTGATCGCACTGGTTCTCATTGCTGAGTCAAAGTCAGGCGCCGGACGTGTGCCAGAGCGGCAACAGTGAAGATCTGTGGATACAGCCTCTTGTGATACCACAGTTTGGCGAAGTAAAAGCCGATTGCGCTGGGGGTCGTCCAGTCACCCGTTTCTGTGCGGCCCGTCAGCCATTCGGTTCCGGAAACGACCGCCAGGCACAGTGAGTCGACCGGGATGTCCGGCAGAACGCGTGGCAGGCTGAGCACGCCCGCCAGCGGTTCCTCAGCGAGCGCCGTCCGCACGCTGGGGACCCCCGGCTTCGGCGGAGCCGGAGTTCATCATTCTTCCGAGCGGTTGAGGCTCGCGCACGCCGCTGCCCACACTAGCTGCTTGACCGGCTCGAAGAGTCCTGTCAAGCATAACCGCATGCTGAAAACCATTGCTGCAGGCCTTGCGCTCTGCTTCGTCCTGGCGAACTCCAGCGCCAAAGATCTCACCCACATTTTCAAAAAGGTCCAGGCCAGCGACCAGTTCTGGGCGGAGGGTGCCGACATCGGGGATTTCAACCACGACGGCATTATGGATGTCGAGTCGGGCCCATTTTGGTACGAGGGGCCCGATTTCAAAAAACGGCATGAGTTTCGCCCGGCAAACGCGACCTTCAGGTACAAGAAGGCTGACGGCACGGAAGAGACGATTCCGGGCTTCGAAGGCGGTTTGGGGGTCAACAATGCTTACTCGGATTGTTTTCTCACGTTCACCTACGATTTCAACGGTGACGGCTGGACCGACATCATCGTCTACGGCTTTCCCGGGAAAGAAGTTGCCTGGTACGAAAATCCAAAGGGGCGTGAAGGGCACTGGCAGCGACATGTAATCTTCGACATTCTAGACAACGAGTCGCCCGGGTTCGCCGACGTCACCGGGGACGGCAAACCGGAGATCCTCTGCTGCTCCCGCGGTTATATCGGGTACGTGGAGGCCGACTGGAAGAATCCCGGGTCTCCGTGGAAATTCCATCCCATCACACCGCATTCGGGTTACCAGATGTACACGCACGGCCTGGGATACGGCGACATAAACGGGGACGGCCGGATCGACATCATCGAGAAGGACGCGTGGTGGGAGCAGCCCACCTCGCGGGAAAATGATCCCGTCTGGACCAAACATCCGTTCACATTCGCACCGGCCGCCGCGCAGATGCTGGTCTATGATGTGAATGGCGATGGCCTCAACGACGTGATTACCGCCATCAATTGCCACGGCTACGGACTTTCGTGGTTTGAGCAGGTCAAAGAGGACGGGAAGATCTCCTTCCGAGAACATGTCATCATGAACAGGGACGCCACGAAGAACGCGCATGGCATTTCGTTCACCCAACCGCACGCGCTCACGATGATCGACATAGACGGCGACGGTATCCAGGACCTGATCACCGGCAAGCGTTTCTGGGCCCACGGCAAAAACGGTCCCGATCCTGAATCGAATGAGCCCGCGGTGCTGTACTGGTTCAAGGTGACGCGACTCGGCAATGGCCAGGTCGATTTTATCCCCAACCTCGTCGACGACAATTCCGGCGTCGGCACGCAAGTCACCGCCGGCTACGTCTCCAACAAGAAGTATCCGGACATCGTGGTGGGCAACAAGAAAGGCGTGTTCGTCTTCAAGCACGAGGTCCAATAGCGCTTCGCTGTCCGAGGTCGGTCTCACTCCGGACCCCGAACTCCACGCCCGGGATTGTAGCCAGTTAATTGTAGAACGCGGTCGGCGCGCGGACTTCAGTCCGCAGCAACATCCGATAATGATGGGCCTCTGCATTCGGAACGCAACGGCCACTCGGGCATCGCTGCGGACTGAAGCCTGCGCGCCGGTTTCTCGGTCCACCTGCAACTGCCCTTTACCCGGGATTTTGGGCTTTGCCTTTCCTGCCCAGGCCCCTCAACAATAGCGCTGTGGCGCGCATCGTCATTGAACACCTGACCAAGCACTTTCCCGTGGCAGGGGGGCCACCGGTGTGCGCAGTCCGCGACCTGACCTTCACGGTCGAACCGGGGGAGTGGCTGGTGCTGGTAGGGCCTTCGGGCTGTGGCAAGACAACCACGCTGAGGTTGGTGGCCGGTTTGGAAGAACCAACGTCGGGCACTATTGCGGTCGATGGCCGCTGCGTCAATGCGGTGCCGGCCAGAGACCGTGAGGTCGCCATGGTTTTCCAAAGCCCGGCGCTGTATCCGCACCTGTCGGTCTTCGAAAACATGGCCTTCGGATTGCGCATCCGGCACGTGCCAAAGCAAGCGACCCTGGAACGCGTCCGGGTCACCGCTGAAATGCTCGGCCTGGAGGATTGCCTGCAGAGGAAACCCATGGAATTGTCGGGCGGGCAGCGTCAGCGGGTGGCGGTTGGCCGAGCCCTGGTCCGGCAACCGAGCTTGCTGCTGCTGGACGAGCCGCTGTCGAACCTCGACCCGCAGATCCGGGCGGAGCTGCGGTCCGAGCTCCTGGCGCTGCGCGAGCGGTTGAGAACCACCGTGCTCTATGTGACCCACGACCAGCACGAAGCGATGACCCTCGGGACGCGTCTTGGAGTGTTGCGCAACGGAGCACTGCAGCAGATTGGCACACCGCGGGAGCTGTACGAACATCCGACGAATCAATTTGTGGCCGGGTTTCTGGGTTCGCCCCCGATGAATTTCCTCAGAGGGACACTAACCAGCGTGTCGGCCGGGCTTGTGTTCCGGTCCACCACCCAGCCTCCCGGCACAGCTCCGCTTGAGCTGTCATTGGTGAACGATTCTACGCTGCGGATGGAACGCTGGGTAAACAAGGAGGTGATGGTCGGCCTCCGCCCGGAGCATATATCCTTCGCCGAACCGGTGGCGGAGGAGCGTGCGCAGGCGCCGGTCGAGGCAGTCGAGGACCTCGGGGCTGACCGGCACGTGCATCTCAACGTTAACGGAGAAAGAATTGTGGCGCGCGTGCCCGGCAGTCAGCCGGTTCGGGTGCGCGGCAAAGTGGCACCGCGCTTCGATATGCGTGCAGCGCTCTTTTTTGACGTAAATACAGGCATGGCGATTTCATGAAAGTGCTCGTGGTCGGGTGCGGATATGTAGGGATAGCGCTAGGGGCGGAGTTAGTGCGTCAAGGCCACGAGGTTTTCGGTCTGCGGCGCAGCCGGAATGCCGAGCAGGAAACCAGGGCCGCGGGCATCGTCCCGGTGTTTGGCAACATCACAGAGCGCGCGACGCTCGACACTTTACCAACGACGTTCGACTGGGTCGTCGATTGTGTTTCTGCCACCGGCGGCGGCGCGGAGGATTACCGTCGCGTCTACGTCGAAGGCGCGCAGAACCTGGTGGACTGGCTTCGCGGATCGCATTTAAAAAAGCTCGTCTACACCAGCAGCACGGGGCTTTATGGGCAGGACGACGGCTCGCGCGTCGACGAAACCAGCGTCACGGCGCCGGGGACGGCAACGGGCCGGGTGCTCGTGCAAGCGGAGCAGTGGTTTCTGGACGCAGCGCGGCACGGTTTTCCGGCGGTAGTTTTACGGGTTGCGGGCATTTACGGGCCGGGTCGTGGCTACTGGCTAAAGCAGTTCCTTGCCGGCGAAGCCCGGATTGAGGGGAAAGGCGCCCGGGTGTTGAACATGATCCACCGCGACGACGTGGTGGGTGCAGTGATCGCCGCCCTCCAGCGTGGCCGGCCGGGCGAGGTATATAACGTGGTCGATGACGAACCGGTGAGCCAGCTCGATATGTTCGAATGGCTGGCCGCAAAACTCGGGCGGAGCCTGCCGCCTTCCAGGTCCGAGGATTCAAAGGCGAACCGCAAACGTGGGGTGACCAGTAAGATCGTATCCAATCGCCGGCTGCGGACGGAGCTGGCCTACCAGCTGAAGTATCTGACATTTCGGGAAGGGTTTGCAGCGGAGATCGAAAGGACGCAACCGTCAGCATGACTGCGCACCGGGACACAGGAAGTTCCATTGACAATTTCGAGCGCTCGTGATACTAATTTGATACTGCCATGCCGCGCAAGGTTCGCCAACTGATTGCCGACTTGCAGAGAGCCGGATTCGTGGACCGGGGCGGCAAAGGCAGCCATCGGAATTTCACGCATCCAAAAGGGGTGCGGGTAACGTTGAGCGGCGGCCCGGGCGACGATGCGAAGCACTACCAGGAACGCGATGTGCGGCGGGCTTTGGACGCGGTGAAAGAATGAAGAATATGACGCGCAAACAGCTCAAGGAACAGGCAGCGCGATATGCCAAGTTTGTCGAGTGGAGCGATGAAGACAAGTGCTTTATTGGCCGCTGCCCCGAGCTCATGCTCGGTGGCGTGCACGGTAGCGACGAAGCGAAGGTTTACGGCGAACTGTGTACGGCTGTGGAGGAAATGGTCGAGTTGATCCACGGGGACGGCAGAAAAATGCCGAGCGCCCTGGGCAAAAAGGAATTCAGCGGGAGGTTCGTGCTCCGGGTTGAACCAGCTCTCCATCGCCGCCTCGCCGCTAAGGCCTTGGCCGCAGGTGAAAGCCTGAATAGCTATTGCGTAAAGAGCTTGTGTAAGGCGTGAGCTTGGGCATAGCGCCGGCCACCGAACCGGCTCAGAGGATCAGCTGCTAAAACCAAAAACCGGGGCGGCTGCCGGCGGTATAACGCAACTTCATGGAACGGAACAGGCGCCAGGAGCTGTGGCCGTCGGCGAACAACACGTTGCCACCCGCCGGTTGATTCCCTTTGGCGAGATGGCTGGTGGTGTGGTACGGCACGATGCCGCTGGTGCTGGTAATTCTAGTGAAGTTCGCCGTGTCCGGCACCTCGGATATGACCACATCGCTGAACAGTTCGGTCTCGGTCGCGTTGGTGACGATGAGGCGCGACTGGAAGTATTTGCCGGGCCGCAGGTCGGCGGGATCAGGCCCGTCTCGCTGAATCATGCAGAAATAACTGAGCACGCAACCGTCGCCCTGATAATCCCACCAACGTTCAATGTTGCCGAGCTGCGATTTGTAAAAGGCGTGAAAAGCCGCACAGTAGAGGATGTCCCGTTTGGCTCCCGCTTGCACCAGCAGGTCTCGCATCGGCCGATCCACGTCCCAGAGCCACTCCCCGCCGCGCACCTTCGTATAGGGCAGCCGATCCCGGTTGTCGTTCGCGTAGATATTGAGCGCGAGACCGACCTGGCGGAGGTTGCTGATACACCGGGCGCGCCGGGATTTTTCCCGGGCGCTGCTCAAGGCCGGCAGCAGCATGGACGCAACGATTGCTATGATCGCGATCACCACCAGGAGCTCGATCAATGTAAAACCAATCCCGCGGCGGGCACTGCCGCGGACCGGTTGATGGTCATTTGGTCTCACGATCTGTTCCTCTGGTTGCCGTTCGGCTTCGAGCCTGGCACAAGCGGTCACGTGTGGTTCGTGCAGGCAGAGTAGCAGGGTTGCCGGGCCGCAACCAGCCAAAAGAAACCCGAACGGTATCGCCTTAGTCTTGGGTCGGAGCGCCGATTTCTAATCGGCTTAAGCGCGCCGATGGCCTCCTGCAAGCCGAGTACAACTCGGCGCTCCGGCCCAAGACTGAGGGGGTACCCCGAACGCGGCATCACAACCATGTCTTCAGCCCTTCGGCGCGGACGCTCCACTGGCCGTCGGCAGGAAAACTCGGGGCGGACGCCGTCGGACCACCGTTCCAGCCTTTTGCCATCATTGCGATCGCAGCGAGGAGCCCCCCGTTGCCCGGTAAATACGCGCTCAGCCCCGGCCGCTGGTAATTGTGGCCGTTCTGCAAATACCGGTTCTTGGGCTCATTCATCAGCAACGCGCGGACCGCCAACTCGGGCTCGCCTGCACGCGCCGCCGCCATCGCCGTCAACGGAAAGTCCCAACCCCAACTCCTTTCCCAATGCCAGGTGTCCATTACCCGTCTGACCGTGCGGCGCATCGTCACGAGGTCCACCCCGTCGCCGGGCAGCATGCCCAACGCCCCGACTAACGCCGGATGCTCCCAATTCCACTTTGTGTAAGTGTCCGTCAGCCCTTCCTGCATCAGGTAACACCCCTCGTGCGCCGGAAGCGGCGCAAGGCTTTCGAGGACTTTTTCCCAGCGCGCTTCGCGCGCCAGGCCCAGGCGCTCGCGCCACAGTTGGGCAGTCCGCAATCCGAAGCGCCAGTAGGCCAACTCAAAAGTCGGATTGCGCGCGGTCAGCGCGTCGGTATTCTCCGAGACCGTTTTAAGCGGAGGGCCGAGCACAGATTGTGAGCAGGCGGGGTCCCACACCGGGAACGACGCGAGGAATTCGGCGGTTTCGAACACGATTTCGCGCCAACGATCGCAGGTTTCTCTGGTGGGCCGTGCCCGGTAGCAAAGCTCGGCATAATAAATCGGGTGGGGCTGCTGCCAGATAAGCAGCGGGCCGACGGCCGAGGGGGATTCCAGGCCGTCGGGGCCGATCATTTTCGGCCAGCGGACGCCGCGGTAACCCTGGCGGCGGGCGGTCTCGCGGGCCAGCGGCAAGATGCGCTGATAGATGCCCAGACTTCCCTCAAAGAGATGGAACCGGCCCCAGGCTGCGAAGTGCGCGCTGTGCCACCAGTGCATTTCCAGGTGGAATTTTCCGTACCAACTGTTGCACAACAGACCGGTCTCGGCGGATGGCAGCGAACCGGCACAATGGATTGCGGTCTGGTAGAGCGACAGCACCAGGCGACGTTCCAGTTCGGCGGCCTCTGGGGCCGTGCTGTCGCCCAGATCGACTGCGCCGCCCTCGGTCCAAAACCGCCGCCAATGTGTGGCCGAAGCGGAGGCGGCTTGTCGCACGCCCGGCAGTTCAGCGATGAAGGGCCGAGGGGAAAAAAGGCAACGGAACTCAAGCGAGCCAGTCGAACCCGGCACCAGCACGAACTCGTGACTGGCCCGTTGTTCGAGTGTGGCGCCCTTTGACCAGGCAAGACTCACGGAATACTCAGTGTCGTCCAGCTTCCTGGTGAAATTAGCGTGGTTCGCAGCCGTGCGTGTTACCTGGGTGATGTGCTGATCGGGCTTCGTCCAGTCCGCCATGCCCACCTCGGGCGAGCCGTAGGGAAATGTGAGCAGCACTTTCAGTTTCCCCATTCGCAGCAGGGGTGACTCGACAGAGACCGCGAGCAAATCGAGGTCAGGGTGGAAACAGGTGCGCACCAGAACGGGTTTGTCCAGGAACGAGAAGCGGCTTTCCAGAAGGCCCGTCCACAAGTCCAGCATTTGCCGGGTGTCTTTGAGGTCTTCCGGTGTCGCGGCCGTGCCGCCCGGAAATTTCATTTCGAAGGCCAGCCGCCCGAGGTGCAGACGATGCGGATTTTGCCGCAGCCAATTAAAGAGACCCTCCTGTCCCTTGGAGTTGGTCGCGTAACCGACCGGGCGGCCATCGGTGTCGAAATCCTGGTAACGGAAATCTTCGCGCCTGAGCCCCTGCGCCGCCGGCGCGCTGTGCCAGCCCCAGTGCGACGCGGTGCAAAGCGGGAACTGTTTTTCGCACTCGCTCGCGAAGGTTTGCAGGCCGGTGATGTCTGCCGTGAACGCCGCTTCGCCGTTGCCGAGCGAAAGGGCGGCAAACGGATCGAACCGGGTGATGATCGGATTATGACGCCCTACCAGCGCGTGGCGGTCAATCCGACCCTCCCGTCGTGCCCCGTCACGAAGTGCTGCGGCCGCCACGACCGACGGACTAACGAGAGACAACGCGGCAACCCCTGAACTTCGAAGAAATTCTCTGCGTGTGACCCGCGTCATGCCACGCCCTTTTATCCTGATCTCATCCCCGGAAGAAGACCAAAAGCATCGGGACCGCCAGGTTGGCCCCGGCACCTTAACACCTTTGCCCTGGCGCACACTTGAAGTCTTTTTGAGATCGAGCCCGAAATCTGCCATTCGCCTGAGATCGACCTGAGATCCGGGGGCCAACTATTGACGCCATTGGTCGGTTGAATCTAGGAAGGGGGAAGCGACCAAAGTCGCATAAACAACAACAGGAAGGAAAATCGTTATGAATAGAACCGTATTGAATCGAGGCGGCGCCAGGAGCTGGTGCTGCGCTATCATGGCAGGGCTGGTTTTGCTGTCGTGGGCCTGGCCTGTTGCCGGCGGCGAGAAACAGAATATCCAAAGCATCGCCGTTCCTATGGGCTTCGCCATGGAAGAAATGCGTGTGACTCCGGGCGGCATCATCCATGTCGAAGGGTTAAGCGCTGTGTACATGATGCTCTCAGACAACCCGCTGACAGCCGGCCGGATAACTGTAACTGGCAACTTCAACGGCGAGCTTTCTCTGAACGGTGTCGGTTCTGGTTCCGCAATCTTCGAAGGCGGCGCTTGGGATTCCACCTCCGGGACTCCAGTATTCAATGCCTCGGCTGACGGCGGTCTTTGGGAGGGGATGTGGGAGCACAAGGGCATTCTGGGAGGCGCGATTACGCAGCACAAGGCAGTCGGACACGGCGTCGCCGGAGAAGTTCAAGGCATGGTGTATGCCGTGGAAGGGCAGACGGTCTGGAACGACGAATTTGATATGTATGTTACTGTCTATACCGGCTGGCTGCTGGATCCGAAAAACTGAGAATTGACGCAGGCAGATCGACTGCGAACGAACTGCCCCCTATTTGCCCCGATGTTTCCCATTTACTCTGCTCGAATAACGTGCTTAACTGGCGGCCAATGAGCGCGGGAGTGAATATCTGGGACCGGCTGACACGGCTGGTCGTTTTCCTCCTATTTCTCGCGGGCCTGATGGGTGTCGCCATTTGGTACCTTCCTCTGATCCAGCAAAACGAGCGGATGCGGAAGAAGATTTTCGCCCTGGATACTCAGATCCAGAAAGAAGACGAGATCGGCAAGCAGTTGCGGCTGCAGATCGAGGCCCTGCGGCGCGACCCCAAAGCGGTGGAACGCCTGGCGCGGGAACGCCTCGGCTACGCGAGGCCCGGTGAAACCGTGATCCGATTCGAGGCTCCGCTCACCAACCAGTCAGTCATCCACTGAGCTGGGGGTTAGACCGACTCGGGCCACTCGCTGATTCACGGGGTTGTGAGGCGACTGACTGCCTTTCGGACATTCCACGCACTGTCGTGCAGAGCGGCACTTGCTCGACCACTGTCGGCTCCTGTTAACTCCGTTACAATCCGCACGGCCCTCTGGCGCAGCTTGGCGTTGCCGGGATTGACATCGATCATCAGGTTGCTCATCACTTTGCCCAGGCGCACCATCGAAAGGGTCGTGAAGATGTTGAGCAGCAGTTTGGTCGCGGTTCCGGCTTTGAGGCGGGTCGAACCCGTTAGCACCTCCGGGCCGAGATCCGCCGCAATCGTCACCCGGGGCCGGAGCGCGCGCGGGATCTTCAAGTAAGGATTGAAGCAAACCAACACAGTGGAGGCGCCCAGTTGCTTCGCTTGGGCCAGGGCTCCCCAGACAAACGGCGTCGTGCCGCTGGCGGCGATGCCGACCACGACGTCAGGCCGCGTAATGCGTCGCGCCTTGATTTCTTTCGCACCGGCTTCCGCGTCGTCTTCCGCGCCCTCGATGGATTGCCACAGCGCCTTGCGGCCCCCGGCGAGTATTCCCTGAACCAGTTCGGGGCGGGTGCGATAGGTCGGCGGGCATTCGCTGGCGTCGAGCATGCCCAACCGGCCGCTGGTGCCGGCGCCCACATAGAATAGCCGCCCACCGCGCCGGAAAGCCGTGGCGATGATGGTAACTGCCTTCTCGATTGCGGCGCCATGGCCGAGCAGTC
>DATDCV010000319.1:0-19866 GCA_036524155.1 Verrucomicrobiia bacterium
GTTTCCCCCGGTTTGAGCGCCAGCACCTGGTTTGCGCCGGCACAGGCGATATAAACGATACCGTCCGGTCTTCCCGCCAGAGCAATCGGCGACAACTCGACCGGCGCAGCAGCCGGCACCGATGCCCCCAGCGCGGCGAAATACACGGCAACCTGGACCGCCAGGCATTGTGAGACTTTGACGGCCTGCACAGTGCCTATTGGAACAAACCAGGCGCTTCCCGTCGAGTCCGCCGTGGCGCTGCTGCGGGGAGCCAAAACGATCGCGGTCGGGTGGGAGTTTCGCGGGGGGAGCCTGACTCGGAGCGAGCCATTGACATTCATGGTCCCGGCAGATGCGGTATCGATAGTCAGGCGCGGAAAAACGGTTCGTGCTTCGACGAACGTAGGGTGTGCCGACCGGGCTCGGGCTTCATTACCGCGGCTAAAAGAGGATTGACCTCGTTCCAATTTGTGCTATGCTGATAATGTCGTATGAGCGCGAGAAAAGCTGTAGCTGTGGGCACGATCCCTCCTGTAACCGTCGAAGCGAGGCAGACACGTTTGTCGCTCACGCCGGATTCGGTGGTGTTCCACAAGAACGGGATTGAATTCCGCAGCGCCACTCCTTTTTCATCCTGGTCAGAAATGACCCTGACACTGCAATCGCCCTTCGGTTCCGGACGGCTCCACTGCAATGGCGTGGTGATTTCCTGCACTGGCAACAAGCACGCCGGTTATCACGTTTCGATGGTGCTTACCGGCCTCTCGAAGCAGGCCGAAGCGCGCCTGACGGCCATGGCCTCCTCGCAAGTGTTTGATTGGTAAGTCCGAAGTTTCTTGTCTCCCCCTTGCGGCTGCGCCGCGGTGCCCGCTCTCCCTCCGTTCCACCGGGCAACAAAACCGTCCCCAGATTTCCCGCCTCAGAGAGCTTGAACTGGTGCCACCCGTTCGCCCGCCCGGAGAGCGCCCGGGTCGATCAGCCGGGTCCAGCGCTCCTGCTCCGAAATCGGTATTATCCCGCGCTGGACCTTGAGCCAGGCCATCTCCCGCAGGGAACGCCAACCCAGCCGCCGCGCGGTCTGGCGAAGCGACCCGGTCTTTAGCCCGGGCTGGATCAAGTCGGCGATCGCCTCGTCCACGAGGAAAAACTCGTAGATCGCGACCCTTCCGCGATGACCCTTCTGGTTGCACTCAACGCAGCCTTGTCCCTTCCAGGCCCGCACTTCCTGTGGCGGAATACCCAGCGCCGCCGCCATCTCCTCCCGCCGGCTATCGGGGATATCCCGGTCCTCCGCGGCGCAATGGCGGCAAATCCGCCGCGCCAAACGCTGGGAGATGCTGCAGACCAGTGAGGAGGCAATCAAATAAGGCTCGATGTGCATTTCGAGCAAACGAGTCACCGCGCTGAGGCTGTCGTTCGTATGGAGTGTCGAGAGCACAAGATGACCGGTTTGGGCGGCGCGGACGGCAATCTCGGCGGTTTCGAAGTCGCGGATCTCGCCGACGAGAACGACATCGGGGTCGTGGCGCAAAACGGAACGCAAACCGGTGGCGAAGGTCAGGCCGATTTGCTCCCGGACCTGGATCTGGACCGTTCCTTCGAGTTGGTACTCGATGGGATCCTCGAAGGTAATCACTTTCCGGCCTTCATCATTGGCCTGCGCGAGCGCCGTATAAAGCGTGGTGGTTTTGCCGCTGCCGGTAGGGCCGGTCAGCAGGACCATCCCCTGGGGGAGTTGTGTCAACTGCGCGAAGATCGCTTCCTGGTTCGGTTCCATGCCTAGTTGGCTAAGGTCCAAAAACAGGTTTTGGCGTCCAAGGATGCGCAGGCACGCCGCTTCCCCGTGTTTGGTCGGCACGATCGAAACGCGCAGGTCGTATTCCTCCTCGCCGGTCTTCATGGCGATGCGCCCATCGTGGGGTAGGCGTTTCTCGGCGATGTTGAGGCCAGCCATGATCTTCAGGCGCGAGATCACCGCCGAGTGCAGGTGCCGCATGTCGGCAGGGACCGGCACGGTCTCCAGAATGCCGTCCACCCGGTACCGAAGGCGGATGGCATTGGCGTAGGGTTCGAGGTGAATGTCCGTGGCCCGGAGTCGCAACGCCTCTTGCAGCAGTTGGTCCACAAACGCCGATACCGTCGCCTCTAGCGCCGAGTCCGTTTCCTTGCCCTGAACATCAAAAACGATTTCCTGGTTGAGTTCACCGCCCCCGCGCTCCGCCCGGAGCCTCTGGATGGTTTCCGCACCCAGGCCGAAGTTCTTTTTGATGACCGCATGGATCGCGCTTGGTGTCGCCAGGACAATCTTAAACCGCTTGCCCAGGACCAGCCGCAGATTACCCAACTCCATCTGGCGCGGTGGCTCGCTGAACGCGAGCGTCACGGAATCATCTTCCAGGCCGACCGGCAGCAGATTGTAGTGAAAGATGAATTTGATAGGGACCAACTCGAGAGTCTCACGCTTCAAATCCAGCGCGATAGGGTCAACAAATTCAAGGTTGCTGGCTCGGGCCAGTGCCCGCCAGGTGTCTTCTTCCGAGGCGAAATTGAGGTCAACGATTGCCCGATGCTGCGGCAAGTTGAGCCGGCGCTGGCGGCGATGGACTTGTTCGAGTTGCTGGGAATTGATTTTACCCTGTTCCAGGAGGAAATCGCCCGGTTCTTTCGAGGCCGTTGTGGTCGCGGGGTTCATCGAATCGGCACCTCGATTTCCTTTTTCGTGTTCAGGGTCAGCGTGTTGGTTTGGGCGGCCGTGTTCGTCAGAACGACAGAGCGGAGGTCGGCGTCGGCAACATAAACATTCGTGGCCACCAGGGCGCCGACCTGCGCCACCATTAACCCGCCCGCCACGCTCAACACCGCGTGCTTGGGCCCGTCAGTGGTCTGATAGAATCCCTGATAGGTAATTTCGATCTTCCGGGTCGTCGGGGCCGGCGGCGGCGCCGGCGCGGGCGGAACGAAATACCTGGTGAAAAACGGACTGGGAATGTTCGTCGGATTGGAGATGGCCTGGGAGATTTGGCCGCTGGCAAAGAGCGCGTCCAGTTTGCCTACGGGCAGGCTTGGCTGAGGTTGGAGCGCAGAGGCGGCGCTTTCAGAGAATCCGGGCGCTTTACCGCGCAGGTTCAGCACCGCCAGGTACAACACGACCCACAACGCCGCATGGACGCAAAGGGCGAACCAACGGCTGCGCAGGATCTGTAGGGCGGCTAGCGGCATATTTATTCCCGCAAGACAAATCCGGTCGCTCTGACCCAGACTCGCACCTCATCGAGTTTGTCGGGCGTTTCCTTGCGGATAATGAACCGGTCGATGAACAAAGGCGCCTTCTGGCGCTCGGGCGCAGGCAATCCGGCGGCGCGGATTTCCTCGGCCGTCAAAGGCAGGCTCTGCACGACATGAACCGCATTGTCGGCCGCAGCGGTGAATTCGAGTTGCAGAGCAATCTCCGCCCAGGGAGCGGCAACCTCCGGGGCGATGGAGTTGGTGGGGGCTACGGCAACTTCGAGGGAATGAATGGCAGCCACCTTGCACCGCAGCGCGGTCTGGAGCAGGTCGGTGGTTAGCGACAACGCGGCCCAGAGCAGGGACGGTTCGGCCATATCTGCGGTGTGCTCCGGGAACCCGGCATAAACTACGGGATCAAGCGCAACCTTCTGCTGTTTGGTTTGGCTGTCCAGTTCGTCAATCTGTTTGCTTCTTTCGTTCTGATAATCGACGAGCTGGAAGGGCGCCGAGAGTTTGGAGCGCAGATCCGGGCTCAGCTCCAGGTGCGTCGAGACTTTCTTCTTGGCCTCCTCCAGCAAAACCAATTGATGGCGCGTCTCGCTGAGTTGGTTGGTGATCTGCGCGAAATCCAGCCGGGCGGCATTGGTTTGCTCCACTGAGGCTGCCAATCGTTGCCAGGACTTCTTCAACTCATCGTCGAGACTCCCGGCCTTATGGGCCAACGGCACGAACACCAGTAGATAGTAGGCTGCCAGTCCCAGCGCCGCCAGCGGCAGGATGCTGCGTCTTTTCAGTTCATTCAATGACGCCATGCTAGCAGTCTACTTCACGAACCATTCCGGGGCATGTTGTCCGGCCGGTCCGGCGAAACCGGGGCCGGCCGGGCCGGACGCCTGGACGGCTGGGACGGTGCTTTCCTGGCACGGACCGCCTGGTGAAAATCAGTTTCCGCGAAATCCAGGGCGAGCACATAGTCACGCTCGGCGACGATCACTTTCGGGTCCGCGAGATTGCGTCGCAGATCCTCCGAGAGGAGGTCCACCTTCGAAAACATCGACTGCTGTTTCCAGCCGTTGACCAACTCGCTCAGGAACTGGCGCGAGGTCTCCGCGCCTCCAGGCACACACAACTCGGCAATCAACCCCGGCTTGGCCGGTGTCAGATTGGTTGTGGCCACGGGATAAGCGCTCGACACCAGCGGCATGGGCCGGAGGGCCTCGAGCGTCGGTCCCAGCAGGTTGGTCTTGGCCGGACGGTTTGTGGAAAGCACCGCCGGCGGCCGGCTGAAATAGCTTTGCTGATCCGCGAGCAAGGCATACCAAAAATTGCTCTTCGAGCAGGATTGCTGGATGAGCGCGAGGCTTTTTAGAGTGTCGAGCGTGTTCTGCTGGCTGGCGACAAGCGGACGCAGGTTTTCGTACTCGGCCATCAGGTCTGCCGTTAACGCCTCATTGGCGTCCACCGCGCTCTGCCCCGCCCGGACTTTGTCCCGAAGGGCCTTCTTGGTGGTGTACAGGGATACGTTATGCCAGGTCCCCACCGCCAGCAGCAGCAGGCACACGGCTAGCAGGATGCAACTGGCCAATTCGATTCGGCTTCGGCTGAGCCGTTTGTTCCACCCCGAACGGAATTCCAGCGGGAGCAGCGATACCGGTTGGGCGGCATGACCCAGGGCCTGGAGGGCGGCCCCAAGCGCGATTTCAAATCCTGGAGTCGGTGCACCACCCTCCGGCTTGCCTGTGGCGGGCCAGGGATGAAACTCCAGCGCCGCGTCGGCCTGCAGGTACTGGCTCAAACCGGGCTGTTGGAGCGCGCCGCCGCTGGCGATCAGTTCGAACGAGCGCACCTCGGCAGCCAGCGCCGGGTGCTCCTGGAACCACTCGTTGAGTTGGCGTTTCAGCTCGGCCGCCCAACCGTCCACCGCTTCCGCCAGGGCTCGGGAAGCCTCAACCCCGGACAGGAGGTTGCTTTCTTTCTTGAGCGCTTCCGCCGCCTCCTCCGGGCAGTTCCGCTCACGCGCCAGGGCCCGCGTGAAAAAGTCACCCCCCATCTGGAAGCTCGTCGCGAAGGCAGGCTGGCCGGCCAGCAGGATGACCACGATCGTGCTCTGGGCGCCGACCTGCACCAGGATCGCCCGTGAGGAAAGGGGCGCCGCCGCGCGATATGATGCGATCAGCGCATTCGCGGTCGTGGTGACCTCGCACACCTCGTCGCGTTCGAGCCCCAGCCGCTGGATGCGCTCGCGAATATTCTCCTCCTGTCCGAGGGTAACCCAGAACTGCTGCTTGTCCTGGGGCAGGGCCTCGGTCCGGACAAAGTCGTAAACGACACGGCTCTCGGCCACGCCGCTGAGCTTGATCGTTTCATCCTGGATGAGTTTCTCGACGTCGCTCTCAGGAACGTTGGGCAAATCGATGACTTGGGATATCGACAGATGCTCGGGCAGGACTATCGCCACTGCCGGTGTTCCCCAGTGGTCCAGGGAGGCGCGAAGGTGGGTCTTGAGTTCCTCGGCTGAGACCAGGCCCTCGGCTTTCAGGTCCAGCAATTCCTGCTTCAGGACCCGGAAGCGGCCAAAGTCGCTTTCGGCAAGAACCAGCTTGAGCCTCCGGCTGCCCAAGTCCACCGCCAGTACCCGTCGCACTGGCGGATTGAGCAATCGCAGCTTTCTGGATGTAAGCGAGGCGATCATCCGGTCAACGGTCGGGTGCGGGCGGCCAACTGGAGAAACCGGGGCCCAGGGCTGGAGGTGCGGCGGCGGGGGTCATTTGGGCGGGGCGGCAGCGTTGGTGGTGGCCGCCGGCGACATGACCGGCGCGTTGGTCGGGGCGGGAGCCGCGGGCGCGGGAACCGCCGCGGCACTTGGCGCGACCGGGGTGGAGGCCGTGGCCGGCACCGCCGTGTTCGTGGTGGTCACGGCGGTGGGAATGGCGTTGGTACCGCCGGGCGCCGGGTTGGCCGCCGGGGCCGCCGGCATCTCGTGTCCTGGCGTCTCGCTCGAGGGCAGGAACGACGTGGCAGGCGGTTGGTCGTCAAGGATCAGGAATTCGCCGGTGTCCTTAACGATGGTCGCGGTGACGAACACCAGGAGGTACCGGGGCGTATCCTGCTCTGTGCGGCGGCGGAAAAGGGCGCCGATGAGCGGAAGATCCCCCAGCACCGGCACGGATTCCACGAACGTCGAACGCTGCCTTTCCAGCACTCCTCCCATAACGACCGTATCGCCGGACTTCACTACCATGCGCGTCGCCAACTCCTGCGTCCGATACTGCGGCAGGTTGATATCGAAGGTGCTCTGCAATTCCCCGTTCTGGTTGAAATCGGTCAACGTGGCATAACGCTTGAGCTCCACGTTCGTGTTTACTCTCGGGTGCAGCGCCAGCACGATGCTCTTGCCGTCACCGCTGATGCTGGCCAGCACCTCCAATTCCGAACCCGCCGTGATCTTGCTGGGCTTGCCGCTCGGCACAAAGCTCGAGGCCTGGTAATACTGCTGGGCCGTGGTTTTGACTGTATATTCCTCGTAATAATATTGCACGTTGCCGTCGCTGATTGTGGCCGGGCGATTATTGAGCACGGTCAGACGCGGAGCGCTGAGCGTCTGGCTTTCACCGGTCTGCTCCAGTGCCGTAATCGTTGCGCTTAAGTCCGCCGCCCCCAGCACATTCGTGAACACTTGCTGGATTCCCACGCCGAGCGTCGGCACATTCTGGCTGGTGACCAATCCGGTGTAATCCACCGGAACCGGAACGGGCCGCGATTGGCGGCCGGTTTCCCACAGCACGCCCAGTTGCATGAACGCCGGCTTCGAGACCGTCACAAACCTGGCTTCAATCAGCACTTGCTGGATGGGTTGGTCGAACTCCTTGATTATTTTCTCCAGCGTGTCCAGTTGCTCGGCGGTGCCGCGGGCAACCACCAGGTTGCGCTCGTAATCAATCAGGTACCTGGCCGTCGTGTTCGTGCCCGCCCACAATTCCTTGATGGTCTTTTCGAGCGACGTCATGTTGGGGGCGAGGTCGTTGACAAACTTGTTGATCTTCTGGGTCTCCGTGACCCCGGTGACCTGGTTGTTCGCCATCGATGTGGTCTTGATTACTTCGGAGGCGCCGAACTCGGCGGGGAGAACGAAGCCTTTGCGCAGCCTGTAAAAACGCGTTTCCTCCATCAGCTTTTTCGGGTCCTTTCCGTCGGTCACCCACACCAGGTCGTCTCCCACCTGGAACTGGAGATCGTAATTCCGGCCCACGTAGCGCAGGAATTCACTGAGTTTCACTTTGTCCAGGTTGACGCTCAGCATCTGCTTCAGCGCAGGCAGCGTCTTGTCCGCCACGATGTTGACCCCCGAGTTTTGACTCAGGTAAATCAGGATGCTCTCCAGTGGCACGTTGTCCAGGTGAACAGTCACATCTTTCTCGAGCACCTTGGCCATCTTGCCTTTGGCGCTCTCAAAGTCGAAAAGCGGCGCCTGTTCATGCACGACCTTGCTGTAGGTCTCGGGCACCCAGCGTGAACTCTCGATTTTGTCCACGGCGTCACGCACGTCTTTGCGCGGCGGCAAACCCCGGTCCCGCTGCTCCTTGAGCAGGCTCTTGGGTGTGGGGCTGAAAACTGAGTTTCGCGCGTCGATGCTGCGGATTTTGTCTTCCAGCGATTGCGCGCGTCGTTGCTGGGCCTGCTGGTTTACCCAACTGTAGACTCGCGTCACGATCGAATCTTTGGGGTCCTTGTTGAGCAGGTCGGTGGCCTTTTGCTGCGCCTCTTCCCAGCGGTCTTCCCGCGCCAGGTCCATAATCTCCCGGATCTCTTTGTCGTAGGTGGGGCTGTACTTCACCCGTGGCGTCGCTTTGGCGGAGGGCGCCACGGCGGGCGCGGGTTCGGTGGTTCCGGTGACCGGGTCGGAATACGTCGGCCGATGCACCGTATGCTGGCAACCGGTCAGCGAAAACACCAGCAGCACGGCTGCGGCCGCTTTCAGGTTAGAGGGTCGTGAAAGCATGGAAAACACGTTGACGAAGAACCACTACATTAAATTCAAGCGTTGCCGGCCATGGCAACCCTTTTTTCGCCGCGGAGGGACCATCCTGAAAAAGCACAGGCCGAGGAGCCGTAGCACCTCCCCGGCCCGTCTTGTGCATTGTCGGCGATCAGGAGCAGCCCAAGCTCTCACCGCAGTTGAGGCACTTGTAGCATGCCCCGTTGCGCACCGCCACGTGCCCGCAACTGGGGCAGGTCGGCGCGTCCTGCTGGAAATGAGCGACCGAATCGCTGAGCGTTTTGACCGTGTACGAGTGAGCAGCATCATCGCCGTTGCGGCCTTTTCCGTTGGTTTCAATCGCCGGCGTTTCCTCGAGGTCAGTCTCCTCGGCCAGAGGCAGTTCGGGCACCGGCCGGTTAATCTTCTTTTTCAGCTCGTCCAAAAGTCCCGGGATGGCCAGCTCGGGCTGGTTCCGGTTGGGCGAGTTTTCCTCGCGGTAACCCGGAATGAATTGGAACGCCAGCCACCGGAACACATAATCCGTGATCGAGGCGGCATTGCGAATCTCCGGGTTCCTCGTAAAGCCCGACGGCTCGAACCGAACGTGAGCGAACTTGCGCACCAGCGCTTCCAGCGGCACGCCGTACTGCAGCGCCAGGCTCGTCAAGGTCCCAATCCCGTCCATCAGCCCGCCGATCGTTGACCCTTCCTTGGCCATCGTGATGAAGAGCTCGCCCGGCTGGTTGTTCTCGAACAAGCCGACCGTCAGGTAGCCTTCGTGGCCGGCAATGTCGAATTTATGGGTGATCGCCGTCCGCGTATCAGAAAGGCGCCGGCGCAGCGGTTTGCCGGCAACCTGGCGCAACCGGCCGACCTCGGCCTCAAGTTCCTTGATGCGCGACTCGAGCACTGGGGCGTTTGCGGCGGCACCTTTGTCGCCGCCTTCGCTCGTCCGTTTTGTGTTGAGCGGTTGCGACCGTTTCGAGCCGTCGCGATAAATCGCGACACATTTCAGCCCCATCTTCCACGCCTGAACATACGCGTCGCGGATGGCATCCACGGTGCTTTCGTTAGGCATGTTGACCGTTTTCGAGATCGCGCCACTTATGAACGGCTGCGCCGCTCCCATCATCCGGAGATGGGCCAGGTAATGGATGCTGCGCTTGCCGCGAAACGGCTTGAACGCGCAGTCGAACACCGGCAGATGCTCGGGTCTCAACCCGCTGCGCACGGTTTGACCGTTTTCCTCGATGTCTTCGATCGTGTCAAACTTTTCGATGTGGCCCACGATTGCCTGTGCTTCCTCAGGGCTGTACCCGAGCCGGCGCAACGCTCCGGGAACGCTCCGGTTCACAATCTTCAGCAGCCCGCCGCCCGCGAGAAGCTTGTACTTCACCAGCGCAATATCCGGTTCGATCCCGGTGGTGTCGCAGTCCATGAGAAACGCGATCGTGCCGGTCGGCGCGAGCACTGTCACCTGGGCGTTGCGGTAGCCCACGGCCCGGCCGCGTTCCAGCGCCCGCTCCCACGCCTGGCGGGCCTCTTCCTTCAGGTAGTTAAACTCCTGGCTCGGTTGGATCGCCTCGACCGCGTCCCGGTGTTGCTGGATCACACCCAGCATGGATTCGACGTTGTCGGGGGCCAGTGGTTTTGGCACGTGCGCACAGCGGGCGTCACGGTAGCCTTTGAAGGTGCCCATCGTCTCCGCGATGGCGGCGGACTGTTCGTAGGCATGGCCGGTCATCAGCGCGGTGATCGCGCCGGCTAGCGCCCGGCCCTCATCCGAGTCGTAGGGCAGGCCGTAGCTCATGATCAACGAGCCCAGGTTGGCGTAGCCCAGCCCCAGCGTCCGGAAAAGGTGGGAGTTTTCCGCGATCTGCGCCGTGGGATAGCTGGCGTTGTCCACCAGGATTTCCTGCGCGGTGATGAAGAGCCGCACCGCGGATTTGAAACGTTCCACGTCGAAATTCCCGTCCTCGCGCTTGAACTTCATCAGGTTCAGCGACGCGAGATTGCAGGCGGTGTTGTTCAGAAAAACGTACTCGGAACACGGGTTGGTCGAGTGAATCGGCTCGGTGCCTTTGCACGTGTGCCATTTCTGAATCGCGCCGTCATACTGCAGGCCCGGGTCGCCGCAAATCCAGGTGCCTTCGGCAATCTTGTGCAGCAACGCGCGCGCATCTTTCTTATGCAGCGGCTTGCCTGTCGTCACGGTCCGGGTCCACCATTCCTTCCCGTCCATCGCCGCCTGCATGAACTCGTCGCTGATCCGCACCGACAGGTTCTCATTCTGGTACATGACGCTGCCATAGGCGTCGCCGTTATACGAACCGTCATACCCCTGCTCGATCAGCGCCCAGGCCTTCTTCTCTTCTTTGTGCTTCGCGTCGATGAACTCCTCGATGTCCCCGTGCCAGTCGCGGAGCGTGTTCATCTTGGCCGCGCGCCGCGTTTTGCCTCCCGATTTCACGACGTTGGCCACCTGATCGTAAACCTTCAGGAACGACAGCGGCCCGCTGGGACGCCCGCCCCCGCTGAGCTTTTCTTTGCTCGAACGAATCGGCGTCAGGTCAGTTCCCGTCCCGGAGCCGAATTTGAACAGCATCGCCTCGCTGTAGGCCAAATGCATGATCGACTCCATGTTGTCTTCCACCGATTGGATAAAGCAGGCGCTGCACTGCGGATACTCGTATTGTGTCCTGGCGCGCTCCGCCTGGCCCGTCTTGCGATTGTAATACCAATTGCCCCGGCTGGAATGGTTGCCGATCCCGTATTGGTGAAGCAGTCCCACGTTGAACCACACGGGAGAGTTAAACGCCCCATACTGATTCAAGCACAACCACGTCAACTCCCGGTAAAAAATTTCGCCGTTGAGCTTGTTGAAATAGCCGTCCTTGATACCCCAGTCCGCGATCGTCCGGCAGATCCGGTGGATCAGTTGCCGCACTGAGGTCTCGCGTTCCGGCGTGCCCTGCTCGCCGTAAAAGTACTTTGACACCACCACTTTCGTCGCCAGCAACGACCATGCCTTCGGCACCTCGACATCGTCCTGCTTGAAAATGACCTTCCCCGACTCATCAGTGATTTCGGCGGTGCGCCGCTCCCACTCCACTTGATCGAATGGGTCTGCGGTGGCGTCGCTGAAAACCCGCTCGATCGTCAGTTTCCTGGCCGAGGCCTCGCCTCGGCCACCCCGAACGGCGCCGGCTGCAGTTGGCTGCACACGGCGCCTCGACTGGGATGAGGCCGACGCAACATCTTCACTCACATCAATCATGGCTTCCTTTCGCTGACAGGTGCCGCCGATGAGCAGGATCGAGCCGACGAAACACCCAATCTAACTTACGCAAATTTGGTTAAGTCTGAAAGTCCAGGGCCCCCTGCAGGCCTCATCGACCCCTATTAGTAGGGGAGTGTGGGCAGCATACGCCCCATATATAGCGTAGCAAGAAAATTTTCAAAAAATTTACGCAAACGTTATTCCCAAGCTTTTCTTCGCGATCTGCCTCTGGCGAAAGCAGTTTGGCAAATCGACGGCCCGCGGCGAATAAAAACGCTGTGAATAACTCTGAAACGCCCGCATTTGCCGCCCTGCTTCCCTATCCTCACCCTCATCTCCACTTTGCCTTTCGCGTTGTCTCCCACTTTGTCGAACAGTCTGTCGTGGGAGGTTTTGGAGGCAGCGCGCAGTTGACGATGCGGCTCCAAAACACTAAAGGTAATTATTAATATGCCTGAAGACAAGAACCCGACCAGCATCGAATCTGTCCTCAACGAAAGCCGCGTCTTCCGTCCCGCCAAAGCGTTTGCTCGCCGGGCGAACATCAAGTCTCTGGCTGAATACCGGAAGTTGTACCGGCAGTCGGTCACGGCTCCCGATAAGTTCTGGGGCCGGCGGGCGAAAGAGGAACTGGTGTGGTTCAAGCCCTGGACGAAAGTGCTGCAATGGCAGGAGCCGTTCGCCAAATGGTTCATCGGGGGCAAGCTCAACGTGAGCTATAACTGCCTGGACCGCCACCTGGGCACGGCGACCGCCAACAAGGCGGCTCTGATCTGGGAGGGCGAACCGGCAGCGTCCGGCAAACCCGGCGAAGAGCGGACGCTGACCTACAAACAACTCCACCGGGAGGTTTGCCTGTTCGCCAATGTCCTGAAACGTCATGGAATCGGCCGTGGCGACCGCGTGCTGATCTACCTGCCGATGGTCCCCGAGGCCGCGGTGGCAATGCTGGCCTGCACCCGCATCGGGGCCGTCCATTCGGTGGTGTTCGGCGGCTTCAGCGCCCAATCGGTGGCCGACCGCATCCAGGACTCGCAAGCCAAATTGGTCATTACTGCCGACGGCGGTTTCCGCCGGGGAGCAGTCGTGCCGCTCAAGCAGAACGTGGACGAGGCTCTAACGTTGAAGGACCCCGCCGGTGACCGGCTGGCAAAGACAATCCAAAAAGTAATCGTGCTCCGGCGCGCCGCAAATGAAATCCAATTCCAGGAAGGCCGCGACCTGTGGTGGCATCAGGAGGTCGCGCGGGTCGACGCGCATTGTCCCGTCGAAAAAATGGACAGCGAAGCCCCGCTGTTCATTCTCTACACCAGCGGCTCGACGGGCAAACCCAAGGGCATCCTCCACACCACTGCCGGTTACCTGCTGTACACGAAACTCACAGCCAAGTACGTCTTCGATTTGCACGAAGACGATGTGTACTGGTGCACGGCCGACATCGGCTGGGTCACAGGTCACAGTTACGTGGTTTATGGCCCCCTGGCGAGCGGCGCCACCAGCCTCATGTATGAGGGCGCCCCCAATTTTCCGGAGCCGGACCGCTTCTGGCGCATCGTAGAAAAATTCGGCGTCACCGTCCTTTACACCGCGCCGACCGCGATTCGGGCCTTCATGAAATGGGGCGCCGACTGGCCTAAGAAACACGACCTCAGCTCCTTGCGGTTGCTGGGCACGGTCGGCGAACCGATCAACCCCGAGGCCTGGATGTGGTATCACGAAATGATCGGCGGCAAACGGTGTCCCATCGTTGACACCTGGTGGCAAACCGAGACGGGCGGCATCATGATCACGCCGCTGCCCGGAGCAATCCCCACCAAGCCCGGCTCAGCGACCCTCCCTTTTTTTGGCATCGTGCCCGAAGTGGTGGACGACCTTGGCAAGCCGGTGCCCTGCAACTCCGGTGGCAAGCTCGTCATCCGCAAACCCTGGCCGGCCATGTTACGCGGCCTTTGGGGCGATCCGGAGCGGTACAAATCGGTTTACTGGCGCGAGGTGCAGAATTGCTATTTCACCGGCGATGGCTGCCGCCGGGACCACGATGGTTACTACTGGATTGTCGGCCGTATTGACGACGTCCTCAACGTCGCCGGCCACCGAATCGGAACGGCGGAGGTCGAAAGTGCCCTGGTCAGCCACCAGAAAGTTGCCGAAGCCGCTGTCGTGGGCCGCCCCGACGACATGAAAGGCCAGGCGTTGGTGGCGTTTGTCACCCTCAAAGGCGCTTTTCAGGCCAATGGCGCGCTGCGCGAGGAACTCCGCCAGCACGTCGCCAAGGAGATTGGACCGGTGGCCAAGCCCGATGACATCCGCTTCGCCGAGTCGCTGCCCAAAACCAGGTCCGGAAAAATCATGCGCCGCCTGCTGAAGCAAATCGCGGCCGGCACCGAGATCAAAGGCGACACCACCACCCTCGAAGACCTGAACGTCCTCGCTCGGCTTGCGCATGACGAAGGCTAGCCCTGGCGACTCACGCTGAGCATTGAGCATTGGGCATTTGCTGTTCGATGAAAGATGACAAATGCTCGATGCTCAATACTCAATGTCGAAGCCGAACCACCCCCTTTCCGCGATCCGCGACCTGCTCCGCGAAGTACCCCTCATCGACGGCCACAACGATTTGCCCTGGCAATTCCGCCACCGCAACAAGGGCGCTGCCGATATTGACCTCGCGACCGACACCAGCCGGCTTGATCCGCCCCTCCTCACGGATATTCCGCGCCTTCGCGCCGGCGGCCTCGGCGGCCAATTCTGGTCCGTTTACGTCCCGCCTCAGCCGGCCGGACCGCTCACCGTCCGCGCGGCCCTCGACGAAATCGACCTCATCCAACAACTCGTGCAGCGCTACCCCGAGACTTTTGACCTTGCCCTCACGGCAGCCGACATCGAACGGATTCACCGACGCGGGAAAATCGCGTCGCTGATCGGCATCGAGGGCGGGCATTGCCTCGACAATTCGCTCGCCGTGCTCAGAACGTTTTATCGCCTGGGCGCCCGGTACCTCACGCTGACCCATGTCCAAAACACCGATTGGGCCGATGCTGCCGGCGACGAACCCCGGCATCACGGCCTGGCCACCTTTGGTGAGGAAGTCGTCCGGGAATTGAATCGCCTCGGCATGCTGGTGGACCTGTCCCACGTCTCGGACGACACGATGCGCGCCGCCTTGCGGATCAGTACTGCGCCAGTGATCTTTTCGCACTCCTCCGCCAGAAGTGTCTGCAATCACCTCCGAAACATCCCCGACGACATCCTCGAGCTCGTGCGCCGGAACGGTGGGATCGTGATGGTGTGTTTTCTCCCCGGTTACCTGAACGATCAGGCCGCCGCGCATTGGTCACTCGCCACGGCCGAAAAGAAACGCCTCGAGAACCGGTACCCGAACGAAGGGGAAAAAGTGCATCGGGACATGGGGAGCTGGCTCCGGGCAAATCCGTATCCGCCAGCAAGTCTGGCCGACGTCGCCAACCACATCGATCATATCCGGAAAGTAATCGGCGTCGACCACCTGGGCATCGGTTCGGATTTTGAAGGTTACTTCGGGACGGTCCAGGGCCTCGAAGACGTCTCCTGCTACCCTGCGCTCCTGGGGGAGCTGGTTCGCCGCGGTTACCGCGAGGACGAACTCAGGAAGATCTCCGGCCTGAATTTCCTCCGCGTGTTTCGGCAAGTCGAGCGCGTCGCCGCCGGCTTGCGCACCGGCAGATAATCGGCCCAAATCCGCGAAACTTGCTCGGCGTCCTATAATCCGATGCAACACGTGGTCCCAGGGCTCACGACAAACTCCCCCCCCGGAAACCCTTGTAGGAGACGACGCGAGGAGAATCGGATCCGCAAAAAGCGGCGGCATGGAGCCAATGAACTCACGAGGGCCATCTCCCTCTCCTCCGCTGGAGGAGAGGGGCGGGCAGAGGAGGCCCTTTGTCGCTCCTTTCGGCCCGTCCGTTAGCAGTGTCTGATCAAGCCCAGCAGCCTTACGGGATCGGGGCGCGCTCGCCGTTTGGAATGGTCGGGAAGAGATTAGAGACTCCTGACGTCGTCTCCTACAGCCGGAAAACGAGCGCTGTTTTACCGACTTTGTCCCTGGCCCTGCACCTGCCCCGTGGCCCAGCTCACCTCGAATAACGGCTTGCATTGGCTCGATCCGCCTTGTACCTTTTGCCGGCCTTAGGGCGCACCCATAGCTCAATTGGATAGAGCATCTGACTACGGATCAGAAGGTTTCAGGTTCAACTCCTGATGGGTGCGCCACTTCAAAATCAAGCACTTACGCAGTATAATAATCCCGCAAACGGTCATTTTCTCCTGACAAAATGCTGACAAGTGGAGGCGGGCCGAGACCATGCCACACTGGATTTTCTCAGTTCAATGAGATGCTGCCCGTGCTAATTGGCTCTGATGCCTGTACTAATACCAAGCCTCAACAAATTCGGTTAGCCGCCTAGCCGCGAGTCCAGACCCAGTGATTATCGTGCCAACCCCAACTTCCACCAACCCAGACGTAACCCGGCGTTGGGCAGGTTGGTACAGCTTCGACGATGGGCGCCGGCATTGGCGGTTGCACAACGACCGGTGGGGGAGCGACCACCACTGGAGTCGGTGCTACAACTACAGGCGCCGGAACCGGGATTCCAAAGTTGATACCGAAACGAACCCCGGCTTTTGCAGCGGTGATTCCCAGCGCGGCCAGGGCCAGAATTGCGACGGTCTTCTGCATAATCTCTAAGGGTTGGACGCACCGCCCGGCCATAACTTCCTTACATCTGCATTACGGTTTTTTTTAGGCAAAAAGGCTGGGAATCGGCCGAGGCAATTGGCCCACCGCAAAAAGATTCTGTTGACAAGGTGGCAGATAGTGTGTATATACACAGTAAGATGGCAAAACAACTCGACATGGCGGCGATGGAAAACTGCGTGTGTTTCAACCTGCGCTGGGTGACACGGGCGGTGACGCAGTTTTTCGACGCCGAACTGCGGCGGCACGGCATTCGCCCGACGCAAACCCCCATCTTGAGCGCGCTGGCGGCGAAGCCGGGTTGGTCCATGGACGAACTGAGCGACTGGCTCGGCATGGAACGGACAACGCTCGTACGCAATCTCCGCCCGTTGGAGCGCGACGGGTTGGTGCAATTGAGCGGCACGGGACGCGGTGGGAAAGTCAGCGTGTCCCTGAGTGCAAAAGGGAAGAAAGAGCTGGCCGAAGCCCTGCCGGCCTGGCGCGCGGCCCAGCAAACCGTGGTGAAGACCCTCGGCGCGGAGCGTTGGTCGGCGATTCTCACCGACCTGGAGCGGGCGGCACTTGCTTTGACCAAATGATCTCGAACCTTTCACAGACCAAATTCAATCGACTCTAATTGTGTATATGCACACCTATACCTTGAATCTTCCTTCTCGTCCCGCAGCGCGGTCGAAAGCTCCTTTGGATGCAGCGTGGCTGCGCGAACTTTGTCTCGAAGCCGGCGCCGATGACGTCGGCTTTGTGGAACTGGAACGGCCAGCGCTAGCCTCGGAGCGGCCTCACATCGAGCGGGCATTTCCCCACGCTCGCAGCCTGATTAGCTTTGTGGTGCGGATGAACCGGGACAATGTGCGCAGCCCGGCGCGCTCGGTGGCCAACTCCGAGTTTCACCAGGCTGGTGATGAGGTGAACCACATTGCCCGCCAGATTACCGCGGCCTTGGAACGCGCCGGCATCCGGGCGCTGAATCCGCCGATGGGGTTTCCGATGGAAGCCGACCGCTGGATGACCGAACGGATGTGGGTTATCGCCCACAAGCCCGTGGCCGTCGCGGCGGGCTTGGGGCGGATGGGGATTCACCGGAACGTGATTCATCCGCGCTTCGGGAATTTTATTCTGCTCGGCACGATTCTCGTGGCGGAGGAGATCAGCGAGTATTCCAAGGAACTGGACTATAACCCGTGCCTGGAATGCAAGTTGTGTGTGGCGGCCTGTCCGGTCGGAGCGATCTCGCCGGACGGCGCGTTCAATTTTTCGGCCTGCTACACGCATAATTATCGCGAGTTCATGGGCGGTTTTGCGGACTGGGTGGAAACGATTGCCGACAGCCGCAACGGACTGGATTACCGGCGGCGGGTCAAGGAATCGGAGAGCGTTTCCACATGGCAGAGCCTGGGCTTCGGCCCGAACTACAAAGCGGCCTATTGCATGGCCGTGTGCCCGGCGGGCGAGGATGTGATCGGCCCGTTCCTGGCGTCGAAGAAGGGTTTCGTGGATGATGTGGTGCGGCCGCTGCAAGCCAAGCAAGAGCCGGTGTATGTGGTTCCCGGTTCGGATGCCGAAGCCCACGTGCAGAAGCGCTACCCGCACAAGAGCGTGCGTCACGTGCACAATTCGCTACGGCCGCGGAGCATTGCCGCGCTGCTGAACGGGATGCCCCACTCTTTCCAACGGCAGGCGGCCGGCACGCTGGACGCGACTTACCATTTCACCTTCACTGGAAAGGAAACTACAGAAGCTACCGTGGTGATCCGCTCAGGAACGATCGCGGTCGAACACGGCTTGAAAGGCCAACCCAACCTCCACGTCATTGCGGAGGCCGAAACGTGGCTCGGATTCCTGGCGAAAGAAAGAAATCTGGTTTGGGCGCTGGTCACGCGCAGGATCAGGATCAAAGGAAATCCCAAATGGCTGCTGGCGTTCAGCCGATGTTTTCCTTCCTAAATGAAAGGCACAACCTGAGAAAGAAGTTGCTTTCCGGGCGCACCTGCGTGCCGTATTTGATCCAGCCGGTAACATGAAAGCAATCCACGTTGCATCTGCAGCCGCTCTCTTGGTTGGAGGGCTGGCCCGGCACCACTGCTGGGGGCAAGCCTGGGCCGAAAAGGAGTGCTTGAGTGCAGTGCTTCCCCAGGAGTTGATGCGGTACGCCGGTATAGAAGTGCCGTCCCGTGAGAATATCCGGGTCCTCTCGGACGCAGGTGGCCGTTACGTTGAGTTTCGTCTGGTGCCGGGACAGGCAAAGAAGAACAACGGCATCCGCAACGTTCGTATTGAGAAGCTTAACGATTGGCCCGTTGTTGAGGCTATTAAGGATTCCTGGCTCTTTGCTTCTTTCCGTCAACGCTATGAGGGGCGCGTGGAGATTGATGCCGAAGGGCGGACGCGAACCGTGCCACTGCCGAATCCGATGAAAGAGGAGCAGTTGCATTTGGCGCTTTCGACCGACGGACGCCATTGGGAACCGCTGAACGGGAATCGACCAGTATGGAGCCAATGGCTGCGGGACCCATTCGTGGGACGGGGTCCGGACGGGCTTTGGCACTTGTTAGCAACGGGCCGCAGACCCGCATCCCGATCAGGACAAACCAATCTCGGCCCTGCATGTCTGTATGCCACTTCGCGGGACCTGTTGAACTGGGAGAATGTGGGATCCTTGCATCTGATGCAGGGCCTCCGTGACGAGGCAGGCCGCTTGGCGCGCAACATTTGGGCGCCGGAATGGTTCCTGGATCGCGCCACGGGCGAGCTCGTTCTGCTCTGGTCTTCTTCCTTTGAGGACGCCGGCTGGAAGCGAAGCCGGCTCTGGTTCAGTCGCACGTGCGACTGGCAAACGTTCACTCCAGCCAAGGTCCTCTTCGCTCCGCCGTATTCGGTCATCGACGGGACGCTTCTCGAACACGGGGGCACTTACTATCTCTTTCACAAAGAAGAGGAATTTGGCGCAAAGACTGGCGAGCGCCGCGCGATTCGGTTGGCCACCAGTGACCGGCTGGAGGGGCCCTACCAAATCCATCAGGGGCCGCTCAACCAGGGCCAAATCGCTCCGGTCATTACCGAAGGCCCGTCCGTTATGCCGGACCCCACGAAACCTGGATGGCTGTTGTTGTATGATTACTGCATGAGCGACGGCTACGGAATTTCCACTTCCTCCGACTTGACTAACTGGTCGATCGAGGAGTCAGTGTCCCTGCCACCAGACGCGCGCCACGGCAGTATCACGCGCTTGACTGCCGCGGAAGCTGCAAAATTGCGCGCTAGCTTTCCCAACAAGAACGACTGAAGCCCCCTAAAGAATGAAACCCTCCCCGATTGATCTGAGCCATACGGTGGAACACGGCATGGTAACTTACAAAGGGTTGCCGGCGCCGATCATCTGCGGTTACCTGAGCCGCGAAGCGTCGCGAGCCCGCTATTCCCCTGGAACGGAATTCCACATCGGCAAGATCGAGCTGGTGGCCAATACCGGGACGTATGTGGATTCGCCGTTTCATCGGTACGCCGACGGTTTGGATTTATCCCAACTTCCGCTGGAGCGCCTGGCTAACCTCGATACGGTGGTGGTGCGCGTGCCCGCCGGGCAGCGACAGATCGGCCCTGATCACTTCGAGCGCCTCGAAGTGGCCGGCAAAGCCGTGCTGGTGGCGACCGGTTGGGACCAGC
>DATDCV010000320.1:0-2145 GCA_036524155.1 Verrucomicrobiia bacterium
GTCCTTTACCCGCAACTCCTTCGGCCTGCCCACCGGCGTCACAACCACTTACGGCACCGGCAGCCCGGCCCCAACACGCACCCACACCTTCGTCTATGATCCAGGCAACAACCAGGATCTGAAGGAAATCCGCCGACCGGGCAATGACCTCGTCGCGGAGTTCACTTATGACCCTGCAAGACACCAGGTGCTCACCCAAAAGCTGCACCCGGACGCTTCGACCACCTACCAAACCACCTGGGTTTACGACGCCCAGGGCCGCCTCCAGACGCTGACCACCCCCGGCGGCCTCACCAGCACCTACGCCTACGACGCCTTCAGCGGCACGAACGGCGGCTATCTCTCCAGCATCACCGATAGCCCCGTCTCCCGCACTCAAACCTTCACCTGGCTCAGCGGCAACGTCCGCGCCCACACCGATCATCGCGGCCTCCAGCGAACCTTTACGTTTGACGGCTTGAACCGGCTGACCCAGATCGATTTCCCCGCCCACGATGGCGACGTGCCCGCCAGCTCGATCCAATACAGCTATGTGCTTCAAAACGGCCGGGGCTTCAACAACAGCGGACACGACATCGCGATCCTCGAGGTCGCCGCTGTTAAAGATCGCCGGGACAAATGGACCTATTACGAGCGGGACGAGTTGGGCCGGGTGAGCAAGATCGTCGATCCCCTGAACCACTCCACCACGTACCACTACTGCGGCTGTGGCGGGCCAGATTCTATAACCGATGCCCGTGGCAAGATCACCAGCTTCGTCTACAACAACGCCGGCTGGAAAATGAGCGTGACCTACCCCGACAACACCTGGGAGGCCTATGCCTACGACCCGCTGGGGCGCATGACCAACCGCACCGACTCGCTCGGCAGCCGCCTCTACACCTATAACAACCAGGGACTCCTCAGCGGCATCGTCAGCGCTTATGGCGCCGAGCGATCCGTCACCTACAACGTCCATGATCAGCCCGAAACGGTCGTCGACGCTAATGGCGTGAGCACCACTCAGACCTTCGATCGCGTCGGGCGCCAACTGACCCGTTCTGTCCCCGGCCAGAACACCGAATACTTTCAATACTCCGAGCGCGGCCTCACCAACTACACCGGCCCCGACACCAAAGTGACCCGCTACGCTTACGACCAGGCCCTGCGCAAGACCAGCGAGATCACGCCCAAGAGCGAGACTATCGGCTACACCTACAACGCCGCCGGCGACCTGCTGACCCTCACCGACGGCCGGAACAAGGTCACCACCTGGACCAACGATATCGAGGGCCTGGTACGCGCCAAGAAGTACCATGGCCAGACCTTCGCCAATATCACTTACAGTTATGATGCCAATCAGCGCCTCGCCTGGCGCAAGTTCTGGTCCAGCCCAACCGTGTTCAAGCAGACGTTCTACGGCTACGACGATGCCGGGAACCTACTCACGATTGATTATCCGGCGTCCCCCGACGTTTCGTTCACGTATAACGAGAACAATCAGCCGCTCACGATGACCACCGTCGGCCTGGGCATCAGCACGTATACATACACGGACGCCGGAAATCCCCTGACCGAAGGCGGAATCTGGCCCAATGATACCGTCACCCTCGGGTATCACGCAACGGTCCCAAGGCTGCGGACGGGGCTCACGCTCGCCCAGCCGGCCCTCACCTGGGCGCTGACGTATGGTTACGATACCGCCGACCGGCTCCAGACCATCACCAGCCCCGCCGGCACGTTCACGTACACATATCGCGGCCCGGGCACCGTCTGGACCAACCTCGCCCTGCCCAACAGCGCCGCCATAACAAACGCCTACGACGCGGCCGCCCGGCTCACGCGGACCGCCTTGCGCGGCAGTTCCGGGCCGCTCAGCCTCCATGATTACCTCTACAACACCGCCGGCCAGCGGCAGCGGAACACCTTGACAGACAACTCCTACACGACGTACGGTTTCGATGATGACGCGCAGCTCACCAATTCGTTGGGCTATCTCCAGAACGGAACACCCATCGCCGCGGAACAACTCGGCTTTGCTTACGACCAGGGCTGGAACATGACCGGCCGGGCAGTTAACGGCGCGCCAACATCGTACACGGTCAATGACCTGAATGAGGCCACGGCGATTGGGGGCACGCCCTGCACCTACGATCAAACTGGAAA
>DATDCV010000321.1:0-5983 GCA_036524155.1 Verrucomicrobiia bacterium
GTATCTGGGCCTCTGGAAAGCCGATCTGACTCCCTAGCGAGGAGAACTCTCGATACAAAGCGCCTCCTCTCCCTAGCCCTCTCCTCCAAAGGAGGAGAGGGAATCTCAGCAGTCGCCTTGTAAGGGAACTTCCTTGCCAGCGTGCTAGTCTGTTCCCCCGAAAATCTCATAAACAACCTTATCCAGCGCAAACTGCACGTTTTGGCCAAGTGCCAGCCAAGGGGCTGTCTCCGGGTGTTTCTTGAGCAACTCGAAATACTCAGGGGAGCCGAATTGGATTCGCACGCGCTGAGCATCCGGCAGTTTTTGAATCGCGGAATCGATCCAGCCTTTTTCATTTTGGAAGAACGTTTTGCCGGCGACAAACCGCGTCTGTTGCGAATACTGGACGACCCGGGCCTGGCTTTCCGTCGCAGGGGCCATGCTCGCTTGCGGCAGGCCGCCGACGCCCGCCTGGTTCGGTGCAAGTCCTCCAGTCGCACCGTATCGGCGCCTGAAGGCAGCCATGCCATCGGCCTGGGCTGCGGCCGGAGCGTCAGCGGATTTCAAAGCCAAACCGTACTGCGCATCGGCGACGGCGGCATTGCCCGACGAAGTCGACTGGAAATTGTGCCAGGTCTGAGCCGCTTCGCGCCGCGCCTCCGGGTCCCGATCGAAGTTTTGCATCAGCCGAACCGTTTGCGGCACGTTGCGCCGGCTCTCGTCCTCGACGATCAAATAGGCCGTGTAGGGAGTCACGATGCCATACTTGCGCGCCAGTTCGGTCGCCTCGTCTTTCAGCTCGGAGTTTTCACCGTGCAGCCGGATTTCATCCAGCAAATAGCCAACCCGCCGCGTCGCCCACAGCCGGGGAATAAACTCGTTGTCTTCGTTTTGCTGGGGGAACCCGGTTTCGTAAGTGTACTTTTTGTCGCTACCGTTGACGCTGCCTTCAATAATCACCGCCGAATCGCCCTGGCCCGAATAGCGTCCGACCAACACCAACTGCTCGCCCTTGAACAGGTCGGGCAGCGGTGACGGGTAAAGCCTGGCGGTGCGAACATCGCCCGTGAACCTCAGCACCGGATTCGCCAGCACCGGCTCTTTGATCTTGGAGTAGAAACTCGACAGCTTCACTTCCAGATCCTCCTCGGGCAAGACGTACTGGCTGAACGCCCGGGTTTCCTCGGTGATCTTGTCCAGCAAATGAGTGTTCACATCGGTTCCAATCCCGAAGCAGAACACACGGGTGCGGCCGGTGTTCGCCTTCCTGACATCCGCGAGAATCTGTTCTTCATCGGTGGTGCCAATGGTCGGTCGCCCGTCGGTAAGAAAAATGACGACAAAGGGGCGTGACGCGGAATCCTTGTCCGGCCGAAGCGCCAGAGCTTTCTTGAGTGCGTCGTCAATCGCCGTCGCGCCGATAGCCTTGAGCCCTTGCACAAACTCCTCGGCTCGGGCACGGTTCTCTTTGGCGGCATCGACGAGCTTCTCGAATAGGGGTTCGACCTCAGTGGAGAAGCGGATCACTTCGAAACGGTCGCCGTCGTTCAGGTTCTCCACGCAGAACTGCAGCGCTTTTTTCGCCTGTTCGAGCTTTTTTCCCGCCATCGAGCCGGACGTGTCGAGCACAAACGCCACATCTTTCGGGATAACGGATCTTTGTTTCACGTCCACGCCCGGCGATGTCAGCAGGAGAAAGTAGCCATCCTCACCGCTGCGCTTGTGAGTCAGCAGATTGACGCCGAGGTCGTCTTTCTCGGGCGCGAAATAGAGCGTGAAATCACTGTCCGGCTGCACATCGGATGCCTCATACCCGGCGGTAGCCCGGTTTGGCCCATCGCGTTTCACTTCCACCTTGTGGCTCGGTGAATAGATCGATTTCAGCGGGCGCCTGGTCGCGAGATCCACCTTGACGCTGACGGTCTTGATCGGTTTGGCGGAGAATTTTTCCGTGCTCAACGGCAAGGTATAGTTGACCAGGCCCGAGTCGGCTTTCAGGAGTTGAGTGTAGGAAAGCGCGATCTTCTTTGTGCTGTGGGGTTCAATGGGGAAGATCCGCACCTTGAACATGTCGCGCCCGGCGTATTCGAGCAATGCCGGATCCTTGAGCTTGCGGACGATATCTTCGTAGATGCCCCGGGCCTTCTCGGCCGGAAGCAACTCGGCTTCGACTTGCTTGCCGTCGATTTCCATCGAGAACTTGTCCAGGTGCGCGCCTCGAGGAAACGGAAAGACGAACGTGCCCTCGAGCCGCGTGGCATTCTGGTTGTAGAATTCCTGCTCGACCGAAGTGACCGCCACCTGGTCGTTGATGCGGGACTGAACCTTGACCCAATTCACTTCCAGCGGCGCGAATACATAAGGGCGCGGGGCAGGGGGGTGCCGCGGGGGCGGCCAGGGCGGGGGAATAGGCCGCGGCGGGATCGGTCCCGGCCCCGGCCACCAGGAGGGATCCTGGACGATAATGAGACCGGCAGCGGGAGCCTGGTTGACGGCAGCCAAAAACCCAAACAGCGCGAACAGAGAAAGCAACCGTTTCATGGGAGATTAGACGGAATCAGCGGTGAAATGCTCCAGTGTCCCTGATTCAACGTTTACCATGATGCTCCAGGAGGGCGATTCGGCCGTCGGAATCGGTGAGGAGCACCTGGGAAGCGCTGATGGGAAGCAAGGTGTTTATCAAGCCGACGCCGAACTTGTGTCGCCACAGGATGGTGCCCGTCTTGCCGTCGAGCGCGAAGACCAGGCCGTTTTTTGTGCCGTAGAAAACAACCCCGCCCTTCTCGACGAGACTCGCTGGATTGATGTCGTAGCCGAAATGAGCGTTGCATTTCCACAGTGGCGCAGGCTGTTGCGAGGCGGCAGTCGGGAAGGCATAAAAGAAATCGTTCATGGCGCGAACGTAGAGTCGCGAGCCATTTGCGGAGAGTCCAATGGACTCGCGGACCACGTAATCGCCGGTCCGCCAAAGTTGGTCGCCGGTGCTAGCGCTGAGCGCGGTCATCTTGCGATCCGGAGCGACGATGAAGACCTTATCCTTTGCAGCAACGGGCCAACAGGCGGCCGGAGAATAAAGCACACCAGGCTGGCCGCCGTGCCAGGTCCAAGCCAATTCCCCGGTGCCTTCATTCAGGGCATACAGGTGCTGGTCCCAGGCTGCAAAAATGACTTTGCCCTCGTATAACAGCGGTCTGCTTTCCACGAACCCAGTGGCGACATCGGATTGCCACAGCAGCTTTCCTGAGCGAAGGTCTAGCGCGCGGAAGAGTCCCTGACTGGAACCAATGTAAACGCGGCTGCTGTGTATAATCGGAGAAGCTACGATTGGGCGCGCGGTGTCGAAGTGCCACACATGGACGCCGGTCTCTGCGTTAAGCGCGTAGACCACGCCATCAGTGCCGGCAAAAATGACTCGCCCTTGGGCGGCTGCCGGCGTGGATACGATTGGGGAACTGGTTGTGAAGGTCCATCGCGGCGTGCCGCTGCCAAGTGCCAGGGCGCGGACCGTGCCTGAGGTGTCGGCGGCAATCACGCTGTGCTTCCAGCGCGCCGGGGAACTGGCGATGGTATAACCAGTCTCATGGATCCAGCGCTCGCGAACGCCGGCGTAGCGGTCGTTTACTGAAAAATCGGGCCTGGCGAGTTGGTTTGTGCACTTGTCCGTGCGGTGGTCACGCAGCGCGACCGAAAGCCAGGGTTCCAGCGGCGCGGCTCCCGGCAGGCGTTCGGTGAATGTCATCGTGCCGCCCTGGACCTGCACCAGGTTGAAACCCGCAGGACGCCTGGAAGTGCCAAGGTTTGAGCGACCCATCACGCCGGGAATGGTTTCGAATGCCAAATTACGATTCGCATGGCCATGACCGCACAAGACGACTTGCGTGTTGGAGCGCCGGAGCAGGTCCAGAACCAGATACCAGTTGTCGATGGTATCGTTGACCGGATAGTGCGTCACGAAGACAACCGGTTCGTTGGTGTCGGGCATCTGCTTGAGCGTGGCTTCAAGCCAGCGGACATCCTGTGGGGCCCAGTGGCCGTCCCCCATCTTCATCAGCGGTCCCTGGTGCATTCCGATGAAACGGCAGCCGCCGAACTCGAACGCAAACCGGTCGTTTTGCCAAAGCAACCGAAAATCGCAGCCGCCTGATTCGGACCACTTCGTGTCATGATTCCCCGGAATGATGTGATAGGGAATGGACAATTCGTCCAAAACCCGCTTTGCCAACCCGAGTTGTTCGCGCGACCCATACTCGGTAATGTCACCCGAGACGATCACGAAACTCAAACCAGGTGTGGAATTGATGTCCTGCACCGACACCCTCAGATCCTCGACCGCGTTTGAAGACCCAACATGTGTGTCGCTCAGCCAGGCGAACCGGAACAGGCCGGTTGCCGCAAAACCTGGCACCGGCAGCAACAGGCAAAGCCAGAAGCACAGCAGCTCAGGCCAGCGGTGTCCGCGCGGCGTCTTCCATGTCCAGGCCCAATAGCACATCGCGACATCATTAGCAGTCGCGCGCGCCATTTCAATCGGTAAGCGCTGAAGGGACCCTGCAGCGTCTCCCCCCCCTCAGAGCGAGCCAATCCAATTGGCAATGCGCTTCCTGCCGACCAGCACCAGTGCGCCGCACAGAATCACCAGACCCGCGCCGCTGCTTAACTGCAGAATCCACTGCTGCAAACTGGCTGCCCAATTGGGTGAGCTGGCCAGAGCTTTCGCCGTGACCGCGTAGAAAAGGTATCCTCCCAGCGCTGCCGCCAGCGTAAACCCTGTGTAATCGAGCAGTCGCAGCGCTTGCGAACGAAGAAAACCTCTTCGAATGCTGTCCCAATCTTTGCGCAGCTCGGCCTCCACACTTTGCTTTTGGTCCGCTTCCGGGCGGGGCGGCGGCATTTCGGAGATTCGCAGCCACAGCCGTCGCTCAAAACCCGGTGGTAGCCCGGGGGTTTCCATGCGCATCAACTCCTGATCGAGCTGCTCCCAATGCTCGCGAAACTCCAGGCATTGCGGACAAGCGAGCAAGTGCGCTTCCACCGCTTTCGCCTCGGCTGCGTTGAGCTTGCCATCCAGGTAGTCCAGCAGTCGCATCTCGTTGTCCGAATGACTGTATTGGCCGAGCGAAGCTTCGCGCCTTGCTCCGCTTTCGGGTGTGTCGAATCCAGAGTAGCTCATAAACAGGTATTCCGATTCATACCGCCGCCGGCAGCGCGCGCTTGTTCGTAGCCATTAGTTCTTTCCGGGCGCGGTACAGAAATGTTTTCACGGTCCCCAATGGCAATCCCAGCAAGGCGCCAACTTGGTCGTAAGATTTCTGTTCCAGGTAAAATAGCGTGAGCACCCGCCGATATTTTTCCGGCAGCCGCTGCAACATATGGTGCACGTCCATTTCGACTCCGGTTTCCGGGTCGGTAGTTTGCATCTCAGGCAGGTGGTCCAATGTGCCTTCGAACCCGACGTCATCGAGGGACACGGTTGGTCGCGAGGCGCGCTTCTTGAGTTCCGTCAAGCAGGTGTTCCGGGCGATGGTGTAGATCCACGTGGAGAGCGAAGCCGCTCCGTTGTAGCCGGGCAGTCCTTTCCACACCCTCAGGAAGATTTCCTGGGCCGCATCTTCGGCCTGCGTCTGGTTGCGCAACATGCTCAGAGACAAGTGAAAAACCCTCCCGGAATACAGCCGCAGCAGCCGTTCGAACGCCTCATGAAAGTCCCGCTGTTCAAGGCGCTCGCGGATTTCAGTTTCACCCGCCGGCTGCGATTGCTCGTTCACAACTGTGGCTGCGCGCTGTCAGTGTGTTTATTTATACTGTGCCGGGTCGCCGCCGGTTTCAAAAATCTTTTCCGGAATTATTTTTGAAACTTTTGCGCCGTGGCCAAAGTCACAACCTCCAGCCTCGATATTCGGGTGAGTTGGCCGCATCGGCCGCAACCGAAAACGTAAAGACCGATCAATAACAAAGAAGAACTATGGAAGCTCAAACACTTGCCATGATGATCCCAATCATT
>DATDCV010000322.1:0-1897 GCA_036524155.1 Verrucomicrobiia bacterium
AGGCGGCTTACCAGGCGCTGTTGAAGCTCCAGGACCGCGAGTATTCGGTCACTCGTAACCGCAACCGCCAAAACCGGCAGGGCGCTCGCCAGCAGCAGCTCCAGCGCGAGTTGGACCAGTTGGATTTGACGAAGGAGGAAAACCGCTATGAGACTGAGCGCCAGGCCCAGCCCCCGCAGAGCGCCGAGCGCCGCGAGCACCTGCAGATCATGAACCGCCTGCGAGAACTGGCACAACGCCAGCAGGACCTGAACGAGCGGCTCAAGGAGCTCCAAACCGCGTTGCAGGAAGCGCGCACAGAACAGGAACGCGAAGATATCCGTCGCGAGCTCAAACGACTCGAGGAACAGGAACAGCAAATCCTCGCCGATGCCGACGAGGCCCGACAGCGCATGGACCGTCCCGAAAACCAGTCGCGCATGACCCGGCAGCGCCGGCAGTTGGACCAGGCGCGCGAGGATCTCCAGCGCGCTACGGAAGCCGCCCGCCAGGGCCAGCCTTCCCAGGCGCTTGCCTCCGGCACTCGCGCCCAGCGGCAATTCGAGCAAACACGCGAGGAGATGCGCCGCCAGAGCGCGAGCGAATTTGAGGATGACCTCAAACAAATGCGCTCCGAGGCGCGTGAACTGACGCGCCAGCAAGAGGAGGTTCGGAAATCGCTCGAGACGCTCAACGATCGCCGCCGCCGCACCCTCAGCGACTCGGACTTGAACCAGCGGGCCCTCGAGCAACTGGCCCGGCAGGCGGAGCGACTGACGAACCTCGTGGAAAAAGCAACCCTACTCTCCCAGCAGGCCGAGGCGGCCGAGCCCCTGATGTCCCGTGAGCTTTACGACACCCTCCGCAAGTTCGCACAGGAAGACGGCAGCACGTTGAAACAATTCCAGGAGGAGTTGATGAACCGCGGCATGACCTCGCGCGAGCTGTATCAGCGGATGAAACGCATGGCCGAGGAGAGTCGCGCGAAATCATTGGATCTTACTTCTGAGATGTTGCGCCAGGGATTCCTGCCCGACGCCGCGACCGCCGAGCAACGGGCTCGGGCCGGAATTAACGACTTGCGGCGCGGAGTCGAGCGTGCTGCCGAAAGCGTGCTGGGTGACGACGCGGAGTCGCTAAGGCTCGCGGCGCAAGAGCTCGATCGCTTGGCTGAACAGCTTCAGCGAGAGATCGCACAGGCGAGCGGTGAAGCGCAAAAGGCAATGGGCGAGGGGGCGGGCACCAATCAATCAGTCCAGGTCGCGAGCTCAGGCCAACGGCCCCAAGCCGATCCTCAAGTTGGTGACTCGGCGCCGACCTCTGAGCAGCGCAACCAGGCCACTTCCGGGGGAAGTAGCCAACCCACCCCAAGCCAGCACCCCACGCCAGGCCAAAATCCCGGCCAGCCTCCGACATCCGGTGGCCGCAACAGCAATGACCCGGCCAATCCCACAGACATCTCCGCGCCGCGCCCATCTCCCCCTGCCCCTGGCCCCTCCTCCCGCCCCTCGTCGCCCTCGCCCTTCGACCGCCTCTTCGACGGGCGCGGCGGCAGCCAATGGGGCGGTCCCATCACCGGAGACGATTTCGCTCCCTGGTCCGACGGACTCCGCAACGTCGAGGAGATGGTCGATACACCCTCGCTCCGAACCGATGTCGCCCGCGCCAGAGAGCGGGCCCGCCAGATGCGACAAGACTACAAACGCGACCAAAAGAAACCTGACTGGGCGGTGGTCCGCTTGCAGGTCTTGCAGCCGCTGGTGGAAGTGCGCGATGCCATCGCCGAAGAACTCGCCCGGCGCGAGCCTCGTGAAAACCTGGTCCCCATCGACCGCGATCCCGTCCCGGGCCGTTACTCGGAGCTCGTACGCCGCTATTACGAGCAGTTGGGCAAGGACAATCCCGCGCAGGAAAGCAC
>DATDCV010000323.1:0-1627 GCA_036524155.1 Verrucomicrobiia bacterium
TGCGAACACTTCATCACCATCTCGTAACCCGGCAGCGGCAGACCCGCGTCCATCAGGCGCTTTGCCTCGCCCTCGTATTCGTTGAAATGGCGGAACAGCATCTCGACGTTGGAATGCTCGAAGTTGTATCTGGACTGCTCCACCTCGTTCTGGTGGTACACGTCGCGGTAGGTCACCACGGAGTCGGCGTTCTTCGCCCACACCAGGTCAAACACGTTCTCCACGCCCTGCAGATACATGGCCAGGCGCTCCAGCCCGTAGGTGATCTCGCCCAGCACCGGCTTGCAGGTGAGCGAACCGACTTCCTGGAAATAGGTGAACTGCGTCACTTCCATGCCGTCCAGCCACACCTCCCAGCCCAGGCCCCAAGCGCCCAGGGTCGGCGATTCCCAGTCGTCCTCGACGAAGCGGATGTCGTGCTCGCTGGTGTCGATGCCCAGCGCGCGCAGGCTGTCGAGATACAGTTCCTGGATATTGTCGGGGGATGGCTTCAGCACCACCTGGAACTGGTAGTAATGCTGCAAGCGGTTGGGATTCTCGCCATAGCGCCCGTCCTTGGGACGGCGCGAAGGCTGCACGTAGGCGGCGCGCCAGGGCTCAGGGCCGATCGCGCGCAGGAAGGTCGCCGTATGGAAAGTGCCCGCGCCGACCTCGATGTCGTAGGGCTGCAACAGCGCGCAGCCCTGCTTGTCCCAGAACTTCTGTAGCGTCAGGATGATTTGCTGAAAAGTCGGCCCATGGCCGACTTTCGGCGAAGACTCATGCGCGGAGCGCGTGGCGTCGGAGCCAGAGCTCCGCTGGGGCGAAGACTCATGCCCTGCGGGCGTTATGTCGGAACCAAAAGTAAGCATGTACTGATCAACCGCCGGTATTTGCGAAATGGCGCATTTTACGGCTTCCGCCGCGTTACGTCACGCCGCACAGCGCCAGTTTGCAGGCGCGGGACAGCGCCTTGATCTCCATCTCCCGTTTGAGCGCGGCCGATTTGTCGGCGCAGGGTTCGCGGTACAGCAGTTTCACCGGCGTGCGGCCACGCGTGTATTTGGCGCCTTCGCCTGCGTTATGGGCGGCGAGGCGCTTGTCGAGGTCGTTGGTGATGCCGCAGTAAAGGGTTTGGTCGGAGCATTGGAGGAGATAGCAGGTCCAGGCGCTTTTGTTCCGTGACTTCATTTGTGTGGATTACCCAATGACCGTTCGTCCTGGGCGCCGCTCATGCCCTTTCCCTTTGGGGGAGGGGATAAAACCGACAACACTTTCCTCACCGGCGTCGGTATCGCCGCCCCCAACGCCTCCCCCACGTCCAACCAAACTCTCCCCGCCTGCTCTACCCGCAAAGGCTTGCGCGCAAGCTCGACCTTCAACGGTGCGATATGCAACTTGAAATGGGTAAAGGTGTGCGTGAACGCCTCCAACTTCTCGCCCCCTCTCGCTTCCATATCGTAACGACCGAACCAATCGCGCGCCGCAGCCTCATCCTCGAATTGCGGCGGACACCACAGCCCGCCCCAGATGCCGCTGCCGGGACGCTTCTCCAGCAAGATATCGTTGCCATGCATGAGCAACAGGAAGACTGCAGACCGTTCCGGCACGGCCTTTTTCGGGCGAGGCGCGGGTAGCTCGTCGGTGC
>DATDCV010000324.1:0-4977 GCA_036524155.1 Verrucomicrobiia bacterium
CCGATGAACGAACGCAGTGTGGGGCGTTCGCCTTCGATAGCGGACCAACACCCGTCAGCGCGCTGATTCACGCCGCGACGATGGTTGCCGCCGGCGTGTTCCTGATCGCGCGGGTGTACCCGCTGTTCGGCGGCGGCGGAACAAGCCTTGGGGCGGGTTCCACGCCGGCACTGGAAGTGGTGACCTGGGTCGGGTCGATAACCGCGGTGTTCGCCGCCACGATCGCCGTCGCGCAAAGCGACATCAAACGGATCCTGGCTTACTCGACGGTTTCGCAACTGGGTTTCATGATGATGGGGCTGGGAATGGCCGGTGTCGCGGTCGGCATGTTTCATCTTATCGCGCACGCATTCTTCAAGGCGCTGCTGTTTCTTGGGGCCGGTTCCGTGATCCACGGCTGCGACGATGAGCAGGACGTGCGCCGCCTGGGCGGGCTGCGGAAATATATGCCTGTGACGTTTGTCACTTATGCCATAGGGATGATGGCCCTGAGCGGGGTGCCGATCTTCTTCTCCGGTTTTTGGAGCAAGGATGGGATCCTGCACGCGGCGCACTCCTGGCCGATCTCGCAGGGGCCGTTTTACCTGGGTCTGGCCGGGGCGTTCCTGACGGCCTTTTACATGACGCGGCAGGTTCTGTATGTCTTTTTCGGCGAAGGCCGGTTCCTCTTGAGTCCAGCGGCCGGTTCAGCGCAAAGTGAAGTCGAGCACGGTGGCGGCAAGGGTGTCCTCTCCATGAACCTGACCGTAGCGGCCTCCTCTCCCCAGCCCTCTCCTCCCGAGGAGGAGAGGGAGAGGGCTCCCCGGCAGTCCGGTTCATGGCTCACGAGCGGGTCCGAACGGTACACGGAGCTGCCCATGGGCCGCGCACTTCGAGTCGGGGGATCGAGGCGGAATGGGGCGCCCCACGAAAGCCCCTTTGTGATGCGACGCCCGTTAATAATCCTTGCGGTGTTCTCAATCGTGGTGGGTTTTTTGGGTACGCCCGTCTGGCCGTGGTTCCAGGCGTTCGTGAATGGAGAAGCGGTGCGATTGGATTTTCGTCGGCTCGCTGAAGAGGGCGTGCCGTTGGTAATGCTGCTCTCGACGCTCATTGTATTTGCCGCAGTCCTGCTTGGGTGGTGGTTGTATGGCCGGCAACCGCTGGCGGCTGACAGGGCAGACCCGCTCGAGAGCCGCTGGCCGAATCTGTACACGCTCCTCCGGCGAAAATATTTCGTGGACGAAATCTACGAGTGGACCGTGGTGAACTTCACCGCCTGGAGCGCCCGGACCTGTGACTGGCTGGATCGGTGGGTCGTAAGCGGGGCGGTGCAGTTGCTCTCCTGGGTCGTGGTGGGGTTCTCCTGGGTGGATCACCTGGTGGATGAATATGTGGTCAACCTCGGTTTCGACGAGAGCTGCCGGCGTTTCACCCTGGGCGGGAGGCTGGTGACACGCGTGCAGAACGGCCAGGTGCAAACTTACCTAAGAGTCATTGGAATTGGGATGGTGGTTTTGGTCCTAATTTTGATCTGGGGGTGCCGCGCCTAGATGAACGGTTTTCCTTTCATCACGGCATTGACCCTCCTGCCATTCATTGGCGGTATAATTATTTTTGGCCTGGGCACCGACCAGCGCAAGTTGGCGCGCGGGCTAGGGCTTGCCTTCAGCCTGGCGGCGCTGGCGCTCGCGGTGGTGATTTGCGTTCGATTCGATCCGGTTTCGGGCGCCCTGCCTCAAGAGCGGCACGCGTGGATCAAGTCGCTGGGAGTGGAGTACTTCGTCGGCATGGATGGGCTCAGCCTGATCCTGGTTCTGTTGACGGCTTTCGTGGTGCCGATGGCGCTGCTCGCTTCGTGGCATATCGAAGAGCGGGTGCCGCTCTACTTCGGACTGGTGTTGCTGCTCGAAGCCGGTTTGTTTGGCACGTTCACCGCGCTGAACTTTTTTCACTGGTTCCTGTTTTGGGAGTTGAGTCTGATCCCGGCGTTCTTCCTGATCCGGTTATGGGGCGGAACGTTGCGTGTCCGGGCCGCGACGCAATTTTTTGTATACACGATGGTGGGCAGCGTGACGCTGCTGCTCGCCTTTTTGGCGATCTTCCTTTGCACCGGGCAGTTTGACTTTGTGGAACTGGGCAAACTGGGCCGTGACGGCGCGCTGATCCCGGCGCTCTCAGCCAAGCTGGGCTGGCCGGACCTGACTACCAAACGATTGGCACTCGTGATTTTCGGCGGGGCATTCCTGGGGTTTGCGGTGAAAGTGCCTCTGGTACCATTCCATACCTGGCTGCCGCTGGCCTACGCTGAAGCGCCGGCCGGAACGACGATGCTGTTGACGGGCCTGATGTCCAAGATGGGGCTTTACGGGTTTCTTCGCGTGTTAATGCCGATCTTTCCGCAGGAAATGCTGTGGGTGCTGAAGCCCTTGCTGTGCCTGGCGGTGGTGTCAATCGTGTTCTCCGCCTGCGCGGCGTGCGCACAGCGCGATCTCAAGCGCGTGTTCGCTTACTCCTCGATCAACCACCTCGGGTATTGCCTGCTCGGAATCTGTGCGGCGATGAGTTCGAGCGCGGGTTGCGCGTTCCCGCTGGTCGAAAAGGCCGCCGCGCTGAACGGCGTTCTTCTCCAAATGTTCAACCATGGGTTGACGGCGTCGGTGCTGTTCTGGTTCGTCGGCATGCTCGAGCAGCGGAGCGGGGGACTGCGCGGTCTGGACGATTTCGGCGGCCTGCGCAAGGTGGCTCCGGTCTTTTGCGGGCTGATGGGCATCGCGATGTTCTCTTCGCTTGGCTTGCCCGGCCTGAACGGTTTCATCGGCGAATTCCTCATCTTCAAAGGGGCCTTTCCGCTGGTGACCTGGGCGACCGCGCTTTCCGTGGTGGGGCTCCTGTTGACGGCGGTTTTCATCCTCGCCATCCTGCAGCGCGTTTTCAACGGGCCGCTCAACGAGAAATGGTCCAAGCTGGCCGACCTGACCGCGCGGGAGAGGATGGCGGTGCTGCCGGCCATCGCGCTGATGTTTGTGCTCGGCGTTTATCCGCAGGCGCTGATACGCCTTTTCAACAGCACCGTGGAAGCCATGGTGCAACACTTGCGTTTCTGAAATGCTCGCCTGGACGATCTATATCTCGTTCCTTGGAGCGGTGGTGACGCTGGCGGCGGCGCGGGGGAGCGCGCGGACGGCGCGGCTTCTGGCGCTAGGCGCGACAGTGGCAGGCCTCGTCTGTGCGCTGGGTGGCATCATGCAGTTCCAGCCGGGGCGAGTTCAAACCATCACGCGGATCGCGTGGATTCCGCCGCTGGGCATCGAATACCACCTGGCGGCGGATGGCATCAGCGCGACGCTGGTGCTGCTGACCGGGATCGCGGCCGTGGCGGGAATCCTGTTTTCGTGGAACATCGAGCACCGGGCGAACGAGTATTTCGCGCTCTATCTCGCTTTGATCGGCGCGGTTTACGGCGTCTTTCTCAGTTTCGATTTGTTCCTGCTGTTCGTTTTTTACGAGATCGCGATTATTCCGAAGTACTTCATCATCACGATCTGGGGTTCGACGCGCCGCGAATACGGCGCGATGAAGCTGGCCCTCTACTCGTTTGCAGGCAGCGCGATGGTTCTGATTGGCCTGATTGCGGCGTATGTCGTGACCGGGGGCAAGACCATGGGTTGGATCGAACTTTCGCAGACACCCTTTCCGCACAATTTCCAGATGTGGGCGTTTCCGCTGGTGTTCGTTGGTTTCGGCATCTTGGCGGGGTTGTGGCCGTTTCACACCTGGGCTCCGACCGGCCACGTGGCGGCGCCGACGGCCGCCTCGATGCTGCTGGCCGGAGTGGTGATGAAGCTGGGCGCATACGGTTGCCTGCGCGTGGCGGTGGCGTTATTCCCCCACGGCATGGATCCCTGGGGCTTTCGGGTCCTGGGTCTCGCTTCCTGGCGCGAGTTATTCGCCGTGCTGGCTGTGATCGGAATCGTTTACGGGGCCAGCATCGCGCTGGTGCAGCGAGATTTTAAGTTCGTGATCGGCTATTCGAGCGTCAGCCACATGGGCTTTGTGCTCCTCGGCCTCATGACGCTAACTCCGTTTGGGCTGAGCGGGGCGGTCCTGCAGATGTTTTCCCACGGGGTAATCGCCGGGCTGCTATTCGCGATTGTCGGCCGGATGGTGTATGACCGCACGCATACCCGTGAGCTGGGGGAACTCGAGCGGTTGAACCTCGGGAAATCGCTACCCTTTGCGGCGGTCGTTTTCACGATCGCGGCGGTCGCGTCGATGGGCCTGCCCGGATTCAGCGGGTTCGTTGCGGAGTTGCAGGTGTTAATCGGCGCGTGGCAGGCCTTCCCGACGCTGACGGTCATCGCCGGAGTTGGGATCCTGGTGGGGGTGGCCTACAACCTGCGGGCGCTGCAAAAAGCGTTCTTCGGCGAAACAGCGGAGCCGGTTGCTGGTGTGTTGCCGGCCGGCAGCGCAAGGCCGGTGCTGGAACCTATCTCGGTTCCCGAACGCATTGGAGCGGCCATTCTGATCACAGCGTCACTGGTCGTCGGACTGTATCCTGATTTGCTGCTGCGATTGATTGTGCCGAGTCTCGGCCCATGATGCCTGTGCTGCTTTGATGAGTTATCTTTCATTACTGCGTCTGGTCGCGCCGGAAACGATCCTGGCGGTAAGCGCGCTGGTCGTGCTGATGGCGGACGTGCTTTACCTGCGAGACGCCGAGTTGCATGTGCGGATGCGGGTGGGAGCGATGGTGGCGAGTGTCGGTTGCCTGGCGGCAATTGGGTGGATGCTGGCATTGCCGGAATTTGGCTCGTTCATGCAAGGCATGCTGGTGTTGGACGCAGTTAGACGAGTCGTGCGAGTTGGGATTCTGGTCCTGGCCATACTCACCATCCTGGTGGCGGGGGTCCTTCGAGCGCATCGAGGATCGACGCCGCGCTGATGTTTTCGGGTTCGCGCGCCAGCTGGTAGCCACCGTGCGTGCCGCGCGTGGAG
>DATDCV010000325.1:0-8027 GCA_036524155.1 Verrucomicrobiia bacterium
GCCACCGCGGTCCACGAACGCCGGATCCATATAGGCGCCGGCATGGCGTGTGTTCGCCTCCTTGCCGTAAACGGGGTCGTGGCATTCCGCGCAGGCCGTGGCGCCGCCGTACTGCGACGATGGACCGGAGACCCGGAAAAAGGCGTTGTTATGAATATTGGTGATCGTGGCGCTGCGCGACGCGTTGGGATCGCCGATCGCCTGCCACTGCCCGGCGATCAGGTTCGCCCCGCTCAACACTTGGTAATAGCCGGAGGGACCGTCCCAGGTAATCCTCACGTCGTTGGTCCCCACCCGCTCGATCCCGGTCATGACCGGCAGCCCGGGCATGCCGCCCGGCTGTATAATACTCAGGTGTTGAACCTCCTCCCCGAACGTGGCGACAACGGACGTGAGGAAACCTGCCGTGGCGCAAAACAAAACGACAGACAGGTTGCCTGGCGAAACTCTGCTCTTCATAGGCTCAAAATCAGTTCCCTAAGAATCAGTGAGCGAGAGCCGCGTCCTCTGGCCTCGTCGGCGAAGCCGGCGCTCGTCGAGCAGTAGAATGGCCGCTGCTCTCAATTAGAGCAACAGGATAGTGATCGCGATTTTGCCAAACAAGTTTTTCTTCGGGTTTTCCAATCGACTTTGACAAACCGGCAGCACAGACTCGATTAATACCGAATGCGATTAGCGAAATTATCCAAGGCCGCCCAGGCCGGCCGAAAGCGCGGCGGTCCTGACCGGGAAGCCGCCAAAGCTCAAACTCTAATTCTTCTGCTGGTTTGTTTCGTCATGGGAATAGCGGTCGGGGCGTTCTGGGTTTACCGTGCCGCGCAGGCTCAACGCACGGCGGGCGAAAATCGCGAATCCGGCGGCCCGCTGTCTGAGGCCACGCGCACGGTATTGCAGCGCTTGAAATCGCCGCTGGAAATCCGGTTTTACTCGATCCTGAGCAAGGAGAGCACCTCCGACTCGCTGCGCGGTTTCGCGGGCCGCGTAGACCAATTATTGGCCGCCTACCAGTCTGAAGCCAACGGCCGCATCAAACTGACCCGCATCGATTCCCAGTCCTACGGCAACGCAAACGCCGCCGTCCGGGACGGCATCAAGCCGTTCGACGCCGAGCAGGAGGAGGCGTCGTTCCTCGGCCTGGCCGTGGTCATGAACGGGCAGCGCGAGTCATTGCCCCGGCTGGCACCCGAATGGGAGCCGGCGCTGGAACCGGATCTGACGCGGGCCATCGCGCGGCTAATCGATTCGACGCGGCCGGCACCGCCGCCGCCGGATGTCGCGCAGCTCCAAAACAAAGCCGCGGAGGAAATCAAAGCGCTCATCCCCGATGTCGCCGCCGTTTCCTCCGAAGAGGGGACCCGGATCCTGCGCGAAGCAGCTTTGAAGGAATTCCAAGCCGCCGTCAAAGAGGCCGAAACTCAGCTCAAGGAGGCTCAGCAAAACCTGGCCGACGCTCAAAACAAATCCGACGCGGAGCAGCAAGCCGCCCGGAAGCGCTTGCTGCAAATCCAGAGCGAGCAGATGGCGAAGCTCAAAGACGTGGCGGCCAGGGCTGACGCGCAGATCGAGGCTTTTAAACGACTCAAATCAGCCACGCCGTAAGCGCGCAGGTCGGGTCGTTCCCCAAGCCAACAAATCCGTCCGGTCTGCGAGGCCCAATCACTGGATGTTGGGGAGTTTTACCCCTCCACTCGGTCGTTCACTTTGTCGTTCACTTTGTCGTTCACTTTGTCGTTCACTTTGTCTCCCACTTTGTCTCCCACTTTGTCTCCCACTTTTCGGCCGCGGGCAGGACAAAGTGAGGGACAAAGTGGAGGACAAAGTGGGGCGAACGCCCCTCTCCCACAATCTGCAATATCAGATTCCCAGTTTGTCGGGCTCCGAAGAGCAAACAAAAACCCCTCCGCGCGAACGCGGAGGGGAGTGCAAAACCGTTACTGTTCAGCCTTCGATTCTACGACCTGGTTACTGCAACGTCACAACCCGGTAATACTGCTGGACATTCTGCCGCGTCGGGGTCGTGTAGCTGAACGCTTTGCCGTCGCCGGTGATCGGCGTGCCGATGTTTTGCCAGCCGCCGCCAAGCGACGAGATGGCCTGGAGTTGGTAGCTCTTGCCGGCCTCCGTGTTGAACGCGACTTCCGCCGCGGTGTAGATCTGGACGGTGTTGGTTGCCGAGGAGTCGCCGATGGTCGTGCCGTTTACCCAGACTACTCCGCCGGGCACTACCGCACCGGGCACCATCGGGTTGAGGCCCAATCCGAATTTCAGCCAGTTCGGAACGCCGTCGCCCGCCGGGGTGGCATTGGGGGCGGCGCTCGGGTTGTCGGCGGAGCCGAAGTACTGGATCTGCCACCAATCGGCCAGGCCGTCGCTGTTGGCGTCACCACTCAGGTCGGCAATAGCGGTCTTGAGCAGGCCAACTGCGTAACTCAGGTTGTGGATGCCGTAGCTGCCGTCTTCGACCACGAACAGGTAGTCATACGCGGCGCGCAACTGCGGCCGGGTCCAACTCGAATTGATGGACAGGTTGGAAGGAGAGTGATTCGGCTTCGGCACGCCCACCGGCGGGAGCATGATCGCAAGCTTGCTCAGCAGTCCTTTGACCTCCGTCTGCACGCCTTCAACGATGCCATTGCCGTCGTAGTCCTGGCGCTTGAAGTTAAACCCTTCAATCTCGCCGTGGCATTTAACGCAGGCTTCCGTCATCTCCACCACGTTCGTGCCGGAGTCCCACTTCATCGTGAAGGTGTGGCCGCCAGCGTGGGTGAAGGCTGAGCTGGTTTCAGCGTCCTGCATGTGGCAGGTGACGCACGCGTCCTCAACGATGTCTTTGTGCGCAGAGCTGGGGATGTCCTTGCCATAGTTCATGCCGTTTGCTCCGACGAGCATGTCCGCCTGAGGCCCGTGATGCGGCCCGAAGCGGTTGCTGCCGGCTGTGATTTCCACGTAGTTCGTCGCGTCGCGTCGGCTCATATGGCAGTTCATGCACAGCAGACCGGCACCGCCCTCGGTGATCGTGGTCTTCTTGTCCATCAGCGTTACCGCCGAGACCTTGCGGACCTGGTGCGGGTTGGTGGCATCGTGAGGTTCATGACAAGTCGTGCAGTTGATCACTTCGTAAGGCGTCGCGACCGCCGGCTTACCGCTCGCGTAGTTGATGAAGCCTTGGGCGCTGTGACAGCGCGCGCAACCCGATTCAGTCTCTTCGACGGCCACCGCGTGCCTGGAGTTGTTCCACTCGGCCGTCTTGAAATGGTGAGTGGGCGCGTCATGGCACTGATTGCAGTCGCTCGCGGCCACGGTGGCCGAGATCTTGGTGGGATCGCCCAGCGAGAAGGCATGCTCGCTGCCTGGTCCATGGCAGTTTTCGCACTGGATGTTCGCGACATTCTGCAAGGAAGCCGGCATCGCGGCCCAATTCGTGGGCACCTGGACGGCGGGGAAAGTCCAGCCGACCTGCTTCGCGATATCGTCAAACCCGCCGTTGACGGCATTGGTATTCGCGTTGTACCCAACCGTGTGACACGAGAGGCAATTCGCGCCGTAGTGGCCCAGGTAACCGTTGACGCCGTTGGAGAAGATCATCGAGTGACCCGTCAACTTCCAAAGGTCAAATTTGTCCGGCACGTTGGCGCTGCCGCTGTGGCAAAGCTTGCAGGTGTTAAGACCCATGTAAGTGCCAACCGTGAATGTCTTCGTGATATTGGTCGTGCCGCTGCTCGAGGTGGCAATCGTGGCGGTCACCGTGTATTGGCCGGTTACGTCCGGGCGCAGGAGCGTACGGGATGCCACTTGGTATTCGGAACGGCCTACCAGGTCAGAAATGGGCACGTTTGTGCCCAGCGGGTTATCCGTCAAAGTCGCTTGCGAGCTCGAAGGCTTGCCGGTGATCGCCCAGTCGACACTGGTAATATCCGCAGCGGGGAAGTTGATGTTCACTTCGGCCTCCAGGTAAATCGGCGTGCCCACCCCTACGGTGTTGAGCCCGCCGGAAACTTCCAGGCTTGAAGCCAGTTTGTAAATAGTCTTGTCCCCGGGCGTCAGCGGACGCGAGACGACCTGCGGGTTCAAGGCTGTGGCGGCTCCCGCGCTCAGCGCGGCCGCCGTGACGAATGCCGCCATGGCCGGGAGGCACAATGGGGCTAGGTTGTTTGGTTTGCGATTTATCATACTTTCATCGGGTTTTGCACGTGCTTTGTCGACTGTTGGAGGTTTTGGTCTCGAACCCAAGCCACGACGACCTGGACCAAACCAGACGCCTCAATTCAGACATTTCCAACCGGACTCACGGCGACTACTCTATTAGGACTAGCTATAGTTGCTTATCCTTCGTTGCTATTCTCTTTACATATTTTGTGACTGCGCACGCAACACGCGCAAAATCATTTCTTATAAATATGTTTGATTATAAATCTATTCGTTAATGATCCACAAAAAAAGAGATGTTTGCCGCCAGGTAAGCCAGGCAAAGGCCGGCTTATAATTCGGCCGGTGCCTGACCCTTTTCCGCCAAACGTGCGCAAAAAATGGTCAGTGGGACCGAGGACCTATCGGACAACAAAAACCCCTCCGCGCCGTCGCGAAGGGGTCTGTCGGACTGAAACAGTTCAGTCTCCGGATTTTCGGACGAAACTACTGCAGAGTCTGGACGCGGTAGTATTGTTGGACGTTTTGCCGGGTCGGTGTCACGTAGCTGAAGGCCTTGCCGTCACCGGTAATGGGCGCGCCGACATTGTGCCAGCCGCCGTCGAGCGACGAAATGGCCTGCAACTGGTAGGTCTTGCCGGCCTCCGTGTTGAACGCGACCTCCGCGGCCGTATAGATTTGGACCGTGTTGGTCGCCGAGGAGTTGCCGAGCGTGGAACCGTTCGCCCACACGATGCCGCCGGGCACATCTTGAATGGCGATGCCGGGCACGGTCGGGTTGAGGCCCAGCGCGTACTTGAGCCAGTTGGGAACGCCGTCACCGGCTGGCGTGGCGTTGGGAGCCGCGCTCGGGCTGGTCGCCGAGCCGAAGTACTGGATTTGCCACGAGTCAGCCAAACCGTCGTTGTTGCTGTCGCCGGTGAGGTCAGCGATCGAGGCCTTAAGCAAGCCGACGGCGAAAGGAGCATTGTGGACGCCAAAGCTGCCGTCGTTCTTGACGAATTGCCAGTTGTAGCCAGCTTTCAGGAACTTCGCCGGCCAGTTGGTCTTGAACGAGACGCTGGACTTCACCAGGCCATCCGCAATGTAGTTGCCGCTGGCCACGTAAGCAGAGCTCGGCAGCAGGGGCGACAGCTTATCCAGCAGATGCTGGACTTCGACCTGGACGCCTTCGATGACACCGTCGCCGTTGTAGTCGTCGCGCACCATATCGAAGGAATCGATCGGGCCGTGACACTGAACGCAGGCATCGACCTTGTCCACGGTGGTCGTGACGCCGCCGCTGACCGTGGTGTAAGTCATGCCGAAGGTATGGCCGCCGGCTTTAAGGAACGCCGGGTCGCCGATGCCCACGGTCTGCATATGACAGCCGACGCAAGCGTCCTGAACGGCAAAGCGGTGCGCCGAGCTGGGGATGGCCTTCCCGTAGGTGAAGGCGTTGGCGCCTTCGAGCATGTCCCCCTGCGGGCCGTCGTGCACACCAAAGCTCGAGCCGCCGAGCCACGTCGGTCGTCCAATCGGATAATTTGCCAACTGGGTTTCAGCCCCACCGTTGCGGACGTGGTGGCATTGGATGCACAGGGCACCGGCGCCCGCGTTCGTGACCGTGGTGCCGTCCGGGAGCGTCACTGACCCCAGGACCCGCAGCAGGTGCTCGTTGCCCGCCGGGATGGTCTGGCCGTGAGGTTCGTGGCAGGTTTGGCAGCCGATGGCCGAGTAGGTGGTGTTGGTGCTCGACGCGCCCTCGATTCTCGCGATGAAACCGTCGGAAGTGTGGCACCCGACGCAAGCCAGGCGAGTCGGTCCCGAGGGAGATCGCGTCGTGTTGGCGTGGCCCGAGACATACCACTCGGTGCCCTTGATGTGGTGAGTGGGGGCGTCGTGGCACTGGTTGCAGTCGCCCGAGGCCCGCGTAGCGGTGATCTTGCTGGTGTCTCCGAGCGAGTAGGCGTGCTCGCTGCCCGGCCCATGGCAGTTTTCGCACTGAATGTTGGCGACATTCCGGAGTGACGCGGGCATGGCGTCCCAGTTGGTCGCGCCCTGGACCGCCGGGAACGTCCAGCCGGTTTGCGCCATGATATCGTCAAACCCGCCATTGACGGCGTTGGTGTTGACATCGTAGCCAGCCGTGTGGCACGCCAGGCAGGACTGGCTGTAGTGGCCCAGGTAGCCATTGATGCCGTTGGAGAAGATCATCGAGTGGCCGGTCAACTTCCAGAAGTCCCACATGTCCGGCGCCTCGCTGCTGCCGCTATGACAGAGCTTACAGGTGTTGACTCCCATATACGTCCCGGCCGTAAACGTTTTGGTGAGGTTGGTGGTGCCGCCGCTGGAGATGCCGATCGAGGCCGCCACCGTGTACTGCCCGCGGACATCCGGCCGCAGGAGCGTGCGGGAGGCCACTTGATAGACCGAGCGGTCCGACGGCTCGTACACAGGCACATTGGTTCCCAAAGGGCTGGTGGTCAGGCTGGCCGCCGAACCCGGCGGCGTGCTGGTCAGCGTCCAGGTAACATTGGTAATACTCGAAGCGGCGATCGTACTGCTGACCTCCGCCTCCAGATAAATCGGTGTGCCGACACCGACCGTATTGAGTCCGCCCGAAACCTCAAGGCTCGAAGCCAGCCCGTACACGGCCTTGTCACCGGGCGTCACTGGCCGGGACACGATCTGGGGAGCCAAAACCGTCGTTGCGGCCCCGGCGTTTAGTGCCGTAGCCATCATTACTGCCGCCAGCGCCAGGCGACACCCTGGCGTGGGTTTTCTTGTATTATGCATATCGATACTTTGTTAGTTGTTGCGCCCGCTCACGTGTGGTCTTGCTGGCTAACCGGGCGCCCCGTGATCCACACGGCTCGCACCAGCTCCGATCCACGAGCGCTACAGTAGTCAACGTCCCCCCCTAGGCTTTTCCTAGGTTGCTTTTCACTTTACATTTCTTGCCACCAGGCGGCAAATGATGTACCATGGTATCTTATCTTACGTACACGATTAGCCGTGTTATTGTTATGGGCTGGGGCCGCCCCTCCTGCGGGCCGGCCGGGCGCGACTGAGCAGACAACCTGATTGGCCGCATTTTTATAATCAGATCGCCACATTTGGCAATCGGAGTTCGGCGGAAACAGAACCGTCCGAAGGGCCCCGCACCCCGGGGCTAATAAGGGCGATATGGCATGCCTGGACACTTACCGCGACCGCTCTTCTTTTGCCGCCGTCGTGTAAAGAAACGGTTATGATGGTGCGCAGCCTGCCAAGTCCGCCTGCTGTTGGCGCGCGCGATGCCACTGTCATGAACTATGAGGGTGGTGGGAACCTTACCGACGACCGCGCCGGGATTAACGGTCAGACCCGCGCGCAAGGGGTGATCCGGGAGCGCGCCGGCGCTGCACCTCTTGCCAGCTCCGGGGGGAGCTACCAACCCGCGGTTTCACGGCGGCGATAAGTCGGCAGTGGAAGTCGGGGTGGCTCCCGGTTACGGAGTTTCGCTACCCACGGGGTCACTTCTCAGCAGCCCTACCCGCCGCAAGCAATGTCACGATCCGCTCCGAATCATACACGCACCCGGCCCAGGTCCCGCCGCATGCCAGTTGCAGCGCGGCCCACAACCGCGTGTCCGCGGGCAATGCTGTGTTGGGAGATAGATCCTTTCGCGTCGCCCGCCGGGCAAGCACCTCCGCACCGGCCTCGGGCGTGAACCTTCGCTCGCCTTCGCCGACAAGGTCCACGGCGCCGGTGTGGCGCCGGCGGTCGATAACGATGCGGATAGTGTCGCCTTCAATCAGTTTCCCGATCGGCCCGCCCGCCAATCCTTCCGGACCCACGTGGCCGATGCACGCGCCGGTGGACAGGCCGGAAAAACGCGCGTCGGTCACCAAAGCCAC
>DATDCV010000326.1:0-61315 GCA_036524155.1 Verrucomicrobiia bacterium
TTCGGCGTAGGTGACGTATGTGGCAGAGCTACATTTTTGGCATGCATTGGAAGCATGGCGGCAAGATGTATTACGACGAGTTAACGGCAGAGTCGCAAGACGAGGCTGCCGCGTATTTTATTGACCATTGCCGCGACGACGTCAGCCTGGTTCGCGTTGAGTTGGTTGGCCCAGATGACGGCGGCACTCGGGAGTATGCTCATTCGCCGGTCTCGCCTTTTGACCCGTTGAGGGCACGCCGCCGGCTGGACAAGGATGAGGACGCCAGGTGAGCTTCGCGCCGAACCAAGCACTGGAGGGAGTGGCGTCCGGAGATGGAGTTGCCCCGGGTTCTAATCGAGCAAGACGCGCAAAGCCAGGCGCCTGCACTTAACCGTCGCCCGCGATAATCGTATGATCGAGAAAACCAGCCTGTGTTATGCAATCGCGTTGATGTTGCTCGGGGGGGCCGCGCAAGGTCTCGAGGTGGGCCACCTGCGGTGCGAGTATCTTTCCGAGCCTCGCGGCCTGGATGTGGCGAAACCCCGTCTAAGTTGGGAATTGGAATCCGATCGGCGCGGAGAAAGACAAACGGCTTTCCAGGTGCTGGTGGCTTCGAGCCGGGAACTGCTGCGGGAAAATCACGGTGATCTGTGGGATACCGGGCGGGTCGAATCCGATCAGACTGCGCAGGTCGCTTACGAAGGGCGGACCTTGTGTTCACGGACGGCCTGTTACTGGAAAGTGCGCGTTTGGGATCACGGACGGAAGGCGACGTCCTGGAGCGAACCCGCCAGTTGGACGATGGGTTTGCTGGAGGCGCGGGACTGGCAGGCGAAGTGGATCGCGGACGCGGCGTCGGCCGCGGAAGCGCAGAGCGGAGCGGCGGGCGGCCCGCACAACGGTTATCACAGCGAGCTGGCCACATCGGCGGACGAGGTGAAGTGGGTGGCAATCGATTTGGGCGACTCCCGAACGCTGGAGGGGTTTCGCCTGTTTCCGGCGCGGCCCTATGATTGGCAGCCGGACACGCCGGGCTTTTTGTTCCCGCTGCGTTTCAAGATCGAAGTGGCGGAGCGGGCAGATTTCTCCGATGCGCGAGTGGTGGTGGACCAAACGCAAGCAGACCAGCCTAACCCTGGCACGAACGCGCCAGCGTTCACAATCGCGCCAACCGTGGCGCGCCATGTTCGGCTGGAGGCTACACGGCTTCGGGTGCGGAGTGGCAACGATTACGGCCTGGCGCTGGCAGAGATGGAGGTGCTAAGCCACGGCACCAACATCGCGCGTGGGGCGGCGGTCACGGCTCGGGACTCGATCGAGAGCGGCGGATGGTCCCGGAACAAACTGGTGGACGGACGCACGCAACCTCAAGCCTCGACCGCCCTCGTTTCCAAACCCGCGATTCTTTCCCGCAAGGGGTTCAGCCTCGACTGCAAGGTCAGGCAAGCGACCGCGTATGTTACGGGGCTGGGCGTTTATGAGTTGAGGCTCAATGGGTGGCGAGTGGGGGAGAACATTTTGGCGCCGGAATGGACAAGCTATGGCAAACGCATCCAGTATCAGGTTTACGACGTGACGCGCCTCGTCCACCCAGGGGAAAACGCCTTGGGCGCAATGGTGGGGGAGGGATGGTACATGGGGCGGCTGATGGGGATTCCCGGAAATGCCTACGGCAGCTTTCCGCGCTTGCTGCTGCAAGTCGAAATCGATTTCGCCAATGGTCGCAAACAGGTCGTCGTTACGGATGGTTCGTGGCAGACCTCGACCGAAGGCCCGATCCGCGCGGCGGGGATTTACGACGGCGAAACGTATGATGCACGGCTGGAGCAACCGGGTTGGGACCGACCGGGCTTTGACTCCGCAGCCTGGAAGCCGGCGAGGGTTCTGGAGGCCGAGTCCGGACGACTTGTCTGGCAGCGCAACGAGCCGATCCGGGTCAGCAGGGAGTTGAAGCCGGTTTCGATGGCTGAGCCCAAGCCGGGAGTTTACGTGTTTGATCTCGGGCAAAACATGGTGGGTTGGTGTCGACTCAAATTGAAAGGGGCTGCGGGGACCACGGTGACGATACGGCACGCCGAGATGATCAACGAGGACGGCACGGTTTATACCGCAAACCTGCGGGGGGCTCCCCAGATCGTTCGCTTCACCTTGCGCGGCGATGGCCTGGAGACTTTCGAGCCGCACTTCACCTACCACGGCTTCCGCTACGTGGAGTTGACCGGCCTGAGCGAGAAGCCTCGGCTCGATTCGGTTGTGGGACGAGTCTTCCATTCCGCCGCGCCGGAGACGGGTCGCTTCGAGTGTTCTCATCCCGCGATCAACCAGCTCATGTGGAACATTCTTTGGACACAACGCGCGAACCTGATGAGTTCGCCGACCGATTGTCCGCAGCGCGACGAGCGTTTCGGCTGGATGGGCGACATCCAGGCCTTTTCCCAAACGGCGATCTTCAACATGGACATGGCGGCCTTCCTGACCAAGTGGCTCCAGGACGTTCGGGATGACCAGGTCGACGACGGCCGGTTTCCGGATTATGCGCCGCACCCGGGAGACCCGAACGCGTCGTTTACGGGGGTGCCCGCCTGGGGCGATGCCGGCGTCATTGTGCCCTGGCGAATGTACCAGAATTACGCCGACACTCGTCTGCTCGTTGAGCATTTCGACGCCGCCCGTCGTTGGGTCGACTACATCCACCGCTTAAACCCGGATTTGATTTGGGCGAAGGGCCGCGGCAACGATTACAACGATTGGCTGAACGGCGACTGGGTGAAGCAAAAAGACTGGCCGGCCAAGGGCGGCAGTGTGCCCAAGGAAGTCTTCGCCACCGCTTTTTTTGCGCATTCAACCGAACTGGTCGCCCGCATGGCTGAGATAATCGGGCGAAAGGACGACGCGCGGCGTTACAGGGACCTGGCGCAACGGATTAAAGCCGTGTTCAACGAAAAGTTCGTTAAGCCCGATGGCCGGATCGAAGGCGACACCCAGGCGGGGTACGCGCTGGCGTTGAACTTTGGCCTGTTGCCTGCCGAGTTGCGAACAAAAGCCGCTCAGCACCTGGTCAACAATATCAGCCAATACAGCGGTCACCTTTCCACCGGCATCCAGACGACGCACCGGGCGATGCTGGAACTTACTGCTAATGGTTACCAGGGCACTGCCTGGGGACTCCTGACAAACCGGTCCTTTCCCTCCTGGCTCTACATGATCGATAATGGCGCCACAACCATCTGGGAGCGATGGGACGGCTATGTCAAAGGGCGCGGTTTCCAGGATGCGGGCATGAACTCGTTCAACCATTGGGCGTTCGGCGCGGTGGGGGAATGGATCTGGCGAAACGTCGCGGGGATCAATCCCGACGATGCCGCGCCGGGCTACAAGCATTTCATCGTCCACCCGCGGTGCTGTGCCGGTTTGACGTGGGCCAGAGGGAGCTATGATTCGATCCACGGGACGATCTCCAGCGAGTGGCGGATAGAGGACGGCACCTTCAAACTCGACGTGCGTGTCCCGCCGAACACTACAGCCACCGTCTACGTGCCGGCCACCAACCCAAAGGCAGTGAGAGAGGGCCGAAGCCTGGCAACAAGCGCTCCCGGCGTCGATCTTCTCGGCCCGAGCGAGCCGGGAGCAGTGCGCTACAGAATCCAGTCAGGCCGCTATTCGTTTTCTGCGCCCGTTCCGTCCGCCTGGTGAGGCTGCCATTCTCACTGGCGAACGTGGCGCTGAGCTGGGCGAAGACGGCGACGAGCCTTGTCCGAGGTGGGGGACTCGACAATCTCGATCTCTACCTTGTCGCCGATGCGCAACTGGCGGTGCGCCCACTCAAAGAACTCCTCTGGGGTGGATGCAACGCCAGAAACCGCCAGATTCAAGCCTTGGTTGTCACGCCGGTGGCGTCTCGGGAAAAGGTAGACAGCCGCTGATAGCTCAGTGAGGTCATTGCTGCCAGCGGTGCACACCTTGCCACCATTCAGATACACGTCAAAGGCGATCATAAAAAGGCCATTCTCGAACGGCTGATGGCGCTACGGAGCAGGGCGCGCACTCTCCGCTGCGCGCCGGCAATGCAGCAGAATCGCACGCTCGTGCAGGCGGTGGCGCGCAACGGAGTGCTCGCCCTACCGGGCAATACCCAGGCTACAGTTTTAGCCGATAGAACAGCGGGCCGCCGGATGTGGTCACCGAGAGTTGGTATTGGCCTCCGACAAGGATGGGGGTGCCCGGGGTCTGGCTCCAGTTGCCGCTCGTCAAATCGGACGTCTGCTGCAGGATGAAGCCTGTCGCCGACGCCGGCCAGGTCAGCAACACGGTGTTCCCTGCTCCCCGCTGCACGGAAAGGGTGGGTTGCGCTGTGACCTCATTGGCGAACATGAAGTTGCTGATCTGCTGGTAGGACGCCACGCCGCCGGAGGCCCCGGTGAAGCCAACAAAGGCGGTACTGCCGCCCACGAGGGAAGGAATATCGACCGGGAAGGAGCCGCTGAACGAGGTGGCGGCGACGGTGTCCGTCATGGTCAGGGACGCCGTTGTTCCATCGTAATTGATGGTGAAGTTAATCGGGTTGCCGCTGGCAAGGTTGACCGGCGGAGTCGCGGTGTACGGGCCGCCGGTTACGCCGTTGTTTCGCAGAGCAATTCCGACGGTGTTGGGACCATAGATGTTCATCTCCAGCCCGACGCTCGGAGTGATGCCAGCGAAGCCCAGGCCCCCGCCGGCGCCACCGAGGGCGGTGTGGCCCATCGGCGAGTTCTGGATGGCGAATACTGCGCCATCCGCCCCGCCACCGCCAATGTCCCGGTAAGTGAACGAGGCGGTGAATTTGCCGATGAACAGCGGGTAATCAGAGAAGCAACTGCGCGCTTCGCCTAAGCCGCCATCGGTGAGCGTAAGGACATTGTTGGCGATCGGCACGTTGGTCGTGATCGTGCTGAGTGTCCAACCCGCCCCATTCCCGTTGAAGGTGATGGGCGAGGCGATAGTCACATGGGCCACGGCGCTGGTTGCCGACCCAAGACCATTGGCCACGATCAGGCGATAATCACCCGAGTCGCTGAGCGCCGTGGGGGCAAACCGCAGCGTGGCGGTTTGCGAACCGGTGACACGGGCACTATCGCTGAGATTTATCCCGTTCTGCTGCCACTGATAATTGAGCGGGGCGCTGCCCACTACCAACGGTACGGAGAGGGTAAGGGGTGAACCCGAGGGCAGATAGACCGACGAGGGCGTGATGTCCAGCAGGATCTGGGGCAAGCTCCCCATACCAACAAGAACCGTGCTGGCGGCAACACCGAAAGCGCGGGCTTCGGCAATTGACACAAACTGGGCGACCGGACCGTTGCCCGGGACACCGCCCATGGCCCAGCCCCAACCGGTCCGCGCCGCCAATGGCAGGTGGGAGAGATCGAACACAATCGGGCTGTTGATCAAGGGCACCGTGTCAACCGGTTGGTCAACGGTCATATCGAAGATATTCGCACTCACCAGTGACGCCGGCACCGCGATCCAGTCCAGCGGGTCGGTCTCGGGCCACTTCATGTTGGTGTCGATCGGGTTTTTGAGGATGAAGATCGTCGGCTGGGCGCTCCAATCGCCACCGTCGAAGAACTGCCACCCGAGGTCCACCTTGACCATGCCAAACACCTGGGGCTCCGAGTAGCCGAGGCCGACAAAGTCACTGTGCCCGGAGGTGCCGTCCCAAGTGGTCCAGGTGGTGACGTTGGCATCGTTAATGACGACGCCGTCCGTGGAGCGCGCCAGGGCCGCCGCGCGACCCTGCTGATACGCGTTGGCGACCACGTTGGTGGCGCCGCTGACCAGCGGGAGGATGGGGACGGTTTGGGCGGGGATCGTGTTCCCGTCCAGGTCCATGACGCCGCTCACCGCGACCGTGGGATTAGCGACCGTTACCGGTCCCGACAAGGTCAAAGCAGCACCGCAGCCCTGGGCTTCCTGCGCCAGTGTTGCGATGGTAACCGATGGAGCATTGAGAGTATAATTGACCGAGTTTAGCGTCGAGCTGGGCTCCGTGCTCCCGTTGAACCATACTTCCACGACCAGGTTGCTGGGGTCATAGGTTGCGGCGACGATCTGCGGAGTGGGGCGAGCCAGCACGGTCAACGTGGCCGGAGGACTGTTAGTAGTGGTGATGCCGCCAACCCCCACTGACGCTGCAAACGTAGCGCCGTTGTCGGTCAGCAGCGCCGGCGGGGTCCCGTAGAAGGTGGCGGTGGCATCGGCGATGGGGTTGCCGCTCTTGAGCCACTGATAGGTCAGCGGCATGGTGCTCTGCGCCACAACCGAGAACTTGGCGCGTTGGCCTGCGGTCACGGTGACGTTGCTCGGCCCGCCTGCGAATGCGAACGCCAGGGTGCTGCCGGCGGTGCCATAAGAGGCCACTTCGCTGATGGAAATGAAGTCAGCCGAACCGCTGCCCTTGACGCCGCCAACGGCCCAACCATAGCCGTTACGCTGAGAGGCGCTCAGCCCTGAGAGGTTGAACACGATGGGGGTGTTGGGCGACGGATTGGGATCGATGGCCACATGGAACTGGCTCCCGCTGATCAGCGGGGCAGGCACCTCGGCCCAATCAGTGGGATCGGTTTCCGGCCGGGTCTGGTTGCTATCCACCGGGTTCTTCAGGATGTAGAGTTTAGGCTGGACCGCCCAGCTCCCGCCATCGCCGAATTGATTGCCCAGGTCCACTCGCACGACCTCGAAATCCTGGTTATAATCGTAGACCAGGCCCACGAACTCACTGGGTTGCCCACCGCCGCTCCAGGTGTCGAATCCAGCGGCGTTATTGAAGCTGTCGACGATGCCGTCGGTGGCGAGAGTAAAGCAAGCCGGCCGGTTGTTATCCGGAGAATGATACACATTAGCGACGAGGTTGATCGGCGCCAGCCGCAAGCGAATCGGGATTTGGGCGGAGGCGGAATTTCCGCCGGCGTCGAGCACGTTGGTGACGCCCACCTGCGCGCCTGCCGGGATCGTCCCGGAGACGGCCAGCACGACCCGCAAGTTGCGGTTTAACAGCGAGGCGCCGCTGATGCTCACGCCGGGCGCGTTGATCAACGTGTAGTTGGCCAGCGTAGTCGCCGACGGGGCGGTCACGCCCGAGGCGAACCAGACATCCACCGTAGTGGCCGCGCCGCCAAGCCCATTGTCCGTGGTGGCCGCGATGGCGGACGGTGCGACGTCGTTGTTCTGGATCGTGACGGTGCCGCCATCCGCGACGGCGATGGCGTAGGCAGTCGACCCAGTGACGGTGAGGACCACGGTTTGCTGCGGCCCCTGGAAAGAGAAGTCTATAGGCGTCACGAGCACCTGCGCGGAATTGGCGCCGGCCGGGATGACAACCGAACCGGACAGGGTGTTGTAAGCCATGCCATTCGTTGCTGTGCCGCCGAGGGCGTAATTGACGGTCAGGGCGGCGGTCGTGGCGCCGGAACGGGTGATCGTAAAGACCCCCGGCGGAGTGTTTTTCAGCGCGGTGGAGGGAACGGTCGCGGTTGCCGAGACGACCGGCACGGAGGCATCGGTGTCATCCGGTCCGCCGCCGTTGGCGAGCACAGCGACCGCTGCGGGATCCAGGACGCGGTTGTAGATTCGCACATCGTCCATCTCACCCGCATAGTAGCCGTCGCCCGTCCAATTGCTGCGGCCAAGATAATTGTTGTTCCGAGTGACCACATTCGGCACGCCGGTGTTGCCTGTGACAACCGGTACGCCGTTCCGGTAAATGACCACAATCCCGCCCACATCCATGGTTGCCGCCCAATGCTGCCATTGGTTGACGATCAGCGAACCAAGCGGAGATGTAACCTTTCCGCCGGTTGTGCCCCCTTGATAAACCTCGAAGGTCACCTGGTTCGCATCGGCCGTGCGCGCGAACAGAATATTGTTGTTGGCAGGGCCGTTGGCAAAGTCGATGAACCGGGCCCACAACGCCGTGCTGCTTTCGGAGGTGGGATAGACCCATAAGCTGACGGTCATCCCGTTGGTAGTGAAGTCCGAAAAACCCGAAGGCAGGGCGACGTGCCCACCTGTGACGCCCTGGAATTTGACACTCTTGAGGACCTGACCGGCGTAACCGGGGAGGACATCGTTCACCAACGTGCCGTTCAGGCTGTTGCCGGAGGAATCCCCTGAGGTTGCCCCGGTGCTCTCGTCCAGCCGATACCAGTTGGCCAGATATTGCTCGATGGGCACGGAGCTGCCTGGGAGGATGACATTGGCCGCGGAAGTGCGGTCGCGGACGTTGCTCACCGCCAGCGTGTAGGCGGTGCCGACGCTCAGGCCGGCGGTTTGCAGCAGAACCGTATTTGGAGAGGCGCCCATCCTGGCGCCGTTGATGGCGACGGTGGGGCTGAAGGAATAATTGCCCGTCGCGGTGGCGGTGACAGGATCGACCGGTTTGGAGAAGACAACCGCGATGTCGCCGGCAGTGTTGGCGAGGCTGAGGGCATCTACCAGGGTCGGGGCGACCGGCTCCGGCTGGACCGACAGGGTCGTGCTGGCGGTGGCTTGGCCTAGGGCGTTCTGGATTGTGACGGTGTAAACCGTACCATCAATTGCCGAGGTGACCTTTGAGATGTGGTAGGAGAGAAGGTTCGCGTCAGGGATCGCTACACCATTGCTGGACCATTGGACGGTAGCGGGCTGCGTGGCCTCCACCGTGACGGTCAGGTCCGCCGTCCCGCCGTCCGGCGCCACGGCGATCGAGGGGAGAGCATCAACCACAGTTCCGTTGTAGGTATCCAGAACCTGCGGGGCCTTGTTCTGGGGCGGATAGGAGGGGTCGGCCAAATCCACCGGGAAAGGCCAGATGTTGGCCGAGGGTATTGGCCCCTGGAAAGTGCCGTCGGGCAGGGTCCAGGCGGCTGAGCAGCTATCATAAGTTCCGTGGGCGTCCTCTTTGTGCAGCATTTCGAAGTAGTATTTCTGGCCACGCACAAGCGAGATGGGGGCCGATCTCTGGCTGGGATCGAGGAACCAATCGTTGGGCCCTCGGGCCGCCACAAAACCGTTCTGGGCCACGAGTATTTTGCCCGCCGGGTTCTCGCTCGGGCTGAGCCAGAACTCGCCGCTGTCCACGCCGGCGATCCAAAAAGTATAGGTGCCGGTTTGCGGCGCTTCGATGAAACCCCGGACGAACGAGCCGTAGTCGTTGGCGATGTTCATCGGGATCACCAGGCCGTTAGTCAGCACATCGAAACCGGTCGGGGAGCTGGGGAAAGCAGGATTGCTGGTCAGGTCACTGACGCGGTCGCCGGTTATACCGTCGTACCCGAGCCTGAGCGAAACGCCGGCCCGCGACGGCGGGGCGGTGGCCGCCAAAAGCAAGGCTGGAAGGAGAACACCGGATAGGGTTCTGCAGAACGGTTTGGCGAATCTCGAGGTTTTCATAGTCGCGATCATATTTCGTTTGGTTTATTGCTGAAGGACATTAAAGGGGAATTTGGACTAGTTAGAGCAACGTTCGGCGGCTCTGGTCCGCCGGCTCGCCCGCTTCATGGGGCGGGCAATGAGTTCACGTGGTTGATTCCAACTTCCGAGATGATCGATTGCCCGGCTCATATATGTGTTCAGGCTAATGCCGAAATTCGGGCCACAGGGTTATGCACGGAGTTGTTCCACAGATCTCCGTTGAATGCAAGATTCAAAATGCGCCTGGAAGCGAGCGTGCCAAATTAGGTGGACAACCAGCGGGACTTTTGCCATTTGGCTTGAGAGTCCAAGTCTGTCCCAGGCGGATTAACGGATCCACTGCAAAATCAATGAACAGGCGCATGGCTTGTATTATCAGTCCGGCGGCGGGGCGACGAACCACCCGGCGATGGCAGCGTTTTGGAGCTGAACTGCGACGGCAGGGCCTGAGTTGGACCGAAGCTATTTGTGGGTGTGCGGGGGATGCTCGCGCTGCCGCTCGTCAAATGGCGGCTGCTCACGATCTCCTCGTTGCCGTCGGCGGGGACGGCACCGTGTTCGAGGTGGTGAACGGGATGCGCGAGAGCGGAAGCGCGGAGGCGGCACTCGGCATTGTGCCATTTGGCACCGGCAACGACATCGCGCGCGCGGCCGGCATTCGGAATGAGCCGGAAGCGTTGCGAGCGCTGCTTGCCGGGACGACACGGGCGCTCGATCTGATCGAGGTCCAATGCCGAGTCAATGGGACCGAAGCCGTCCGCCATGCGCTTCTCTTTGCCTCGGTCGGCATCACCAGCGAGTTACTCAGGCGCACCACGCCGCGCTTGAAAAAAGTATGCGGGCAGCGGCTGGCCTACATTGCGGGACTGCTCCTCGCCTTGCGGGATTTTCGCACTCCTCTGATGCGAATCACTTGCGACGGCCAAGCAGTCCGCAACCGGTTCGCGTTCGCTTGCGCCAACAATGGTGAGACCTTCGGCGGAGGGATGAGAATTGCTCCGGGCGCGCGCTTGGACGACGGCCGGTTGAACGTGAATCTGATCGAAGCCGTGGGCTGGTGGGAAACCTTGCGGCACTTGCCCAAACTGCTGCGGGGCACCCACATCAGCCACCCTAAAGTCCGCTACCAAACCGCGCTTTCGGTCTCAATTGAAACCGAAACTCCGGTCGAAGTCGCCGCTGACGGTGATTTGATCGGAAGCACCCCGGCCCGATTCCAGGTTCAGCCTCGGGCGCTGAAAGTACTCCTCCCGTGAATCGCCCGAAGCGTGGCGACGAGGTGACGACGGTCGAGTTCGAACAAATCCGTGGTCGGTTCGGGTGTTGAAAAATGGCAAACGCTTACAACCACTCCTTAATCTTCTCCTGGTATTTGCTGTAAACAAACCCCAGCACCAGCAGCACGATCCCGAGCGCCATGAAGCTCAGGATCCGATAAAGCGTTTCCAGTTTCCAAACATCGAAGATGACGATCCGTCCCAGCGCGCAGGCCAGGAGCCCCAATCCCAGCCACCGGTAGACGCGCTCTCGCACAACGATACCGCAGGTGAAAAAGGCGAGCGCCAGCAACGACCAGCTCGCGGTCAGGTAGAAACCGCTGGCCACATCCATCACCCACCTGGTGCAGAAAATCCACACGCTGAGACCGCCGATAAAGATAATCGCACCGTGAATCCTCGCATCAAAGCGGTATCGATCCGACAGGCGCTTGGCGGCCTGCTGTTCCGACAGAAGCGCCAGCGGCGCGACAAGGTCCCCCCAGTAAACCGGCATCCGGTGTTGCCACGCAGCCCAGAACAACGTCAGTGCCAGCACAGTAAACACCGTTACGAACAGCAACGCCTCACCGCTCCGCTTCCACCCCGCGAACGCAAACGCCGCCAACCCGAGCGCCGAAAGGACCCAAATCCGTTCTTTTGAAGGGATGTATTCCCAAACCCAGGCGATCACCATGATCAGCGCCACCCAGCGATACAGCACCGCCAGCTTCAGGAGCGGATCGCGAACGCGCGACTCGGCGCCCGGGCGCGAACCGTACCAACGCTCGGTACCCCAGGACAGCAGGGCGAGAGAGGCCATCGGTGCCAACGCCAGGTGCCACGCTGGGTGCCCCTCCGAGAGCTGCCGCGCGAATTCCGCCAGGCTCGCAAGGTTGAACAGTTGCGCGCAAGCTCCCAGCAGCCACGCGCGTGTCGCCACGGCATAGATCGTCAGGCCCACGGCCAATAGACCCGTTAGAGCCAGCCAAACCTCGGTTCCGACGGTCTGTCCCAGCCAAAAGTAGATTACACCCACGATCGCCAGCGCATACATGCCTTGCCAGAACCGTAACGCGTTGGCCGCGAGCGGCAGGACCTTTTGCTTCTGCCACCAATGGCTCAACAATAGCGTCAGGCCGATCAACAGCAGCGGGTTCCACCAGGGGATGCTCATTTTGCGATCGAGCCACGTGAATACCCAGGCCAGTTGCGCCAGCACCAGATAGCCCTGGCTTAGCAGCGGCACCTCGCGGACGCGCAGCAGGTAGATAGACAGCGTGAGCAGCAGACCTTCGCCCGCCAGCACCAACGCAAAGTTCACTCGCTCCGTGTGCTGCCACGTTACCGCCAGCCAGATCAGCAGCGCGACCGCCGTTGAAAAACCCGGCTGTAAGCGCACCGTCGCCGTCGCCGCCTGCTCCCGTCGTGCGGCGAGCAGCGCGTCGCCCAAAGCCATCGCCCCCAGCGCAAGCGGGAGGCAGAAAAGTCTCTCGTGTTCAAGCCCGGCGTTAAGGATCGCACCACCCCCCGCCAACGTCGCGCCCAACCAGGCGACGGCCAGCAATACCAGGTTCTTGCCCGCCGCAGGCATCTTGTCCAGTGCGGGCCAAGGGTCGTCCTTGCGCGCCCGCAGCGGGCTGACATGTTGTCGTTGCCACCAATAGCTAATCCCCATCGCGATGACCAGCATCGCCACCGGGTTCCACCAGGCCGGCCAGAATCCGGGACCGAACACCGCCACGCCCCACGCCACCTCTCCGATCAGCAAATAGACCAGGCCGAAAAAGCACAGCTCAAAAATCCCGATGAGGTATATCGAAAGCGCAAACAACGCGCCTTCGCACGCCAGCACCAGCGGAAAATGTTCCCGGGCCGACTGGTTCCATGTTGTGGCCCACCAGGCGGTGAGCGCGAGCACGACAAAATACGCGACCTGCGGCCGCAGCACGGCATTTTCGCCCAACTGCGACCGCCGGTGCGCAATCAGCGTGTTCACCAGCATGAGGGCACCTAGCCCACACCCGAGGTACCAACTTGCGGGCTCAAACTGGCGCATCCCGTCGATTCCCCAGCCCACGCCCAGTGCCGCTACAATGTACGCCGCTACCAGCAGGACCAGGCTCTTCAAGTTGTAAGCCGCCAGGAATACTTTCTTCTGATAAGCGAGTTGGAGCAAAACAACGCTTTCAGCGGCCAGGATCAGTCCCAACTGCAGTCCTGCGAACTTCGAAATGAAACCGATTGTGACCAACAGCAATCCCTGCGTTAGATAAGCGTTTTTAGCGAGCGGTTCTTTGACCAGCACGCGGCCTGCGGTTAGCGCCAGCGCCAGCAGCACGCCGCCATACGCGAGGCAGAATTTCCAGAAGCCCCCGGTGCTCACCTGGAGCATGGTCAGCACAAACAGGGCAAACATTGCGCCGTTGTTCAGGGTCAGGAACGCCGCCCGGGTCTCTCCGGCGAATCTGTGTTCCTTGGACAGGAACACGCCTGCAGTGAACACAGCCCAGTAACTGAACAGGAAATAAGTGCCGAACCACAAACCCTCCGCCGGTGAAGCCCAATGCCAGTGGCTGCCGCTGAAGAACCGCCAGAAACCATACGCGGCGTAGCTGGCCACCAGGCTGCCGAATGACAGTGCCACCCACCGGTTCCGCACAAGAAAAACAACGGCGGCAATGGTCAGCAGCAGGTTCGAGTACAAGGTGAAATAGCCTACCCGCGTCATCACGCAACTGTAGTACGCCAGGCCGACCCCAAAGACCGCCAGGATCTCCGAGCGCCACCGGTCCGCCGTCCACACCATGAAGCCCGCGCAGCCCAGCAATAGCACGCCGTCGAGCCGCGCACTTTGGATGACGCGCAGGGATTCAAGGTGATGCGCGGCGTACGTCGTGAAGTAGAGCGCCGCCAGGCCACCCGCAAACAGCACCTGGGCATAGTTCTTTAGTGCGGCTTTGCCGTTCTGCTGCCACCAGGAGCCGGCGCCCAGCAGCACACCGCTCGCCGCATACAGCATTAACACTTTTCCCAGTGCCCCCACCCTCTGGTAAGCCAGGTTGCCGATAAAGACCAACCCGGTCAGCAACACGACGATTCCGACTCGCGGCGCCCAGTATGTTCCCAGCCGCAGTTCCAGCGACTTTTCTGGCTTTGCCGGACGGTGCGGAACTTGGGCTTCGGTTTTCTCAAAGGCGACCCCGGCCGGTTCGGCCACAGCGGGGATACCCGCGGCTGTCACCGATGCGGGCGCTTCCGCTCGAGCCTTAGGCTGAGGTAGTGACGGCGTTGCCCCGGTTGCGGTCTGAGGGGCGGCCATTTCGGAGATAATAGGTGGTACCGCTCCTGGTGCTGGGAGCCGAGCGGCCTCGACCGCCGCCGCTACAAGCGGTTTCTCAAGCGCGACAGCTTCCGCCACCACGTTGGTTTCAGCACCGGCCTCCTGCGACGGGGTAAGGTCCCGCGCTCCAATAGCTTCCTGGCGATCTGCCTGCGCTGCGTTGAGGCGCCGTTCGAGCCGGCTCAGCCGGAGCGAAATAGATCCCAACTCCTGTTCCAATCGCCGCTGCTGCGCCTTTAGATCTGCGAGTTCGTCCTGTTCGTTCATAGCGTTTGCCGCAACCGAACTGCTCCGAACCTCAGGCCCCCGGAGTCACGAAGGTCAACCGCGCCGCCGCGCGAGCCCCAAGGCATCCCCCGCATGTGCGCACGAACACGGCTTCTGTCACTTCACCGCGTCACACCAAACATGCACCAGGGCGTCCCAACGCTCACCAGCTTATGAAAAGACTTCCCCGGCGGCTAATCGATAAATTTTAGCCGTCATTGCTTAAAGCGATGATCCATTTTCCCCACAAACTCTCTCACGACGGTCCGTGAGGGTCCGCGTTGCATGGCCAATAACAAAGTCGCGATAAGTCCCTGTCGTGTAGCGCAGATTTGTAATCTGCCGTATCGCCGATTTTCAATCGGCAGAGCACCGAAACGACTGGGCGCCCTGCAGGTCAAAAACCTGCGCTACGGCAGATTACAAATCTGCGCTACGACTTTGTCCACAGCCTTGTCCGAATCGCAGTCGGCCCTGCTTCCGAGTTGCTGACTCTCAGCCAGCCCGATAAATTGTCCCCATGGGGAAGTTCGTGAAATTCTTCTCCGTGGCTATCGGAGCGATGGCTCTCTGTTTCCTTCTCGGCTCCTGGAGAGATAGGGAACCTACATATAAGGGCCTAACCATGGGCCAGTGGCTCCGGAAGGGCGATCTCCCGGAGGCGACCGAAGCACTGCTCATCCTGGGTACAAACAACTTGCCTCTCCTAATCCAAAGGCTGGAATTTGCGAGTGAGGGGGACCTGATGATGCGCGCCCTGAACCGGCTGCCAAGCAAAGTCAGCTATTCCAGTTTCATGAACAACTTCACCCAGGGGCACAGATCTCATCTCTTCCGGCAAGAGCAGCTTTCGCGCGATGCATACGCCATACTGATAAAGCTCGGGACCAACGCCGCCCCGGCTATACCGCAGCTCGTCAATATTGCCCAACGCAGAAAACTTCCAGCCTCCGGCCGGGCTCGCGCTGTCCTCCCCAGCCTGGGGAAGGACGGCCAGGCTGCCGCTGCCTCCATGGCCCGTAGCACTAATACCTTCGATGAGTTTGAGGGTCGCTGGTTGCTTTCCATTCCTTAGGAATTCAGTGCCGCCCGTAACATTGGGGAAACGGTGATAGGCTGGGAGGCCGCCTGAAGGCATAAAAGGCGCAAACGCTATCAGCAAGCACGCCCGCGCAAAATCACTGTAGCCTGGCGTAACCTGGTGCAGGTCCGGCGCCGGGAGGTGCCTGGCCGCAGCATCCGTGAATATCAAACCGAAGCATCGGCCCTTTCTATGGCTTACCCTCCGCCGTGAGGATCTGAGAGTCGCGATGAGGAAAATAGGGAGCGGCATGTCCCCGCTCGTAATCCTTACTTTGGCAGCGCAAAAGCGACGTAGGCGTCGCCGTAAGGAGTGCCGAGCTTGTTGCCACCGGTTGACGCGATCACAACGAACTGGCGACCGTTGACTTCGTAGGTGGCGGGCGGGGCGCTTCCGGTCCAGGGCAGTTGGGCCGACCACAGTTCCTGACCGGTTTCCTTGTCGAACGCGCGAATTTTGTTGTCCCGGGTTCCGGCGCAAAACACCAAGCCACCGGCGGTGACGATGGCTCCGCCATAGTTCTCGGTGCCGGTAGGCTTGAGGCCTCGCGCAGTCAGCTCGGGGTACTCGCCGAGGGGAACCTTCCACAACAACTTGCCGGTGTTCAGATCCAGGCAGTTCAGTGTGCCCCACGGCGGTTTATTGGCCGGGTAGCCGTCCTGGTCGTAGAACTTCGGGTAACCGGTTGAACTGTACGCCGGGCGTTCGGTTTTGGGCAGTTCGGGAAGCGGCCCGCAATCCCTGAGCAGCAGAAAGTTCACCAGTGCCTTCAGATCGTCCTCGCTCAACTGCGGATTGGCCGGCATGGCGTTCTTGCCTTCCCGAATCTGGCGGAGGAGCGCCTCGTCGGTGAACCGGTGGCGCAACCCGCGCAGATTGGGAGCCGTGCCGACCCCGAGGCGGTTGGTCGCATGACACGACGCACAATTGGCCTCGTAGGCCAAACGCCCGGCAGTTTTGGGCGCGCGCGGATCGTCGGGCGGGTCATCATCACGAAACAAGGAGATGGCCCAGCCCATGTGGTTGGCGGTGACATAAAGGTGGCCGGTTTCGATGTCGATACAGGCCCCGCTCCACTCGGCGCCGCCATCCACGCCGAAGTACAACGTGGGACGGCCTTCCATGGGCGGCCTGAACCGGCCGGTGCGCATGCCGAGAAACCGGCTCCGCGCGAATTCCGCCGCTTCGGGTGTGCGCTGCGTCAGGTCTGCCTCCGTGTATTCGAGCTTGGAAAACGGCTGGGGCAATTCCGGGTCAGGCTGGTATGGCCAGGTCTGTTCGCCGGGCACATCGCTGGTCGGAGCGCGGCGCAGGCGGAACGGGAAGATCGGTTTGCCGCTCACGCGATCCAGCAGCAGCGTGTTGCCGATTTTCGTGACTGTCGCGACAACATCGACTCGTCGGCCATCGCGGGTAATCGTACCCAGGCACGGCGGCGCGGACACATCCAGGTCCCAGATGTCATGCCGGATTTCCTGGAAATGCCAGAGCCGCTTCCCGGTGCGTGCATCCAGAGCAATCACGCAATTCGCGAAAAGGTTCTGGCCGCGATGGCGGACGCCGATGAAATTCGGTTTCGGAGAGGCCGTCGAGATGTAGGCTATGCCACGCACTTCATCCATCGCCATGCCGGCCCAGGCATTCGCAGCGTAGCTTTCAGTGTTGTCCCAGGTTTCGTAACCGAACTCGCCTGGCTGAGGGACTGTGTGGAAGGTCCAGAGGTACTTGCCCGTAACCACATCGAAACCCCAGACGTCCTTTTCAAAACCAGGCACCACGATGATGCGCTGAAAGATGGCCGGAGCAGCCGTCGCCGCGCCAAAATCGCCCTGGACCACGCCGGGCAGCCGGGTTTTGCCACCCTCGCCAAAATCAGCCAAGGGCCTGCCGGTCTTGGGATCCAGCGCATGCAGATAAGCGCCCGCGCAAAAGCACACCCGCTCCGTGGCACCACCGCCGCCCGGCCAATAAATCAGTCCCCGGAAGGCCGGGCGTGCGCCGGGACTGAATCGCCAGAGTTCCTTCCCGGTCGCGGCATTCAAAGCGACCACGTTTTTGCCAGGCGTGGGCGCGAACAGCACGCCATGAACAATGATGGGATTGCATTGGATATTGTTGCTGGCGTCCATCGAGTGGTAGATCCAGGCTACCTGCAGGCGTGACACATTCTGCCGATTGATCTGCGTCAACGCCGAATAGCGGGTTCCGCCGTTGTCGCCGTGCGAGCGTTCCCATGTCAGATAAGTTTCCCGTTTGGGAGACCCATTCGCCGGAGTCAGCTCTTCGGGCCGGGCCGCTGGAATCACCTGGTACAGTGGCAATTGTTCACGTTCGTGGGGATCCTCTATCGCCCAGTAATCAGCCCCCTGACCCGCCATACAATCCAACAGCGCCAGGCTTGAGAGGACCGATAAGAGTATACGTGGCCAACCAGGAAATCGAAGCGCCTCGACAACACAGCTAATCCGGTGGACCGGGCAATGCATACAGGGACAAATCGCACAGGTGAGATTGTTTCTCTACTTGCCAAAGAGTCCGTGCGAGTAAAAGCGAGCCGGTTGCGCAGGGGAATGAAGGCAAAGGAATGAAGAAAGCGTGCTTTCCTCAGTCGCCGAGGCACGTGCCAACGCGTCGGGCGCTGTCGACCCAGGGGTGGTCTAAAGGCACAGTTTTGGTTTTGCCGGCGACCTTCTCCAGCGGCACCGGTTCCGCGCCGTCCCCGCGAGCGGCAACCATTACCCCGAAGACACCATCGGCAATGAGGTCGGCACAGGTGGTACCGAGCCGGGTCGCAAGCAACCGGTCCGCGGCGGACGGAGTGCCGCCGCGCTGAACATAGCCGAGGATGGTGACTCTCGATTCCAGGCTCGTGAGCTCCTCGAGTTGGCGGGCCAGCCGAAGCGTGTTGCCGGCATGTTTCGCCTCGAGCGCTTCGAGTTCCAGCCGCGCGGCTTGTTTTTCCATCTTGCTGCGGGCCTTTTGTTTCTTCTGCTCGGCGGCCTTGAGCGCGCGGGCATCTTCCTTGCTCAGCGCGCCTTCGGCCACCGCCACGATGCTGAAGTTCGAACCGCATTTGCTGCGGCGGCCGATGGCTTGGGCGATTTGGCTGATGTCGTAGGGGATCTCCGGAATCAAAATCACGTCGGCGCCTCCCGCAATGCCCGCCCCGAGGGCCAACCAACCCGCGCGGTGACCCATGATCTCGGCCACGACAATTCGATGGTGGCTGTGGGCGGTGCTGTGCAAACGGTCAATCGCCTCCGTTGCGATCCCCAGGGCGGTGTCAAAGCCGAAAGTCGCGTCGGTCATGGCGACGTCGTTGTCGATGGTCTTCGGCAGGGTAATGACGTTTAACCCTTGCTCCGCCAAGCGCAGCGCATTCTTCTGTGTGCCCCCGCCGCCCAGGCAGACCAGCGCGCCCAGGTCCTCGCGCTTGTAGTTCTTGACGATTTCCTTCGTCATGTCGCGGACCTGTCCGTCGAATTCCATCCGGTGCGGCTTGTCCCGGCTGGTCCCCAGGATAGTTCCTCCGATCGTCAGGATGCCCGACAGCGCGGTCTTTTCGAGGGCGACGGTGTGCCTCTCAGCCAGGCCGCGGAATCCGTCCCGAAAGCCAACGAGTTCCATCCCGTAAAACCCCAGCGCGGCCTTGCCGACGCCGCGAATTGCCGCATTCAACCCGGGGCTGTCTCCCCCGGCGGTGAGAATCCCGATAATTTTCTTTTTCGCCATAGTGCGTCTGCGCGTTTTGCGTTGTTGTCCGAGTGGGCGAGATCGGCCGTGGCTCTGTTCCAAAAGTGGCCATAGGCTTATCTCACGGGGTGAATGTTCCATCCTCCGTCGTGCCGAATCCGAGCTGCTCGTTCGCAACGGGGCTGCCGCCGGAAGCGTACCGAGCAAGCTGTTGAACTGCGCGTCATCATCGCAACCCCTTACTTGTGCCCGCCAAGTGCGATCTTGAGCTCCATGATGCCGATCAAGCCGACGTAAGCGAATATTAACGCCAAGATAGCCGCGGCCACTGTCGCGCGCCAGCCGGTCTGATCGACTGCTCTGCGGAATGCAACTGCATTCAAGATGGGGAGCCCTGCTATCCAGATTAACAGGCTGAGATGGCAGATCTGAGTGAGGATAGCTGGAGCGTCAACCTTAGCATCTGCGATTGCGATTGCGGCCCAGAACGCTCCGATGCCGGCACACGCCGCGGCGTTTACGCGCAGAAATCTTTTGATGGATGTCATCGAGATGCGTGTTGTCCCGAGGGATAGTCACAAAACCACCTACTCTGCCGCAGCGCCCGGGATCGGCATGCAGTGGTAGGTTCGGCGTGGAGGTAATCCCAATTCCAGTCGAATCGGGTTCTCATTGCGCTTGACGTCATCCCCATCAGGCACTTCTTCATGTTTCGTTCTTGCGCGGCCATGCCAGTAACAACGAAACGGCTGGTGCCAACCCCAGCGACACAAAGATGATCCAGTCACTCTTTGTAAGACGGTCCGGATGCAAGGCGGTTTCTATAGTGTAATATGCAAACCATCCGAAGAGTGGAATCCAAAGCACAACAGTCGGCCGAAGCACGTACGCCGCGCTGAAGAGGATAATCAGGATATAGAGTGAGGAACCGAACAGGCCGGCATACTCGATCGAGAGCAGCAGAAAGAGCATGCCAACCAGAGCGGGAGCGAACGCGAGCCACCTCAACCGGGTGGAACGTTTCCCGAAGAGGAACCCGCAGAATGATTGTATGAGATTCACTGTGATGCCGAGCCGTTGCCATACAATCTCAGGAACCGTCCAGAACGTGGCGATCCATTAGGCACTCGTCAAGATCCAGATCAGGACCCTGGTCCCACGGGTATTGAGCCTGCTCACTGGGGGTGCTGTGATCTCGAGGTCGACAAGAACCGCATTGCATGCAGTGTGGCAGTCCGTGCTAGAACGCTGCCAAGGATGTTCCCTTACAAGGCGCCTGCTGAGATTCCCTCTCCTCCTTTGGAGGAGAGGGTTAGGGAGAGGAGGCGATTTGTATCGAAGTTTCCTTGTCACAGTATTAGTTGGGCGACACTCTTCGACCGTCTCGTGTTCGTATACCTTCACTTTGTGCGGTGCAGGGTGACTGCTCCACTGACGGGCTCCAACGGGTGGGACCATTTTGGGCATGGTCTGTACACCCACAGCACGGTCACATCATGGCGCAACAGGGCAGAGCGAAGTCCCTCGTAATACTGGTCGAGATGCAGTTGCTTTGATCTCACTTCGCCCGGCTCAAGAATCAGCGGCGGTGCAACGACAGTATCGACAATCATCGGAATGCGCAAAAGGGGCGTTTTGAGCAACCCGTCCTCCACAACCAACGCAATTGTAATAGCCTCGCCCGTGATATGCCATGGTAGGTCGTCTTCGTCAAATTCAAGGCTCTTTGCGCCCTTGTTCGCAATCGTGATTGTGACGGCGCATGCGTTGGTACTCTGAGGTTCGGCCGCCATTGAGACGACTACAGCTTGCTGCTCGCGCGACTGCATGAAATCCGGCGAGCAGCCGGGAACTAACAGAAGCAGAGCACCCAACGTGGAGCTCACGCTCCATGTCCTTGATGGTATAGGCGAGCGCATTAAAGTGGTCGAAGTGACCAAGCGTGATCGTTGCAGTGTGGCTTTATCAACTTCTTAATTTCCTTAATATTACTGCTCGTGCCGCCGGAAGTGTAGCCGAGCGAGCTGGTGAGCTGCCCGTCATCGCTGTCTTCGTTTGCTTGGCTCTCTTCTGTTCAATTCCTCAGGCTGTTACCGCTCGCGATTGGCTCCCGGCAGGAGTCCCCTCTCGGCGTCGGCGCGGACCACGCGGATGCCGAAGACAGCGCCGATCTCATTGCCATTCGTCGCTTCGAATCGGACGGTGACTTTGTTCTTGCCCTGGATGAGTTCTTTGGGCACGGCATATTCGACGTCAAAGAACTGCGGCGCCCCGCGCTGTTCGATGACCTGCTGACCCACGCGCTGGCCATCGACGAGGATGTCGAACGTGCGCTTCCGCCACTCGTCTTTGTAGTAAGTCACCACCAGCACCATCGGCCGCGCTGGCTCGACGGGGAGATCGAAAGAAAACCAGCGGCTGCCACGGCGACCCGGACGGCCCATCACGCGGTCGGCGGACGTGCGCTCGCCTTGCATGTTAAAATCCCGCTCGGGCTGCATCTCACCGGGCTGGACGAAGGCAACCGTGGCCTGTGCCAGCCGCGCCTGGCGCTGCTGTTCGGCAGCGTATTCGGCGGCTTTCTTTTCCCACTCCGGCGGCGTGAACAGGTCCCAATAGACAGCGTAGGTGCGGCGGTGGAGACGGTAGAACGGAACCAGGTCGACGTCTTTGTCGCGGCCCACACCGGCGGTGCGGAAAGCACCCGGCTTCCCATCGACTGGCTTCAGCCACTCGGCGATGGGTTGTTCGGCGGCGACAAGGACAGGGACCGCTCCCGGTTTCCAGGCCTGAAAACCGCCTTCCGGGCCGAGGTCGCCGGCCAGCGCCAGCGGCCCCCACATAATCGCGGCGCGACGCGGATTGTCGGGCAAGGGCTCGAGCCGGAGCGTTTTGGGCAAGGTGATTTCGATGGTATCCGCGTTTTTCCACTCGCGGGTCAGCGTGACGAACGAGAGAGGGCGCGGGAGATCCTTTACCTCTCTGCCGTTCACCGTGACGGCAAAGCCGTCGCCGGCCCAGGCGGGGCGGCGCAGGCAGATTGTGAGTTGCTTGGGAGGGCCCAGCCGCAGTGTCAGTTTTGCGGAATCGCCTTCGGGGAATGTGGTTTCCATGGACAAGCTTACGCCGGCGGATTGCCATTCGGCGGTGCAGGGGACGTAGAGGTTGACCCAGAGGCGCGGAAGAACGGCCTCCTGCGTGCGGCCGTCCCCGCCAGTCGCCGAGATCGAGGAACCGACCCGCTCCCGAATGGCGGGCGAGCCCTCGGATTCATAAAAGATACCGTCACCATGCAGCGCGTGACTTTCCATGCCCGAGCCGACGCAACAGGTGAAACCGCGGAACATGTCCTGGTATTCGTGTTGCACGCCGCGGCCGACGGGGACCATGTAGCAGGTCCGGCCGTCCTCAGGATCGATGGAAGCCAGGATATGGTTGAACAGCGCCCGTTCTTCGAATTCGGCATACCAGGGATCCGGGCGCAGCGCGAACAGCCGGCGTGTCAGCTTCAACATATTGTAAACGTTGCAGGTTTCGGCGGTCCGGCCGTCCACGCGGTCGCTCAGCTTGTCGGGTGGGCCGAAATACTCATCCTTGCCGTGGCCGCCCGTCGCGTAAGTGTGGTGCTGGACGACCGTGTCCCAGAAAAAGCCGGCGGCGAAGCCATCGCCGGGGTCGCCGGTGAGCGCGAAACGCTCGAGTGAGCCGAGGAGTTTGGGCACCTGCGTGTTGCCGTGAAGGCCGCCGAGTTTGTCCTGGTGGCGTTTAAGGGGGTCCAGCACGGCTTTATGTTCGAAACGGCGCGATAATTTCAGCCAGCGGGTGTCGCCAGTGTCGGCATAAAGCTGGACCAGCACTTCGTTCATCCCCCCGAACTCGGTGTTGAGCATCTTTTGGATCTGGGCGTCGTTGAGGTTGGCGAGGACCGACTCCGCCCAGGCGGCAAATTTGATCTCAAGCTCCAGCGCCGTCTGGTTTCCCGTGAACCGGTAAGCGTCGCGCAATCCGGCGTAGTCCTTGTGCAAAACATACCAGGGCGACCACAAGCCATTCAGATCGAAGCCGCCCGACCGAATGTCGCCTTTCGCAACCTCCGCAAAGCGTTCTTTGCCGTTGGCCAGCGCGCCGAGGTAGCCATCGCCGTTAGCTTTTTGGACTTCTGCGAGTTCGTCGACAATGTAATCGGCGCGCTGCTTGAAACGCTCGTCGCCGGTGGCGGCCCACATCAGGCTCACTGCCGAGAGATAATGGCCAAGGATGTGGCCGGTGAGGTTTTTGCCGTCGCCGTCCCAGCCGCCATAGCCTTTGGCTTTTGGATCGAGTCCCGCGCGCACCCGAAAGTAGGCGAGCATGCGGTCCGGCTCGAGCTTGAGCAGATACTCGCGATCCAGGTCCTGCGCGTGTTTGAGCGGCCCGCCCGTCAAACGCACGGCCGAGAAGGGCAGGGGACGGGCGGCGTCGGGAATAGCGGGTTGGACGGGGGCGGCTGGAGACAAGGTGGGCATGAGCAAAATTCCCGCTGTCAAAATCGGAACCCAACTGGATGAGGGCTTGCTGTTCATTCTACGCCTGCAATTCATCGAGTCATAGATTTGAACTCTCGGGTTTGGGCAAGGGCCTCCCTCAAGCGCGCGCGCTCTGATTTCGTTGCGGGGCGTAAGGGCTGTCGCGGCGGCCCACAATCGTGTCCCGTGAGTCCGCACCCGGTCTTCACCCACTGCGTGTATTTGCCGCCGCCTTCCATTAATTCCAAAACGGGCAGGATCTCCAAAAACAGCTTCCGCGCCGCGTCGTAGTCCTTCCTCACGACCGCCAGTTCGTAGAGCTTCACATGCGACGCCGGCAGCACGTTCACCACTCCTCCGACCCAACCGGTGGCCCCCACCATCAAGCTCTCCAACGCAATCGTGTCGCACCCGCAGAACACGCCGAGCCGGTCGCCGCATCGCCGCAGCAACTCCGTGATCCTCGGCATCTCGCCGGTGCTTTCCTTGATGTATCTGACATTCCTCAGCCCGGCCAGCTTCTCCACAAAATCCGGCGGCATGTCCACTCCCGTCCGGCCCGGGTAATTGTAGAGCATGATCGGAATCCCGATCGCGTCGTTGACCGCGCGGAAATGGGCATAGAGTTCATCCAGCCGCGGCAAGGAATAATAAGGAGCGGCCAGCATCACACCGGCGCAGCCCAGGGTCTCAGCCTGTTTGGAGTAGGTGACCACGTCGCGAGTCGAACCGGCGTTCGTGCCCGCGAGCACCGGCACCTGACGCGCTGCGGCTTCGAGCGTGACCCGCAGCACCCGCTCGCGTTCATCGCTCGACAGCGCGTAATACTCGCCCGTGCTGCCGAGCGGCACCAGGCCATGCACGCCCTTGCGGATGAGATGATCGGCGAAGTCACCCAGTTTCTTGTAGTCGATTTCCTGGTCTTCAGTCATGGGCGTGACCAGGGCGGAGAAGACGCCGCGGAAGGCCGCGCGGGGCGCCTGCTGTGAGGGTCGAGTGGAGCGCATAGAATCAGAAAGAGAGCGAGTGTTGGGGTGATGGAGTATTGGGGTGGTGGAGTGGTGGGGGAATCAACTCGTTACCTCGTCGCCTACAATCCGGATCGGCCAGCGAGGCGCAGCCTCAGACCAGCCACTTCAAAGGCGACCGCAACCACGGAATACACGGAATACACGGAAACGGGAAAGCCGGGCTGCGCCTGATTCGACGGTTGGCGCTGGAGTTCCGATCACAAACCGTTCCCTGTTCCAGGGTCAATTTACTCATGGTTCTTTCCTCTTTCCGTGTATTCTGTGTATTCCGTGGTTTGTCCCGTCTCGAAATGTTTTTCCCTAACAATTACCTCGTCGTCGTGTTTCTCCGAACACCGCCCAAATTACCTGAAACTCTCGGGCGGCGACAACGCCTGAGTTGAAATTCAACACTCCATCCAAATCTTCCCCATCTGACTCCCCCAAGAACCGCCACTTGGCGGCGCTCCTCGACCGGGAGATGGATTTTTCCGCGGCGAAATTGGCCGAGATGAGCGGCAAATATCCGAGCCTGATAGACCGTTCGCATTACAACCTGTTGGTGAGAGTACGCGATTACCGGAAGGAATATGGACGGGGCACGGGGGGCAGCGCCGACCTGAGAGAAACCGAACTGGATCGAAAGATTGTCGATGCGATCGCTCACCTTGAAACCACTCACAACACGAACGAGTGGGGTGTTCCGACGCTGGATGAGGTCATTCAACAACCCAAACGCGGGAGATAACCAGCACATTCACAGGTCGGCGGGTGGTCTCGTAGTTTTTACTTTGGACATCGGTGCCCCGCCGCCGGTGATGTGAAGCGCTAAGAGTATGCGCGAATGTCCACATTGTAATCGGCGAATCAGCCTCTGGCGGCTCTTCACCTCCTTCCGCTGGACACCATACTTGTGTCCGCACTGCGAGGGCTACTCGGAGATCCCATGGCTGAGCCGACTGTGGTGCTGTCTCGCCGGAGCGATCCCCATCTGGGTGATTGGGTTCCTCCTGCTGGTCCACTTTTCTCCGCGCTCCATGTGGGAGGCTCTTCCCATTCTCGCACCTGCGGGGCTGGCAGGAGCCCTCGGCATGGAGCTGTCGCTGGCGGTTTTTGGCCGGTTCCACCCTATTGGCCCTGTGAGACGCTGAGGCTTGCACCAGGATGAACGCCAAACCCAAGATCACTGCAGCGAATGCGGGCGGACCGCGCTGGTTGGCAACGCGGGCACCCTCAGCCGCTCGTATCGCTCAGTTTTGGCGTTCGGCCAAAACAATTCGTTGCCCGGGCTCCGGCGAGACAGTAATTTGATGCCATGAAAGGCCTTCGGTACGTATATTGGCAGGATGGCGAGTTCTGGCTTGGTTACCTCGAGGAGTATCCGGATTACATGACCCAAGGCGAGTCCCTGCAGGATCTTCAAGAGCATCTGCGGGATCTGTACGCCGATTTGTCGGGCGGGCACATTCCGGCGGTTCGAAAGGTGGCTGAGTTGGAGGTGGCGTGAAGCGCCGGGACCTCGTGCAGAAAATCGAGGAGATGGGATGCGTTCTCATTCGACATGGAGGGAAACACGACTGGTACCAAAATCCGCGCACCCGCATGGCGCAGCCGGTTCCCCGGCACCGCGAGATCAAGGAGTTTCTCGCGAAGACCATCTTGAAGAAGCTCTCCTGAGGGCCGGATTGAGCCGTTGACGAAGAGCGCGATGTCATTCGCTTTGCATTCGGGCGTTGGTGACGCGCTCCTCGTCACCGCTCATCCTTGCCGTTAACGTCACTCTCCCAACACCCAAAGCTTTACCGCCGACGTTTTCCCAATCCTCCTGCGTCTTTGCCCGTTTTGTGCCTTTTGGCGGCCCCTCCCCGCTCCGCCCTTCCCGATTTCCCCTTTCAGCATTTCAGCGTTTCAATATTCGTCCCTCAACTCTCAACTCTCAACTCTCAACTCCCTTCGGCTTTCCCCCCTTCAGCCTTCAGCCTTTAGCCCTTAGCCTTCAGCCTTCAGCCTTTCCCCCTCCATTCCGACCCCGCCCGACCCCACCCGACCCAGCACGACCCACCACGGTGCTGGGCCACAAGCGTTTTCGGATTTCGGATTTCGGGTTTCGGATTTCGGGTTTCGCATTCGTCCCAACGCGCCCCGTCCTCAGTGCTGTCCTATTCGCGATAGATCAAGTGCGCTTGGGGGGCTCCTATGCCAATTGCATCCAGATGGTTTTCAGTTCGGTGTATTGTTCATGGGCCCAAACGGATTTATCGCGGCCGCCGAAGCCGGACTCCTTGAAGCCACCGAACGGCGTCGTGATATCGCCTTCGGAGAAACAGTTCACCGAAACGGTACCGGCGCGAATTGCCCGCGCGACGCGATGGGCAGTGTTGAGGTCGCGCGTATAAAGCGAGGCGGCCAGCCCGTAATTCGTATCATTGGCAATGGCGATTGCTTCCTCCTCCTTCGCGAACGGGATGACCGACAGGACGGGGCCGAAGATCTCTTCCCGCGCGATTTTCATCTGGTTCTTGACCTCATCGAAGATCGTTACCTCAACGAAATAGCCGCCGCTCTTTTCCAGGGTGCGCCGGCCGCCCATCACCAGCCTCGCGCCCGCTTCGTTTCCGGCACCGATGTAATCGAGGACCTTTTGCATATGCGGCTTTTCAATCATGGCGCCCACCCGGGTTTCCGGATCGAGAGGATCGCCCACTTTCCAGCTCTTTGCCAAACCGGCAACCCGTGCGACGAGATCGTCTTTGACCTTCTTGTGCACAATAAGACGCGACCCGCAACTGCAGTTTTCGCCCATGTTCCAAAACGCAGCGCCCACCGCGTTTTGTGCCACCACCTCCAGGTCTGGCGGGTCGCCCAGCACCACCTGCGGGCTCTTGCCCCCGCACTCGAGAATGATGCGCTTGAGGTTCGAATCGGCTGCGTATTTCAGGAAATACCGGCCCACTTCGGTTGAACCCGTGAAGGCGACCATGTCTACGTCCATGTGCAGGCCAATGGCCCGTCCGGCGGTGGGTCCGAAACCGGGCACCACGTTCAGGACGCCGTCCGGCAAACCGGCCTCGGCGGCGAGTTCGGCCATCCGGAGGGCGCTCAACGAGGTGAGCTCGGCGGGCTTGAGCACGACGCTGTTGCCGGTAGCCAACGCCGGCCCGATTTTCCACGCCACCATTTGCGCCGGGAAATTCCATGGCACAACGCAGCCGACCACCCCAACCGGTTCGCGGATGACCAACCCGAGGTTCTCTGGGCCAGTCGGGGAGACCCGGTCGTAAAGCTTGTCTATGGTCTCCGCGTGCCAGCGCAGACAGTGGATCGTGTCGGGAATATCCATGTTCACGCAGTCGCTGATCGGCTTGCCGGCTTCGAGGCAGTCCAACAGCGCGATTTCCCCGGCGTTCGCCTCGAGCCGATCCGCGAACTTGAGCAAAATCTTTTTCCGGTCCGCAGGTTTCATGCGCGACCACACTCCGCTTTCGAACGCCTTTCGAGCGGCTTTGACGGTGCGGTCCACGTCCGGAGCGTCGCACTCAGCGATTTGCGCCAGCGGCTTCCCGTTAGCGGGGTTTTCGGTAGTGAATGTCTTGCCGGAATCGGCGTTGACGAATTTGCCGTTTATAAAAGCCTGCGTGCGAAAGCGGAGTTTCGCGCTCGCAGCCTTGATGGCTTTAGGAGTGAGTTCAAGAGTCATGGCGTCGAGTCTTTATTTATCCTCGTTTTGTGGTTTCAAGCAAGTTCCTGCGGCCCGTAGCGTGCCAGTCCTTACGGGAAATATCGGTGGCCGGACGGAAGCGAGTTCCCAGCCGAACAACACATGGGTGGCTGCGCCGCAGACCCGGCCCTGGCATGGACCCATGCCGCAGCGCGTTTGGAGTTTCGCCGCCCGCCAGTCAGCGAAGCCGGCGAGTTCGGCCTGCCGGACGTCCTCGCAACGGCACACGATGGTGTCGGCGGCTGCCAGGCGCTTCAATTCCGGGCGAAGAGCGAAGGCAGTGCTGAGCGCGGCCTTGAACCGATGCCAGGAATTGCGGCGGCGAAAAAGCGCGCGCGCCTCTTCTGTCTTGCCGGCCGCAGCCAGGCCCGCGATTTGTCCTTCCACGAGCGCAGAGTCAGCGCCGCCTACACCGGTCGGTTCCCCCGCGCAATAGATGGCTTTGACCGAGGTTTCCTGGAATGCGTCGACTGCAACTGAACCGTTGGCGGTGACGCAGCCCAGCAGCAGCGGTAACTCGAGATTAGGCACAAGGTGGAAGCCCCACGCGAGGTAGTCGTAGCGCTCGGTCCAAGTGCTTTTACCGTTGGTCAGAACAACGCTCTGGACCCACTCCGCCCCTTCCGCTCTTACGGGCCAACAGCCGCAGCGATAGCGCACCTGGCCCAGCGCCGCCCTGGTGGCGATCCCCTGCAAGAGTTTCGTCGGGAAACGCAGCAGGCCTGCCCCAAACTCGATGACCTTCGACCACGGCGCCTGCTCCACAACCAGCGGAACGTCCGCGCCGTGTTCCTGCAGGCCTTGCGCCACAGCCAGCAAGAGAGGCCCGCTGCCGGCCACCACCACCCGCTTTCCGGCCACCGGCCACCCGCCTTGCACCATCGCATGCAACCCGCCCGCGCCCATTACTCCCGGCAGTGTCCACCCCGGGAATGGAAGCAACACTTCACGCGCCCCGGTGGCTACGATGAGCTTTCGCCAGGTGAATTCGAGGATGGCAGTCGGGCTTTCGGCGAAGAGCGTGCCCGTTGCGGAACCATCGAAGACGGTGGCGCCGGAAAAGATTCGAGCGCCGCAATTTTCCAGACGCCTCAGCCAACGCCGTGCTTCCTGGTGCGTTTGCCGGGTTTGCTCGCCGCGCCAGATTTGGCCTCCGAGCCACGGAGAATTGTCGACCAGAGCGACGCTCTTGCCGGCTTCGCCAGCCACACAGGCGGCGGTGATGCCGGCGGGACCGGCCCCGACGACCAGGACCTCGCAAGTGTGCCGTTCGCTAGTCATCCGTTCGCACCTCCATGCCGTCTTCGCAGAGGGTGAGGCAACTGCGACAATTCGGATCGCCGTTGATGGTCACTCGGCATTCAAAGCATACACCCATTCCGCACAACGCGGTTCGAGGTTCCCCGCTGGCAGACCGCCGTAACCGTTGTACGCCGGCCTGCGCGATCGCCGCCGCCACAATGGTTCCCGCTGGCACAGTCAGCGAATGGCCGTTTACGGTGATGTTCATGTTCTCACCCATGCTTTTTTTCGAGCCGCGCCGGCGAGTAAGGCGCAGTTGGGATTTCCGTTGGCCGGTTCATCAGCAAATCCCCCAACAGTCTCGCCGTTCCGAGGGAGGTGGTTATGCCCAGTCCTTCGTGGCCGGTTGCGAGCCATATCTTGTCACTTTCCGGACTCGGGCCGATAAAAGGCAGCTTGTCGGGTGTCGCCGGTCGATGCCCGGCCCAGCAACGGATTGCCGAAAGCCGTTCGAGTCCTGGAAGGTATTCGAAGGCACGCCGCAGCATGCGGTCGAGAATCGGCCGGTTGATTTCCGTGCCCTCCGCGTCAAACTGCCTTGACGATCCGATGAGCATTTGGCCGGCCTTTCGCGGTTGAATGTTGAACGCCACCGAATCGGCCGATACAGAATGAGCGCTCTTCAAATAGCCCAGTTCCACTATCTGATGGCGGACAAAGCCCGGGTAGCGGTCGGTGATCACAAGATGCCCCTTGCGTTTGCGGACCGGCAAACCGGCCGTAAGAGTCGGCGAACTTGAGCCCGCCGCATTCACCGTGACTGCCGCGGCGATCTTCGTGCCATCCGAAACCAGGACGCCCCCCTCACGCAAAAGCGACCGCACTTGCACGCCGATCCGTACCTCGGCTTCTTTGGCTTGCGCCTGTTTCAGCAGGTACCCTGCGGCCGCTGGCGGGTAGAGAACCCCATCCTCAGCGACACGCAAACCTCCCGCCAACTCGCGGCGCAAGTTGGGCTCAACTTTCGCCACCGCGGGACCGTCGAGCACCTCGACCGCCGCGCCGCGCTGGCGGTAGTAAGCTTCCTTCCGTCGGACTTCCGCCATCTCTTGCTCGTCGACCGCGACCCACAGCGTGCCGCAAGGGTCGTACTCGACGGCGGGCGGCAATTCGGGCACGAGCCGACGCCATAAATGCAGCGAGTAAGAGGTCAGCGCAAACTGCGCCGGCGAATCGTCCATCACCACCAGGTGGCCCATGGCCGCCCCGGTGGCGCCGCCGCCGATCGGTCCCTGGTCGAGGACCAACACCTTCATCCCCCTTTGCGCACATTCCGCCGCGCACGCCGCACCCACAATCCCCGCGCCGACGATGATGATGTCGGGAGAACGGCTCACACTCTGATGCCCCAACAAAACGGGTCGCTTTCGTCCAACAGTAAAGTCGCTTCCGCGTTCACATAAGCGGTGCCGGTAATCACGGGGGCCACCTTTCCCTTCGACCGCTCCAGCCAATGGTAGCGGCCGGCAAACGTGCTGCCGATCACGCTCTCCTGCACCCAGGTTTCACCCTCGGCCAGCTTCCCGTCGGCAGCCAGGCAGGCCAGTTTGGCACTCGTGCCGGTCCCGCACGGAGATCGGTCGTAGGCCTTTCCCGGGCATTGCACGAAGTTCCGCGAATTGGCAGCGGCGGCAACCGGCGGCCCGAAAAGCTCGATGTGGTCCACCTCCGGGAATCCCTGCGCATTCACTGCCTGCCGGACACGCCAGCACCAATCTGTCAGTTGCTGGACATTCGTCAGGCTAAGTTCCTGGTCATGGTGTTCGACGAGGAAAAACCAATTGCCACCCCACGCCACATCGCCCCGGATTACGCCTATTCCGGGGACGTCGATGTCAACGGCCTTTTTCGCCCGCCAGCTCGGCACGTTGGCTACGGACACCTCCCCGGTTTCGTCCAGCGTCGCGGTTACGACCCCGACGGGTGTTTCAAACCGGTGGCCGCCCGGTCTAATCCTCCCCATGTGGGCGAGCGTGGCCGTCAGCCCTATCGTGCCGTGGCCGCACATGCCCAGATACCCAACGTTATTGAAGAAAATGACGCCGGCGTCGCACGAGTTGTCGCCCGGCTCGACCAGTAGCGCGCCGACCATCACATCTGAACCGCGCGGTTCGTTGACGACAGCGGCGCGGAATGGGTCGTATTCACGGCGCAGAACGTCCAGCTTGTCCGCGACGCTGCCCTCGCCGAGGTCGGGGCCGCCGGCAATGACAAGGCGAGTCGGTTCGCCACCCGTATGGGAATCGACTATCGAAACGCGGCGAGTCGCGGACGCGCGGTTCGGGGCTTTGGCGGGCCGAGTCCTTGTCGTTCTCCTGGCGCGCGCACGTTGTTGAGATGCGAACATGGTCGTCCCGCAAAGGTAACGGATGGCGACGGGACCGTCTTGGATGGAAATGACAGCCGGAGTGTCAAATTCATCACGTCGGACCGGCAGGATGATTTTACGGCGAGTGCTCGCGCCTCAGGCGGCGGAATTGAGTCGGGGTGAGGCTTGTGGCCGAACGAAACGCTTTGGTGAGGGCGCTGTGGTCGTAGAAACCGCACGTGACCGCGATTTCAGAAATCGATCGGTCGGTATCGGCGAGCAACTGGGCCGCTGCCGACACCCGCGTCTGCATGATCATTTGGTTGGGCGTCAAACGAAAGATCCGCTTGATTAACCGCGCAAAACGAACGGCAGGCAGACCTGCCCGTTCCGCCAAAAGGTGAGGCGAAAGCTGCGCCTCAAAATGAGTTTCCAGGTATTCGAGTGTGCCGGCGAGGCTGGCTGGGATGATCTCGCGGTCGCCCGGTGCCCTCAGGTCGCGCGAAATCCCCACCACCCCGATGATCTTCCCGGAGTCGTCGCGCACTGGCACTTTCGTGGTCAGGCACCACCCCGGCCGCCGGCGAGCGTACCAATGCAGCTCAAGATGCTCGATGATCGCGCGCCCGGTGCGCAAAACGGCCTCATCCTGGGCGCTGTAAACCCGCGCCAATTCTTTGGGAAAAACCTGGCGCACGTGACGTCCCAGCAACTGCCGTTTGTCCTGGAGGCCGCACCGCTCGACCAGGGACTGATTGACAGACACGTAACGGCCGAGAACGTCTTTCAGGAAAAAGGCCGTCTCCGGAAGGTGGTCGAATAACTGCTCGACAAGGGCAACCCGCCCGGAAAAAACCGCGGCTCCTTCCTGGGAAGTTTGTGAGCCCGCCAGTAGGTCAGATTTCACAGTTCGGCTGTAAATTTAAGCCAAGACAGGCGGTCGGGTCTATGCGTAATTTCTCGACCTGAAATTGCCCACACAACTCACGTATGAAAACGAAGCAGACGCGCATTGGGATCGTCCTCGGCTTGTCGTTCCTGGTAATGGTTCTGTCATCCCAGGGGGCGGGCTACATTAACAACTTCGATGTCTCTCAGGACTACGTCGCCAACGGAATCATTGGGGATACCAACTGGGATGGCGTCTATTTGCGGTTCGGCGATGTGCCGCTGGCGGACAACGGCGGGGATGGCAGCGGAAATACGGCGATCGCGAACGCGAACGTGTCGTTCCCCGGTTTTTTGACTGTCCAAAGCACTGCCACCAGTTGGGCCGCGCCAGGAAATGACGGTTTCTTCCTCTACAAATTCGTCTCCGGCGACTTCGATGCAGCCGTCCAGGTGAACTTTCCGTTTCCGAATCCAAATTACCACTTTGCGGGGTTGCTCGCCCGAGCGGCGACCAATTCAGGCGCAGCCTTCAACCAGTCTGAGAACTTCGTGACCTGCACGCGGTTCCAGGAGTTTGGTATCGGCGAGCACGTCCGGTTTGACCTCAACGGTGCGGATACCGATGGGTATCTCACTTCTCCAGGAGACGATGCGGATTTGAACACGACGCACGGCGTGAGAATCACCCGCGTCGGAGACGTCTTCAGTTTTTATAACCGGACGAACATAGACGCTTGGCACCTCATGGGCACGTTGACACGACCGGAATGGGCCGGTGTGCCGATGCAGGTCGGCATCCAGGATGCCTACTTCACCGGAAACTCGGGGCAAACTTATTTTGCCGGGTTTGAACTAAGCGGCCCGAATGTGAACTTCCCAGCCATGCCCACCGCCCCGTCCGGCCTGGTGAAAACGGCGAGCAATCCGGGCGGTTCACTCACCCTTTCGTGGACCCCGGGCAATCCGGTCAACAGCAGCCTGGTGGTGATGAGAGCGCAAGGGAATATCCAACATAACCCGGTGCAAGGCGTCACCTACACCGCCAACTCCACCTTCGGGGATGCCAACAGCCGCTTGGGAGGAGCGAACGAATATGTCGTTTTCAATGGAGTTGGCAGCAGCGTGACCGTTACCAATCTGGGCGGCAACAACACGACCTATTCGGTCGCGGTTTACGAATATTCCGGCAGCGGCGCCACGACTGTCTATAATACCGCTGCACCCGCAACCAACAGTTTTGCCGGCCCCGGTATTATCACGAGTGTCGAGCTGAGCCTCACGCCGACTAACATGCCGCTCGGAGGCGCGGTGGCGGCAAAATTATTGGCCACCTTCAGCACGGGAGAATCGAATGTTGATCAAACGGTCAACACCACCTGGGCCACAAGCGACTCAACGGTCGCTTCGGTGAACACCGACGGGACCGTCAGCGCCTTGGCGGTCGGCACGGCCACGATTACCGGCACCTTTGGGACTTTCGCCCCCACGGCCACCGTTACCGTGCACGCTCCAGCCTTTACCGATAATTTTGCTATCTCCCATGATTATGTGGCCAACGGCCTTCAGGGTTCGACGTGGGATGGCTTGTACCTGAATTTCGGCGACATCCCCACCAGCAATGCCGGTAACGAGGGGGCGAAAGGACAAACTTTCGTTCTCGACTCCGGCATCACCGCCAGCGGTTTTCTGTCGGTCCGAGCAGCCGGCGGGAGCTGGCGAGTCGCAGGCAATGATGGACCCTATCTATTCAAAATCCTGACGGGTGATTTCCAGGCCAGCGTGCACGTAACTTGCGACACGATTAACTTCAACGCTGCCGGGCTGATGGCGCGCTTGTTCGACAATTCGGGCGGCGCTTTGCAGGGCGGTGGCGGCGGCGCTAACGGAACAGAGACGCACTTCAATTGGGACAACCCCCAGCAGGGAATCCCTTCGTCCCGTCTGACCGTTGATAGTGGTGGCACGGCCATCGTGAATGGTCTCAGCTCCAATGACCGGTGGCTTCTGATGACGAGAGTCAACTCCACCAACTTCCTCGTCTTCGAAAAGGCGAACGCTACCGACCCGTGGAGCGCCGTCCCGGCAGCCACCAGGATAATCGCGGAGGCCGTTGGTAACGCTCCGATGCAGGTCGGCCTTTACCAGGAGATGCGGCAGGCAACCGATGGCCGGGCACAGTTCGACACTGTCATGATCGACGGGGAGGGCATCCTCAGTCCGACCGGAGTGCAACCGCCGCCTCCAGCGACCAATCTAACTTCGGCACTCAACGCCGACCTTTCAATGACCTTCAATTGGGTGGCGGCAGACGCTGCTGGGAAGCCCGTTGCGAGCATACTCGTGATGCGGGACGGCGGACCGGTGACGGCGCAGCCAACCTACGGAATCGGGTTGGGCGCCAACGCCGTGTTCGGCGCGGGCCAAAACCTTGGAGGCGGCAATTATATCGTTTACAAATCCCCGAATTCTCCGACGACAACCAATAACACCGTGACGGTGACAGGCCTGACGCCAGGTCATGTTTACTACGCTGCGGTATACACGTACATCGGTCCGTTTGGCACCAGAGTTTTCAACAATGTGCTGCCCGCCACCGGCGCTACTGGCAGCTTGCAGGCGGGAACCTTGCAGAGTATCACGGTTTTGCCGGTGCCGGGCATACCCCTGGGTGGGTTACAGGTGCCGCAAGTCCTCGGTGTTTTTGCCGGCGGCGCGACGGTGAACGTCAGCGCGTTTGCGACCATTACTGTGGCTGATACCAACGTGGTTCAAGCCGCGAGCGGCGCTCTCACCGGCATTGGTTTGGGTTCCACGACGGCACAAATCGTTTACAGTGGATACACCAACGTGGTGGATCTGACAGTTCGCCCGCCGACTTTCACCGACGAGTTCAACGCCAATCACGATTATCTTGCCAATCGGGTGACTGGGACTGCCTGGAGCGGCGTCTACTTGCAGCAGACGGTTAATGAAGTTCCAGACGGCGCTTATGTTATTCCTGCCGGGGCGGGAACCGTGGTGGCGGATGCAAACATCAGCAGCAACGGTGTTCTGACCGTCACGGCTTCGGGTGAGGGTTGGGAGGATGCCAACACGGGTGGTTTCTTCCTCTTCAAATACGTGCCCGGCGATTTCCAAATGGCGATTCACATCAACTCTTTTGAAGTGGCTGGGTATAACCAACCCGGCCTGCTCGCCCGCGCTTACAAGGTGGCTGTGGACGGCTCTACGCTCGGCGCCGCGGCTGGCACAACCAACACCGAGAACTGGGTCTCGATGTGCCGGTTCGACGAGTTCGGGTTTGGGACCTACCCTCGCCTGAATCTCTATAGCGCGGTTCAGCAAAGCACTCAGCCGGATCAGGACGACGGCAATTTCTGGCTGATGATCGTTCGCCAGAACAGCACCAACTTCAGCTTCTTCAAGCGAGCAACGAACACCGCGCCCTGGCAGGTCGTTCCAAACAAAACAGCCTACCACCAAATGGAATTCGCGGGCGCGCCAATGCAGGTGGGTATTATGGCCGGACCATGGACCGGAGCCGGCGTAAACCGGACCGTCCTGTTCGAGCATTTTATGCTGGATGCAACCACCGGCTCACCGCTCCGGATCAGCATCTCAGGAACAGATGCCGTAATTACCTGGCCGCCTGTTCCAGGCACGCTGCAATACACGACCAGTCTGAGCAGTCCAAACTGGCAGCCGGTGGGCGTTCAGCCGACACTTTCGAACGGGCTATACACAGTCGCCCGCCCCTTATCGCCGGGTGCGACATTCTTTCGCCTGGCGCAATAAGGATTTCGCAGGACGGGTCGAAGGTTTATGAATAGGGAGGCTGGGCCGTGGCTCCAGCCTCCTGCTGGTTGCCGAAAAGCAGTATCAAAGTTATGTTACATGGTGACAAGATCGTGAGGCTCCGGGGCAAATATTGCCGACCGACTCCATCCGCCAGCCTTGGTTCCGCGCCGGGGGTCGCAGCGCGCCGTCGCGCCCTGGCGTTCACGCTGATCGAATTGCTGGTGGTCATTGCGATCATCGCAATTCTGGCCGCAATGCTTCTCCCGGCACTTGCCAAGGCCAAGGAAAAAGCTGTCCGCACTCAGTGCCTCAACAACCAGAGGCAGTTCGGAACCGCGATGCGGGTGTGGACGATGGACAATGGCGACCGGTTACCGCGCGCCGCGGTGGGGTTCTGGGCTTGGGACTTGCCGTGGGACGTCGGCCAGCAATTTCTCGACAGCGGCGTTCTCTGGAAAACGATGTATTGCCCCGGAACTAAGAGTCGGTTTACCGACACCAATAATTACGCGCTCTGGACGTTCGTACCCGGCACCTACCGGGTGCTGGGTTACGCGATGACGCTGCCGGGTACCGCGAACCTCGCTTCGACTAACGAAAACGAGAATTTGATCAGCACAAAACCAATGCCGGTCGGGCCGGTCGTTTTGCCCGCACAGCCCATTACGGAGCGCGTTTTTGCGTCCTGCGCGACGATTTCAAATTTTGGCCAAAACAACGAAAACCTGCGAGGGACTTACAACTATACCGATATCGAGGGCGGTTATGCTGTGCACCATCTGAGCGCTCATATGAACGGCAAGGTGCCCAGCGGCGCCAATCTACTCATGCTCGACGGCCATACCGAGTGGCGCAAGTTCCAGCGTATGCACCCACGAACACTGGGAGGAAGCCCGGTGTTTTGGTGGTAACGCCTCCTCATCGACTCCGCGCCCGACCTGCCTGAGGATGCTGCCAGCCAACCGTAACACCCTAAGAACAGTCGCCGGGCGGGCGTCGTCGGCCATCGTGGTCCCGGCCCTGGCCGTGATCCTTCTGATGCTGCTCCCGGCGGGAGCCGTCGCTGCCATCAGCGATGTCGGTCCCGTCCCCGAATCGCTCCGGCGTGACCTGAAACTGGATTCCTTCTATCAAAAACACACCGCGGTGGGAGAGTTACCCGTACTCAGTTCCAGCAAAACTTCCGATTTCGCTCTTCTGGAGGCGGCGTACATTGTCCGGCAAATGCTGTCGGGCCGACCGGACGTGATTCAGGCGCTCGCAACCAACCGCGTCCGCGTCGTGGTCATGGCTCACGACGAATACACAACCGATATACCCGAGCAACGCGACATGCAGCCGAAGGTGTACTGGGACAGCCGGGCTCGCGGGCTGGGGGGCAGGGTGTGCAGTGGGGCGGAGGAAAACCTCCTTTGTTTCCCAGGCGACCCGTATTCCACGGAAAACATTTTCCTGCACGAATTCGCGCACGTGATTCACGAGCGGGCGATGCGCGCGATCGACCCCACGTTCAACCAGCGGCTTGGGGCGGCTTTTAAGAGTGCTTCGGCACGCGGGCTTTGGAAGGGAACATATGCCGGCACCAACCCGAGCGAATATTGGGCTGAGTCAGTGCAGGATTGGTTCGACAACAACCGCCACGACGACGCGTTGCACAACCATGTGCACACTCGTGGAATGCTGAAGGAATACGACCCGGATGTGGCCAAACTGTGCGCCGAAGTCTTTGGCGAGGTGCCGTGGCGCTATCTCAAGCCCTTGGAACGCGAGGCCGCCGGACGCGCTCACCTGGAAGGCTTTGACCCGGCGAAGTCCCCCCGGTTTCACTGGCGGAATCCGCCGATCCCGGACGAACCACGGGTCCAGTTCGAAACGGAATTAGGGAACTTTGAGGTCGAGCTTGATTTTAGGGCCGCTCCCGTAACCGTCAGCAATTTCCTGCTCTACGCCAACGAGAGACTCTACAACGACGGAGCATTTGTACGAACGGTGACTCTCTCCAACCAACCGACGAACGCAGTCAAAGTGGAAGTCGTGCAGGCGATGGCGAGCCAGGCCAGAACCAACGAGTTTTATCCGCCCATTCCACTGGAGCGCACACGCGACACCGGGCTAAAACACCTCGATGGCACCGTCAGTATGGCGCGGCTCGGGCCGGATACCGCGCGGCACAGCTTCTTCATTTGCCTTGGGGACCAGCCCGAGCTTGATTTTGGCGGAAAGCGAAACCCCGATGGCCAGGGCTTCGCAGCTTTTGGCCGGGTCAGCAAAGGAATGGACCTCGTCCGCAAAATCCACGCCGGTCCTGCCCAGGGCCAGCAGCTCAATCCGCCGGTTCGCATCCAGCGGGCTGTTCGGCTGAATTGACGGGCCTGCTTGAGCGTCACTGGACCGGCCGATGGGCTCCCGTGCTGCCTCCTTAAGGCGACGGGCGGGAAAGAAGACACGGCGAGCCACTCAGGAGGCTTTTGCCATCTCACGGAAACTTAGGTTACGCGATCCCGATTTGGCGGCTTGAGGTTGATCTAGGAATCCGGGTCGTTTCGGTTATGCTCCCGAGCAGTGGAACATATCTTGGCAAAGGCGTTGGGGCCTGATGCATCCGCCGCAGTGGCAGAGAAGCGGATATTATTGGAGAGGCTGATGGCGCGGCTGGCGCATGAGATCCGGAATCCGCTGAGTTCCCTCAATATTCATGTCCAACTGCTGGAGGAGGATCTGGGTTCCCTTGCGCCGACGACACGACAGCAAATGTCCTCGCGCCTGGAGATCATCCATGGGGAACTACACCGCCTGGAGAGCATCGTGGAGCACTTCCTGCGGCTGGCGGGGCCCTCCGCGCTGGACCTGGAACCGGTTGACCTTCCCAAGATAGTGGCGCACGTGCGCGAGTTGCTGCGGCCCGAGGCGGCAACGCGGGAGATCGAGATTTGCGCGGAAGTCGCGTCGGCTGTGCCGCCAATCATGGCTGATCCCGTGCGGCTGACCCAGGCGTTAATGAATATGGTGATCAACGGAATGCAGGCGGTGGAGCGCCGGGGCCGAATCGAAATTAAAGGAACGACGGTAGGCGACAGCATTGTTTTGACCGTGCAGGATAATGGGCCCGGAATTTCTCCCGAAAAAATGAGTTCCATTTTTGACCCCTACTTCACCACCAAGCCCGAGGGTAGCGGCTTGGGCCTGTGGATCGCCCAACAGATTGTCACCGCACACGGAGGGAGGCTGTCGGCGCAAAACGGGCCCGCCGGCGGGGCGGTATTCACCATGGTGCTGCCGGTGAAAGGGGAGCAACAAAGCCTGAAATACTCAAACGCTGAAACACTGAAATGATCCGATGCTCAAAATCTGAATTACTCCGGTCTTCAGGTTTTCAGTTCAGAAAGTTCAGAGGTCTCAAGTGGAGAAATCGAAGATAAAAATCCTTGTGGTGGATGACGAGCAGGGGCTGTGCGCCGGCATACAAGAGGCGTTACGGCGTGAAGGATACGTGGTGGACGCGAGCACGGATTCAGTCGCGGCCTTGAAAATGGCGCAGGAGCGGCTGTACAACCTTGTGATTTCGGACATCAAGATGCCCGGGTTGGGGGGCTTGGAGTTGCTGACCCAGGCGCGGACGCGTCATCGCGACACCTTGTTTATCCTGATGACCGCATACGGGACGGTCGAAAGCGCGGTGGAGGCGATGAAGCAGGGAGCGTACGATTACCTGCCAAAGCCGCTGGACATGAAGCGGCTCCGGGCGCTCGTGCAAAAGGCGCTCGAATTCCAGGCGGTCGTGGCGGAAAATAACGAACTTCGGCTGCGGCTACAGACTCAAACCGAGCCGAGTCTGTTGGTCGGCAACAGCGAGCCGATGCGGGCCGTCGCGCGGCTCTGCTCCGAGGTGGCGGCGAGCGAGGTGACGGTGCTGCTCGAAGGAGAAAGCGGCACGGGCAAAGAACTGGTTGCGCGGTCCATTCATCTGCAAAGCGCCCGGCGGGAACGGCCGTTCATTTCCGTCAATTGCGCCGCCTTGGCGGAGCAACTGCTCGAGGCGGAATTATTCGGGCATGTGAAGGGCGCATTCACGGGGGCGGTGGCGACGAAGCCGGGCCGGTTTCAACTCGCGGATGGCGGCACGCTGTTCCTGGACGAAATAGGAGATCTGTCGCCAAAAGGGCAGGGGGATCTGCTCCGTGTCCTCGAGGACAGCGCTTTCCGAATGGTCGGCGGCTCGGAACTGATCCGCGTCAATGTGCGAGTGATCGCCGCCACCAACAAGAACCTGCAAACGGCGGTCAGCGAAGGGAAATTTCGCGAGGACCTTTTTTACCGCCTGCAGATCGTGCCGATCGTCATGCCGCCTTTGCGTGAGCGAGCCGAAGACATTCCGCTGCTCATCGAAAGGTTTTTCGAGCATTTCAACGCCAAGCATAAACGGCGCCGCAAGCGAATGTCCGCCGAAGCAATGCAATTGTGCCAGCGCTTTCCCTGGCCTGGCAATGTCAGGCAACTGCGTAATGTAATCGAGCGTGTCGTGATCACCTGCCGTGAGCCGGTTGTGGATGTGCCGCAGTTGCCGGATTTCCTCCGGGAATACGACCGGAACCTGACCACTTTTACCGTCCGCCCCGGGACGCCGCTGGCTGAGGTGGAGAAGTTGCTCATCCGTCAGACGCTGGCGCATGTGACAAGTAATCGGGAGGAAGCGGCCAAGGCACTAGGAATAAGCCGTCGAGCACTGCAATACAAACTGAAAGAATACGGCTTGGTCGAGTGAAAACCGGAGCTGGAACCATAAGACGCCTACGGCCAGAATGGTTGGAATGTCGCCTTTCTAATTTCTGAACCTTCCACCCCAGAAGTCGGGAGGGACCGTGCGACGGAATGATGGATTACCGGAAGCTAAAGCCAGTTGCACGAGAGAAGGCGATTAGGGTGCAGGGTTTGCGCTTTTGGGCTCTGGTAAGTGCGCCGGATAGGTCGATATGTCGGTGCGTAAAGCATTTGTAAACAGCCTGTTAGACGCGTTTGAGGAGGGCGTGGCACGGGCTATGCCTGGAGTCGTAATCGTTGCCGTAATGGCGACTTTTTTCCAAATTCGAACAATTGTTAGAATATGAGCGAAACTACAAGTCCTGTTGTAAACACCAATTCTGTTCCATGCTGCGCATGCAGCACCCCCGCCGCACAACCGGCTCCCGCTGCCGCTGCGCCCCAGCCTCAGTCGGCCTCCGCAGCTCCCACAGCTCCCGCAGCCCCCGCCCCTGCTCCGAAACCTGCAAGGCGTAATGGCCGCAAACGTGGATAGGGTTTAGGCGGAAAGAACCACTCGAGTACCGGCGCCGTTTTGGACATAGGACGGCGCCGGTTCTGTTTTGAATCAGGATGGAAAGGGAAAGGCGGAAGACCAACAGCGGAGCGATGGGAAAAGCGGGCTGGCGCAGAGAACGGGCCAAGTCGCAATGGCTGCCCGCCCCTGCTGGTCCGAGCTGCGGCCGGGACTGCACAAGCGAGTCTGACGCTCGTGCAGAAAGTGCACTTGGCGGGTTCTGAACCGTCGACCCGGTTGAGAGCAGGCCTGGGAAAAAGATTCTTGTTATTCTGTAACAGCAACTTCGGCGCGAAGCTGTTTGGTTGGTATGGGATTAGCAATAAAACAGCTTTATGAACGACTTGCTGCAGAACCTCCTGAAACTCCAGGCGCTGGAGTTCAATGAAACCGCAGAAAAGGACGCTCCTGCGAGAATCGAGGAATTGCGGAAGGCTATTCCGCTGCCAATTCTTGGGCACTTCGATCGCCTCGTGACACGCGGGAAAAAGGGGGTGGCGGTCGTGCGGAACCAGGTCTGCAGCGGGTGCCACATGCGCCTGCCGATCGGCACCATTAACACGCTCATGCAGGCACAGGATATTCAGCTTTGTGATACCTGTGGCCGATATCTTTACCTGCCGGATGCAGGGGAGACTGAATTCATGGAGAAAATCGAAGCCGCCAAGCCGGCTGCCAAACCCCGTAAGCGCAAGACCGTTTCTCATGCCGCTGCTTGATTTGACACCGCGAGTGGCGGTGCCTGGTTCGCTGGCAACCTACACGCGGGCGGGCCTGATCGTCCCCGAGTTACGCGAGCGCGACACCGCCGGAGTGATTAGCGAGTTGAGTGTACTGCTCCAGCGCAGTGGCAGCGTGCCGGACTTGTTGCCGTTCTACCACTCGGCCTTGAACCAGGAACTGCTGACGTCCTCGGCGCTGCAGAATGGGATTGCCCTGCCACACGCCCGTTCTAGCGGCGTTAAGCAACTGCAATTCGCGTTCGGTCGCACCCGCGAGCCCATCATGTGGGGGGCTAAGAGCGCCTGGCCGGTGCAGTTGATCTTTTTGCTGGCCGTCCCCGCCACTGATGCTGCCAGTTATCTGCATGTCCTGGCCAGTATCGCCAAACTGGGGCAGCAACACGATTGCCTGGCGGAACTGCGCGCCGCTCAAAGCCCTGAACAGATCCTGGCGGTCCTGCAGAGAATTCGAATCCGCCAGGGATGACCGCTTCATAGAAAAGCTGAGGTTTAGAACCCCGAAGGACACCACTTTTGCAGTAACTAACTGCCGCATCACGACATGATGGATTTTTTGTCTTCCGTTTTATTGCTGAAATTCGCCCTCGGCGCTTACTGCGTCGGCATCGTCGCCAGTCTCCTCGCGCTGCGAGCCGACCGCGCCGCGAATCTGCTGGGGTTCGGCACCGCGGTGGTCGGAGGACTTTGTGGTATTGGTGCGGCTTTGGCAGCGCTCATCGCCGGTCCATCCGGCGAGGCGGCGGATTTCAAGCTGTGGAACTCGTTCGTCCCTTACGTTCAGGTTACCATCCGACTCGACGGCCTGGCCGCGTTTTTTCTGTTGATCGTTTCGATCCTTGCCGTTGCGCTTTCAATCTATTCGCTGGGATACGCGCGCGGGTTTTACGGGCGGAAGCCGGTTTCGGTGCTGGCGGCGTTCTACAACGGGTTGCTGCTGGCTACAACGTTGGTGTTTACCGCCAGCAACGCGTTTTTCTTCCTCATGGCTTGGGAAATCATGGCGCTGACGGCCTATTGCCTCGTGAGCTTCGAACACGAAAAAACCGAAACCCGCAACGCGGGCGTGATCTATTTCGTCATGTCGCACGTGGGTACGGGTTGCCTCGTTCTGGGTTTCCTGCTCTTGTTCCAGGCGGCGGGCGGCGACAGCCCGGACGCTTACTCTTTCGCGCGATTTCATCTTCTCGGCGACAGCATGTCTCCGGGGCGGAAGGACGCCGCCTTCCTGTTGTTCCTGTTTGGGTTTGGGGTCAAGGCTGGCATCGTGCCTTTGCACGTTTGGCTGCCGGTGGCCCACCCGGTGGCGCCGAGCAACGTGTCAGCACTCCTTTCGGGGGTGCTCATCAAGACGGGCATCTATGGTCTGACACGCATCCTGTTCGATTTCCTGGGTACGCCGCCCAACTGGTGGGGTGTCACCGTGCTGACCATCGGGACGGTTTCCGCTGTCCTGGGGGTGCTTTACGCGCTCATGGAGCATGATTTGAAGCGCTTGCTGGCTTACCACAGCATCGAGAACATTGGGATTATTCTAATGGGACTCGGCGCCTCTTTGATGTTCCTGCACACTCATCACCCGGCATTAGCAACCCTGGCGCTCATCGCCGGACTCTACCACACCATCAATCACGCGATCTTCAAAGCGCTTCTGTTCCTGGGCGCGGGCGCGGTCTTGCACTCCACCCACACGCGCAACATGGAAGAGCTCGGCGGACTGATCAAGCGCATGCCCACGACGGCGTTTTTCTTCCTGATGGGCGCCGTGGCAATCTCGGCGCTGCCGCCGCTGAATGGGTTCATCAGTGAGTGGTTGACTTACCAGTCGCTGCTCCAGGGCTTCGGCACCACCGCCAGTCTGGTGCGTCTGATGTTCCCGTTGAGCGGCGCGATGCTCGCCTTGACCGGCGCGCTGGCCGCGGCTTGTTTCGTGAAGGCTTTCGGGATCACGTTTCTGGCGCAACCGCGCAGCGACGAAGCGCGCCACGCGCGCGAGGCCTCCCCGGCGATGCTGACCGGTATGGGGTTGCTGACCGCCGCCTGCGTGTTTCTTGGCCTCTGCCCGACTGTGTTCTTGAAACTGTTTGACCCCGTGACCCATTTGCTCGTGGGCGAACAACTCAGCGCGCGCCTGTCGCTCGGCAACGGGTTGGTGCTGGGCAACACGCAAGCGCTCGGTGGCACCGTTTCGACGCTGGGCATCGCCCTGATGGGCGTCTGTCTGCTGCCCGTCCCGTTCGCACTTTGGCTGCTGTTTGGCCGGAGGGCGCGGGTGCGCGTCGGGCCGACGTGGGATTGTGGTTTGGAAGGTCTTACACCGCATATGGAGTACACCGCCACCGGCTTTTCCAAACCGATCCGCATGATCTTCAAAGCGCTGTTCCGGCCCCGTCGCGAAGTGCAGCGGGAGTATGACTATTCGCCCTATTTCGCGAAAACGCTGCGGTTCGAGAGCCATATCGAAGAGGCGTTCGTCACCCGCTTATACCGGCCGCTGAACCGCGGCATCTTGCGAGTCTCTCGCCGCATGCGGGCGCTCCAGGCCGGGAGCATCCAGGCCTACCTAATTTATATTTTCATCACCCTGCTGCTGCTGATGATGTTTGCGTTATGATTTCCGCAACCAATATCCTTCTCCAGACGGTGTTATTGCTGGCGCTCGCGCCGTTGCTGAGCGGCTGTATCAAGAACTGGAAAGCCAAGCTGCAAAACCGGCGCGGCCCGCGGGTGTGGCAGCCCTATCTTGATCTCCTCAAGTTCCTGCGCAAGGACATGGTCATTTCGGAACATGCCTCCTGGATCTTTCGAGTCATGCCTTTCGTGTTGTTCGTCTCGACACTGCTGGCGGGCCTCATGATGCCGCTGTTGAGCGTGCGGGCCCCGTTAAGTTTATTTGGCGGTGCCTTGGCCTTCGTCGGCCTGCTCGCGCTGGGGCGCTTCTTTTTGGCGCTGGGTGGTTTGGATCCGGCAAGCGCGTTCGGCGGCATGGGCAGCAGCCGGGAAATGACCATCGCGGCCATCGCTGAGCCGGCGCTGATGCTCGCAATCTTCACCGTTGCCATCACCGCGGGCTCCACCGATCTCAGTCAAATGCTGGCGGCGGCCCAGGGCCCCACGGGAAAGCTGCTCACCCCGGCTCACGTGCTCGCGTTCGCGGCGCTGTTCATCGTCCTGCTCGCCGAAACCGGCCGGCTCCCGGTCGATAACCCGGCAACGCACCTGGAATTGACGATGATTCATGAAGCGATGATCCTCGAATATTCCGGCCGGTATCTGGCGTTGATCGAGTGGAGCGCGTCGCTCAAACAGCTCATCCTCATGGCGCTGCTGGTTAATATTTTCTTTCCAGTGGGCATCGCCACCGCGCCGGACGCTTCCGCCCTCGGCGTCTCCCTGCTTTGGTTCGTCGGCAAGCTGCTGCTCGTGGCCGGAGCGGTGGTGCTCGTGGAAACCACCAACGCCAAACTGCGGTTGTTTCGGGTGCCGGATCTCCTGAGCGCGGCTTTCATCCTGGCCGCGCTGGCTCTGCTGTCGACTTTCCTGTTCCAATGATATGAACCAGGCACCTTCCGAACTTGCTTCACAATGGATCACGCTTTTGGCGGCGGGGATGCTTGTCATCCAGTTGCTGCTGGTGGTGCAACGTATGCTGCTGACCAGTATCCGCCTTTTCGCGCTGCAATCGCTCCTGCTGGCTGCCATCGCCACCATCATCGCTTATTTCCACAACGCCTCGCACGTGTACTGGGTCGCGGGTCTCACCGTCGCCGGCAAGGTTCTGTTCCTCCCCTGGCTGCTCAACCGGCTGGTGCGGCGAATCCAGATCCACCAGGAAATTGAGCCGCTGCTGAACTGGACGGCCTCGATGTTGCTGTGCGGCGCGTTCACGTTGTTGGGCTATATCGTCGCCCGGCCGTTCACTTCGCTCGAGCGCCTCGGCAACAACACCCTCGCCATCGCCATTACCCTCCTGCTGACCGGCTTTTTCCTGATGTTCAACCGTCGCAAGGCCATCACCCAGGTCCTCGCGCTGCTCTCGGTCGAAAACGGCGTGATGCTCGCGGCCGTCGCCCTGACGACCTACGGCATGCCGTTGGTCGTTGAACTGGGGATCTTTTTTGACGTAATGGTCGCTGTCATGGTGCTGGGCATCCTGGTGTACCGCATCCGCGAGACGTTCGCCTCCATGGACGTCAGCAAGCTCAGCCAATTGAAAGGATGACGCTCCTCGTTCCCATCCTGGTAGCCCCCGCGCTGGCGGCATTGTTATGCCTGCTGGTGCGGTCACGGCGGATCATGGAGTGGCTGAACGTGCTGGCTTTTGCCGTAACCATGGCCCTGGGCGTGAAGCTGCTGGACCGGGTGCTTGCCAGCCAGGTGGTTACCGAATGCGGCGAATTCTTCCGAGCCGATGCGCTGAGCGCGTGGATGGTGCTGCTGATCTCCGTTGTGTCCTTGAGCAGTTCGCTGTACGCCGGGCGTTACTTCCGGCGCGACCTCGCCGCCGGAGCGGTCACGCCGGGACGCGTTAAGGAGTACTTTGTTCTCACCCCGCTTTTCACGGCCGGCATGTTCCTGGTCGTACTCGCCAACAACCTCGGTGTGATGTGGTTTGCCTTGGAGGCCACCGCGCTGTCGTCGGTGCTCTTGGTCGCGCTCTATAACCGGCGGACGTCGCTCGAGGCGGCCTGGAAATACGTCATGTTGGGCAGCCTCGGATTGGCCCTGGCGTTGTGCGGGACTGTGTTCATCTACGCGGCGGCCATCGACAAACACTCCGCCAGCCTCCCCGATTTCAACTGGTCGCACCTGATGTCGGTGGCGGGGAAACTCGATCATCACATGGTGAAGCTGGCGTTTGTTTTCGTGCTGGTCGGCTACGGCACCAAAGCGGGTCTGGCCCCGATGCACAACTGGCTTCCGGATGCACACAGCGAGGCGCCCTCTCCGACCAGCGCCATGCTATCGGGCGTTTCGCTCAAGGTCGCGCTGTATGCGTTGCTGCGCTTTCACATCCTCACCAGCGCGTGCCTGGGCACGCCCTTCAGCCGCACCTTGCTGCTGGTTTTCGGACTTGGCTCGATGTGCCTGGCTGCGCCGTTCATCCTCGTGCAGGGCAATCTCAAACGGCTTCTGGCCTATTCGAGCCTCGAGCACATTGGCCTGATTTGCGCCGCGATCGGGCTCAACCTGCCGTTGACCATCTTCGGCGCGCTGCTTCACATGGGTTATCACGCCCTCGCCAAACCTGTTCTTTTCTTTGCCGCCGGCAATATCCATCAGAGCTGTCACACTCTCCAGATACGCGCTATTGGCGGCGGGTTGACGCGAAGGCTGCCGCTGACGGTCGTCTGCATGGGTTTGGCCGCCGTCGCCGCAACGGGACTGCCTCCCTTCGGGCTGTTTTTCAGCGAAATGACCGTGTTCAATGGCGGGTTCAAGGGCGGGGCCGCTGGGGTGACGACCCTCATTCTGCTGGCGGTGCTCGGCTCGTTTTGCGGAATTCTTTACCAACTCAGCCGTGTGCTGCTCGGCGCCCGGAAGAAGCCAATGACGGGTGACGCCTCAACCTGGGACGGAATTCTCGCGATGGGTCTGATGCTGGGTTCGCTGTTGGTCTTCAGCCTCTGGATGCCGGTTCGGTTGCTCCAGTTGTTGCATCATGCGGCCGGCATCATTGGAGGGAACACGATTTAGCCGCCCGGTCTGCCGGTCCCGGCGTGGAGGATTTTCAAGGTGCGAACACAAAGCATGAGTAAACAGATGAATATAAGGAGCGCGGCATGGCGCTGACGCTTCTGTTATTAACCCCCCTCCTGACCGGTTTGCTCTGCCTGGCAGTTCGGGGGCGGGTGTGGTGGGAACGGCTGAACCTGTTGTGTTTCGGGGCCATTCTTGGGCTGGCGGTGTGGCTCGGCTTGGCGGTTGGCCACGAGGGCACCGTCACCGCCCTCAACGGGTTTCTGCGGGCCGACGGCCTCAGCGCCCTCGTGGTCGCACTCACCGCGTTTGTGGGCCTGGTTTGCGCGATTTACGCCGTGGGCTATTTCAGGCGCGACCTCACCGAAGGCCGGATCACTGAAAGTCAACTGCGTCATTATTACGTGCTGACGCCGCTGTTTGTCTGCGCGATGCTTCTGGCCCCCTTGGCGGATAACCTGGGCGTGATGTGGGTGGCCGTGGAAAGCACGACGCTGGCTTCTGTCCTGCTGGTGACTTTCTACAACCAAAAGACCTCGTTCGAGGCCGGCTGGAAGTACGTCATCATCGGAAGCGTCGGCATTTCTCTGGCGCTGTTTGGGACAGTGATTACCTATTCCTCAGCCGTCGGCGTGCTGGGTGAGCATGCCAGGGAAGGAATGAGTTGGTCGGTGCTGGTCGAGATTGCCGACAAGTTCAACCCGACAGCTATGCGACTGGCATTCGTTTTGATCGTCCTCGGCTATGGCACCAAGGCGGGGTTGGCGCCGATGCATACCTGGAAGCCGGACGCCTACGCGGAAGCGCCGGTGCCCGCAGCCGCGCTGCTGGGAGCCGGTTTCATCAATTGCGCCATTTACAGCATCATGCGGTTTGACGTGCTGGCGGAAAAATGCCTCGGCCACCAGTTTCCCAGTAACCTGCTGGTGGGATTTGGCGTGTTCTCCATCGTGCTGGCCGCGCCCTTTGTGTTGGTGCAGCGCAATTTCCGGCGGTTGCTGGCTTATTCCAGCATCGACCACGCCGGCATTATGGTTGCCGCACTCGGCTTCGGTGGAAAACTCGGCGCATTGGGTGCCGTCCTGCACATGTTGTTTCACGGAGTGACCAAGCCGCTGTTGTTCTTTTCCGCGGGCAATGTGCAGCAGGAGTTCGGCTCGCCCCACTTCCGCAAAGTGCGCGGCGTGATCCGTGTGTTGCCCTGGACCGCCGGTTTGTTTCTGCTCGCCGCGTTTGCCGTCACCGGCACGCCGCCCTTCAGCATCTTTCAAAGTGAGTTTACCGCCCTGAGCGCCGCGCTCGCCGCCGACCGCACCATCGCGGCCGGCTTGTTCACCGCGGGCGTGGTTACCATCTTCGTCGGTTTCCTCCTGCATATGTCCAACCTGAACCTGGGCGCCCTGCCGGAACCCAGGCCCAAAGCCGCCGAGTGCCCGTGGAAGTTCTCCGCCATGTTGGCGGTGGCCGCTGTCGTTTGCCTGCTCGGTTTCTGGCTGCCGGGGCCGGTGCAGAGAATTGTCGAGCAATCCGCTCAGATCCTTGGAGGTGTGCTATGAACATTTTGCCCTCACTGCAAGCGGCCGTCGCTGATTTCAACGAGCGTTTCGGTCCGCGCATCAAGTCAATCGACGCGCCCCGACCGAACGAAGTCTATTTCGAGGCGGCGATGGAACTCGTGCCGGGTTTTTGCGCGCAGGTTTACCGAAAATGGAACGGGCGGCTGGTCAGCCTGTTCGCGGACGACGCGCGATCGTTGGCGGGCGTGTTCCACCTTTACTATGTATTTGCCTTGGACACCGCGGCCGGGTTCCTCATTCTGCGCGTGCCGGTCTCACCCGGGCAGCCCCAGTTCGTGTCTCTGACTAACGCTCTGCCTGCCGTTAACTGGCAGGAACGCGAGGTGCAGGATCTCTTCGGCCTGAAGCTCGAGGGCCATCCCAACCCGCGCCGGTGCGCCCTCCACGACGATTGGCCGGAGATTTATCCCCTGCGCAAGGATTTCGATTTGCGAACGGTATTGCCCGCGTTCCAGGGTGAGCGCCATAAGTTTCGCGAGGTGGAAGGGGAGGGCGTGTTCCAGGTGCCCGTGGGACCGGTGCACGCGGGCATCATCGAGCCGGGCCATTTCTTGTTCAGTGTCGCTGGGGAACCGGTGTTATACTTGCAGATCCGGCTTTTCTACACGCACAAGGGGACGGAAAAGCTATTCGAAAACATCCCGATTGAACATGGTGTTCCCCTGGCGGAAAGCATTTCCGGCGATTCCAGTTTCGCACACGCCACGGCGTTTTGTCATGCCGTCGAGCGCGTGGCCGGCATCGACGCCCCACCGCGGGCCCGCGCGTTGCGCACGGTTTGCCTCGAACTCGAACGGATCTACAATCACATCGCCGATATCGGCGCTATCGCCACCGATGTCGCCTTTGTAGTTGGCAACGCGCACGCAATGCGGCTTAAGGAGCGGGTGCTGCGGCTGAACGAGCAGGTTTGCGGCAACCGGTTGCTTCGCGGCATGGCATGCCTGGGGGGCGTCCGTTTTGATTGGGAGCCGGCTCAGGTCACCGCCATCCTGCGGTTTCTGTCCGGGTTGGCGCCGGAGTTCGATTCGATGGTGGATCTCATCCGCGAATCCTCCTCGACTCGCGACCGCCTGGAGACGACCGGTACCCTCAAGCCGGAAACAGCTCTGGATCTTGGCGTGGTCGGCATTGCCGGGCGCGCCTCGGGCTTCGACCACGATCTGCGCCGCGATTTCCCGCATGCCGGCTACGAAGAATTGCATTTCACCATCCCGGTTTACCGCGAAGGCGACGTTTTCCGCCGGATGCAGGTGCGAATCGACGAAGTGCGCCAGTCGCTCGCCATTATCGAACAGGCGCTGGCTACGCTGCCGGAAGGCCCGATCCGCGTCAAACTGCCGCCCCTGCCGGAGAATGGCACGGCGCTCGGTTATGTGGAAGGCTGGCGGGGCGAAATCTTCCACTGGATCCGCACTGCTCCCAACAATCGACTCGCCCGCTGCAAGGTTAAGGATCCGTCGCTCCAGAATTGGCCGGCGCTGAGCGAAGCCATTCTGGGCAATATCATCCCTGATTTTCCCGTCGTGAATAAAAGTTTCAACCTGTCGTATTCCGGGACCGACCGCTAGCGCGAGCCGGCTATGGGCGAACATCGATAACGACGAACTTTAAAAGCTATGTTTGAGATCCTTCAAAAAAGCCTATCCACCGGCGTCGTGACCGAAGGTTACCCGGCCGCCCCCGCCGAAGTGTCGAGTCGCGCGCGGGGCCGGCCGGAGTTTGACTTCGCCAACTGGAAGGATGCGCGCGCGGCGGTGGCGGCCTGCCCCACAGGTGCTCTTCAGTCGGCCGACAACAACGGCATCCGGCAGGTAGCATTCAACCTGGGTAAATGCACTTTCTGCGGCCTGTGTGCTGAAGCTGACAACGCGGTGCGGATAACACACGCTTGCGAGTTGGCTGTCACGCGCAAAGAAGACCTGACTGCCACCGCTGAATACCAGATTGGCTCCGACGGCACGCACGCGAAGTTGATCACCTCCCGTACCGGCTCGCCTTCAAGCCAATCGGTTGCAGACATCGGGGCGGAATTGAAAAAGAAGATATCCGCGGTGCTCGGTCGCTCGCTGCACATCCGCGAAGTGGACGCCGGATCGTGCAACGGCTGTGAAATTGAGATCGTCGGTTTGAATAGCCCGGTCTACGACGTCGAGCGGTTTGGCATTCACTTCGTCGCCTCGCCGCGGCACGCGGACATGCTGCTGGTCACGGGCCCTGTGTCCCGCAACATGGAATTGGCGCTGCGCAAAACGTACGAAGCGACCCCCGAGCCGCGCCTGGTTGTGGCTGTCGGCGCTTGCGGCTGTGCCGGCGGTATCTTCGGCCAGAACTACGCCACCGTGGGCGGTGTCGATAAAGTCATCCCGGTGGACGTCTATATTCCCGGCTGTCCGCCGAATCCCTACGCATTGATGAACGGGATCCTGCTGGCTATAGGCAAGAGAACGAAAAGTTAATCCCTTCGTCCCACGGAAAGAGGTTGGGAGACGAAGCGGCGTCTGCCCGCAGAATTGGCAAAAGAACAACCAACCGGCCACCTCTCTCCAGCCCAAAGGACAAACGGTGCTCAAACGCGTGCATCGGAACCGCGACCCGACTGCCGTCGGAGTCTTCTCCCTCTCCTCCTCTGGAGAAGAAGGCTGGGGAGAGGAGGCCCTGCTGTTCGGTTCATGGAAAGGTCGCCCCGTTTCCATCGACAGCTAGGTTTACGGAAAGGAGGCACACGTACCCTCCACAGCTACGTCGAGTTCCCGGCTTTCTTCCATGGAGGTCACACTGACTGAGGCCGGCAACCCAGAAAAGCAGTGATCTGAGACAAGCCCGGATCGATTTTCCCTTGGTTGACGCTACGCTCCTGCACGATAGCATCGACGGTATGACGACCTCACATGGTTCCAGGGTACCCGACGCTTGTTCCCGGCGGCAGTTTTTGCGCCTGAGCTCCGGCGCCTGCGCCGCACTCACCCTTGTTCCGGCTCATGTCATCCGTGGCGAAGCGCAGCCGAGCCGCAAAATCACTTTGGCCGGGGTTGGCGTCGGCGGCGTGGGTCACGGCCAACTACAGGAATGCGCCAAAGCAGGCTTCCAAATCGTCGCTCTGTGCGATGTCGACGCCACTTACGCCAGGAAGTCTTTCGACCTTTGGCCCCAGGCCCGAAGGTACAAAGATTTCCGCGAGATGCTGGCGTCGGAAGGCGATAAAATCGACGGGGTGTATTGCGGCACGCCGGATCACACTCACGCGCTGATCACGGTAGCCGCGCTCCGCCGCAAAAAGCACGTTTGTTGCGTAAAACCGCTAACGCGCACGATCCGCGAATTGCGCGCCGTCGTCGAAGAAGCTCAACGCGCGGGCGTCGCCACGCAGGTCACCGCGTCTCCCAACACGACCGAGCCCGGCTGCCGCACCACCGAAATCATAGACGCCGGCGTTCTCGGCCCGGTGCGTGAACTGCATGTCTGGTCGAATCGGCCGGTGTGGCCGCAGGGCATGACGCGTCCTCCGGGTGAGGACCCGATCCCGAAGGATCTCGATTGGAAGCTTTGGCTGGGCCCGGCTCCGATCCGGCCGTTCAAGAACGTGTGGCATGACGGCGACTATGCGCTGACACAAATGAACCTCAAAGACTGGGACCCGGGCGTCAAAGGGGTCTACCATCCGTTTAACTTCCGCGGTTGGTGGGATTTCGGGACCGGTGCTTTGGGCGACATGGGCTGCCATCATTTCAACACTCCATTTCGGGCGTTAAGGCTTGGCGCGCCTGCCCATGTGCAGGCCAGTGCCACCAAAGTCTTGAGCGAGACGGCGCCTTTGGCCTCAATCGTCACGCTGGAATTTCCCGCTCGCGGCTCGTTCCCGTCGCTCCAGGCGACCTGGTACGATGGAGGGCTCAAACCGCCGCAACCGGTCGAATTGAGCGGGCAGCCCTGGCCATCCGAAGGCACCCTCTACATCGGCGAGCACGGCCTCCTGCTCAGCACTTGGGAAGGCATCAAAGTTGCCCCTGACGCCGCCGCCAAACGTTCCGAGGGCGTCGCCCGAACCTTGCCGAGACGCGAAGGCACTTGGAAGGAATGGTTTTTGGCTTGCCAGGGCGGCGAACCTGCAGGCTGTAACTTCAGTTGGGCGGGTCCGCTAACCGAAGCGGTCCTCCTGGGAAACGCGGCCATCCGCGCCGGCAAACGTCTCGAATGGGATTCCACGCGCCTGCAATTCACGAACGCCGGCGACGCAGACCGGCTTCTGGGCGAGCCATACCAAAACGGGTGGACGCTCGAAAGGATGTAGGAGGCTTGGCCCCCGCCAACGTCCGTGGTGGATCGATTGTGAGTGGGCCGAGCATCCGGCGCGCGGACTTCAGTCCGCAGCAACCTTCATTGGCGGGCGGCATGCGCATTCCAGGCGCAATGGTCGGTCGGACATTGCTGCGGACTGAAGTCCGCGCGCCGGCCACGTCGCAGCGGCCGTCCTCCACAAATAGCTGAAGGAAGTGCCGACTTCCTTCCTGCGGGGTTGCAGGCTCCAGGTGCCTTGCTATAATCCGCGCCGAAGCCTGGAAACAACCGTGGGCGCGGTGTTTGGCTTGTTGGGTCGCGCGCTCAAGAACACAACCAAAATGACATTCATGAAACTCCACCAAACGTCCTTCACCACTCGAGGTTCTGGCTATCTGCTGCGCGCAAGCGCTGTGTCGGCCGCGCTGCTTTTGGCCATTGCGACCGGCAACACGCAAACTCAGGTCTTTTCGGAGGATTTCCAAACGGACCATTCGAGTGACAGCACCTGGATCATCAACACGGTTGGCGGCTACAACCCCGTCGACCTGTACTTTGACTACAGCACGGTGGGCATACCGCCAGCGCCGCACTCGACTGGTGGCACCACCCGTGGCCTTAAGCTGCAGGCCAACCTCGATTCGGCCGTCGGAGTGTTTCCTTCAGGGTGCAGCGTTTCACCCGCCGGCTTTAGTATCACCGAGAATTTTGAGATGCGCTGGGACTGGTGGCTCAATTTCAACGGTTCAGCGACAACGGGCTTGACCGGCGGGGGCAGCGGATCGACACAGATTGGCGGGGCCGGTTTCGGCACGGCGGCGACCGCCGCCAACGTTCCTACTCAGATCGACGCCATCTTTGTCGGGTGCAGCGGGGATGGAACCGGGACAACCGCTGACTACCGGGTGTATTCACCCGCGTTCAGCGCCAGCCTGCAGGACGCCAGCGGGGTGTATGCCGCGGGAACAGTCGGGTCGCGCAACAACACCCACGCCTATTACCAATCCACTTTCCCGCCGGTGTCGGCCACGAATACCTGCCCCGATCAACTGGCAATGTTCCCAGCGCAGCAGTTCGGGCTTACTCAGGGCGGCTCCGCCGGCATGAAGTGGCACGATATTTCGCTGAGAAAGGTCGCCAACATCATCACCTATACAGTCGACGGCCTGCTCATTGCCACGATCGACGCGAGCACGAACGGCACCTTGGGCGGCGCCAACATCGTTTTCGGCCATTTCGACATCAACGCCACCGTCTCCACTGATCCGAATGCGCCTGCCCTGGCGTTCAGTCTCGTCGATAATGTCCGCATCACCAATTTCGCGACCGTTGTCGCTGTGACCGCTGTTCAGTCGGAGGCCTCCGAGACGGGGCCGACACCCGGGATCTTCAGGCTCACACGTACTGCCCTGGGCGCCCCGCTGACGGTCAACTACACCATGGGCGGCACAGCCACCTCGGGGGACGATTACGTCGCTTTGCCGGGGTCCGTCACCTTCGGCGCAAATGCCGACTCCGTTGATATTACCCTCACCCCGGTGGACGATGCCATTGCCGAGCCGACCGAGACGGCTGTCCTGACGATCACCGACAGCCCGAACTTTCAGCATGGCGGACCCGCGACGGTCACCATCGCGGATAACGAGCCGCCACAACTCACCATCGCCAGTGTTAACAGCCAGCTCTTTGAACGAACGAACGACTACGCCGCTTTTCGCATCACCCGGCTGGGCCAGCTCAATGCCGTCCTGTTGAATATCAATCTTACGTTTGCGGGCACTGCCGCCAACGGAATCGATTTCTATGCCGAGGACCCCGGGACAATGGACTGGGGCCAGTTGACGAAGGACATCAAAGTCTATCCCATCGCGGATAACCTCTATGAAGGCCATGAGACGATCACGGTGAACCTTGCCCCTTCCACCGGCGGCGATTACACCGTCGGTTCGCCCAGCTCGGCCACCGTCACCCTGGTGGATGCCACCTCTCCGCCGGAGACAGAGCTGTTCCGTGACGATTTCAACACGGACACTTCGGCCAACTGGGATTTGTTTGCCACCGGCGGAGATTACTCCGCGACGTTCCTTTTTGATTACAGCGCGCTGGGCATTCCCCCCGCCCCTCACAGCACCGGCGATACGCTCGGACTCCGGCTGGCCGTCAATAAGAGCACTGGCGCCGCCACCGCGCTCAACCTGTACCCGCGAGGCAAGAGCTTCAGCGGCAATTACGCGTTGCGCTTCGACATGTTCCTGAATGCGGTCGTGCCGAGCACAGTTTCCACTGAGTATGCCCTGTTCGGCATCAATCACTCCGGCGCCAGGACCAACTGGTTCCGCAACAGCCCCGGCGGAATTGCCGCCGACTGGACTTTTGACGGTTTGTTCTTCGGCCTGGAAGCTGATGGCGCCGGGCTGGGAGACTATGCGATCTACAGCTCGCCGACCGTTGCGAACAACCCCACCTTGCTCGTGCCGGCGCGGGTGGTTACCACGCTGACGGATGTGTTCAAGTCGCCCCCGAACTCAGTCGCCGGGGTCCCCAGCAACGACGCCTCGCGTGGGACCCCCATCTGGGCGGATGTCGAGGTGAGTCAGATCGGGAACGTCGTCACGCTCCGGGTTAATAACACTCCGATCCTCAGCTACAGCAATGCGACGACTTATGCTTCCGGCAATATCATGATCGGTTACGACGACGCTTATGACTCCGTCAGCCTCGACACCTCCTATATGGTGATCGACAACGTCCGTGTCGTCAGATTGCAGGGCCTCAACATCGTGTCGGTGCGGGATCTGGGCGCTGATGTTCAGTTGGACTTTGACTTTGATCTGACTGATTCGCCCGAGGGCTTCAAGGTCCTGGCCGCCGCGGTGGTCGCCGGTCCCTATGCCGACGCCGGGGGCACTGTCGCCCAGCTTTCGCCCGGACACTACCGCGCCGCCGTACCCAAAAACGGCAACGCGCAGTTCTATCGCATCGCGCGTAATTAAAGCCTGCCGTTCAACGACCCTCGCCACTACACCAGCCGCGGCCTGGCTTTGTGCCACTCCGTCGCCTGCTCGTAGGCGTGCGCGATTTTTAGGATCGTGGTTTCGCCAAACGGCTTGCCGAGTAATTGCAGTCCGATGGGCAGGGCAGGGGAAACGGTGAAGCCGCAGGGAACGCTGATCCCGCAAATGCCGGCCAGGTTGGCTGAGATCGTGAAAATGTCCATCAGGTACATCTGCAGCGGGTCACCTGACTTTTCGCCCACCTTGAACGCGGCGGTCGGCGAGGTGGGAGTTATGATGGCATCCACAGTCTCGAACGCTTTGAGAAAGTCGTTGCGGATCAGGGTTCGGACCTTTTGCGCCCGGAGATAATAGGCGTCGTAGTAGCCGCTGCTCAGCACATACGTGCCGAGAATGATCCGGCGCTTCACTTCCGGCCCGAAACCGGTTCCGCGCGTTTTGCTGTACAACGAAATGGGATCGTTGGCTTCTTTGCGCAGTCCGTAGCGGATGCCATCAAAGCGCGCGAGGTTGGCGCTCGCCTCCGCGGTGGCAATGATGTAGTAGGCGGCAACGGCGTAATCGGTGTGGGGCAGCGAAATGCTGACGACCTCTGCTCCCAGTTTCCGCAGGTCGGTTACCGCGGCATCGATGGCCCGCTTCACCTCCGGATCAAGCCCGCCTACCATGTATTCTTTCGGCAAGCCGAGCTTGAGGCCCCGGATGTCGCCCGTTAGCGCGGCGCTATAATGCGGAACGGGTTCGGGCACGCTGGTCGAATCCATTGGATCCGCGCCGGCCAGCACCTCCAGCACCGTTGCGGTGTCGATCACTTCTTTGCCGAAGCACCCGATTTGGTCTAGCGACGACGCATAGGCCACCAGCCCGTAGCGCGACACCCGTCCGTAGGATGGTTTTAGCCCGACGCAGCCACACAGGGCAGCCGGTTGGCGAATCGAACCGCCCGTGTCCGAACCGAGCGCCGCGATGCACTCGTCCGCCACTACCGCTGCTGCCGAACCGCCCGACGACCCGCCCGGAATCCGCGACGTGTCCCATGGGTTGCGCGTGATCTGGAACGCAGAATTCTCCGTCGAACTGCCCATCGCAAACTCGTCCATGTTCACCCGCCCGAATACCACCGCGCCGGCCTGCTTCAGCTTTGTGATGACGGTCGCGTCGTAAGGCGAGATGAAGTTGCCCAGAATCTTCGAACCGCAGTTGAGCGGTTGCTCTTTGACGGCAATGACATCTTTGATCGCGATCGGCACACCGAGCAAAGGTCGCTCAGCGTGCGTCGCCCCGGCGGTAAGCGCTTGGTCGGCCGCGTCAGCCCGGGCCAGCGCATCCTCCGGGTTGTAACTGATAAAAGCGCGAATCGTCCCGTCCACTTGCTGGATCCGGTCCAGGCAGGCCTGCGTCACGGCGCGGGAGGTGACCTCGTGGCGGCCCAGCCTCCCGGCTGCGTCCGAAAGGGTCAGTGTGCTAAGTATGTTGTCGGCGGCGCTCAAAACAGGCGAAAACATGGCCGAGACCATTTTGAAACGCAAACCAAAGTGGATCACGCCAGCATTGACGATAGAGTTTGCGCCCGGCAAATGCAAAACGCAGATTACTGGCCGTGTTAAAGACGCGGCACCCTGCGAAATGGCGGAGATGGGTTACTTGGCTCTCGCTGCTTGCGGTCGTCGTCATGGTTTCGGGGTGCCGAACCTTTTCCTTCTACGCTCAGGCCATCAAAGGCCAATATTACATCCTCGCGCACCGGCAGGAGGTCAGAAAGCTCCTAGCCGACCCGCGGACGCCTCAGCGGCTGAAACACCGCTTGGAAGTCATGGAAAACCTCCGGAGCTTCGCGGCGGAAAAACTGCGCCTGCCTGTCGACGGCCATTACCTCAAATACGTCGACGTCCACCGGCCATTTGTGGTGTGGAACGTCGAAGCTGCGCCCGAGTTTTCAATGCAACCGGCGACCTGGTGGTATCCGCTGGTCGGCAGTCTCGAGTACCGAGGCTATTTTTCCTGGCCCGGCGCCACCAACTACGCCGCTTACTTCCGCCGCAAAGGATACGATGTTGCGGTCGCCGGCGTGCAGGCCTATTCCACCCTCGGCTGGTTTAAGGATCCGGTGCTCAACACCTTCCTGTTCGACCCGGACGGCGAGCTGGCGGAGACCTTGTTCCACGAACTGGCCCACCAGCAGGTCTTCGCCCACAGCGATACTGACTTCAACGAGGCGTTTGCGACCACTGTCGGCCAGGAAGGCGCCCGGCGCTGGCTTCAGTCCCGCGGCGATGCCACTGGCCTTCAGGATTATTTGGACCATCTGCGCCGCAACGATGATTTCGTTCACCTCGTCATGAAAACCCGCCTCCGGCTCGAAACTCTGTTCGGTGACGAGCGCACGGAGGACGGCAAAGTCAAGGCCGGCCGCGGCAAACGGAAAGATCCGGGCGACGGACTGCACCAGCAAAAACAGCGGATCTACGCCGAATTCCAGAAGCAGTTGGCCGCGCTGAAAGTGAGTTGGGGCGGCAGCACGGAGTTCGACGACTGGCTCGCGCGCCCCATCAACAACGCTCACCTGAATTCGGTCGCCGCGTATTATGACCTGGTGCCAGGGTTCGAACGGTTGCTCGCCGCCAACGGTGGCGACCTCAAAAAGTTCTATGGCGCCGCCGACCGGCTCTCCCACAAATCCAAAAAGGAACGGCGCGAGTTGCTGAAAGCGGACTTAACGAGCCGGCACAAGAACGATCCGGCTTGATGGTCATTGCTCGCGGTTCCGCAGCAGCGGCTTCTTCGTGTATTGCGCGGGAAGGGACGTGATCGGATCGAACAATTGTGCCTCGGCTCGGCGGCGGCCCACGGCTCGAACATAGCCGAGGTGGCTGCCCCTGTCGGCTTCCAATGCCCCGATTTCCGTCGTGTTTTCGGGGGCGACCACCTTGAGCCAGTCCAACCAGAACCGCCATCCATCAGCCAAGGTGTCAGCCAATGCGACCTCCACGATGCCGGTCCGATCCCAGTGCTGCCGCCACCAGGTCGCTGAGTGCAGACAGTAGGGTCGCTCGGCAGTCCACCACTCGCAAAGGTGCGCGGGAACCGAATCCTCGATCTCGTGCATCAGCCCCGCACCCGCGATCCCCAGTTGGCCGCCCGGCTTGAGGAAGCGGGCGAGATAGGCCAGGTACAGGTCGTCCGTGCCGTAGTAAACAAAGGAGTCGATGGAAGTGATGACGTCGAAGAACTCGGGCGCGAACGGCAGCGACCGGGCATCCGCGTGAATCGGAAAGACGCCATCTTCCACCCCCGCATCCCGGATTCGTTGCAGGTTCTCCGCGACGCTGAACCAAAGGTCGGTGGCCCAGACCTGCACGCCAAATGCGCGCCACAGGAAGATCGACGACATCCCGCGTCCGCAGCCAAGGTCCAGGACCCGCATGCCGGACCGCAAGTCCAGCGCCTCAGAGAGCCACTCGGTAAGCCACAAAGGATTTGCCGCGCCGCCGACCCCGGCGAGTACCCACTCGGGGTGGTAGCGGGAGGCGAGTGGAAACCGATCAGACACAAGGCGGTTGTCAGAGGTCATACAGGCTCTCCCTCAGCCGAACCTGGATGTGTGTATGCGCCTGACAACCGTTGCGCGAGCGAGCGCTTCGTTGTTCCACGCCGTTCGATTCTCCATCGAGGCTCCTCATATCGAGACGGTTATACGCCGGTTAGCACTCCGGTCAACCTTCAAGAACATCCTCCTCCCTTCCCCCTCCCCCGCATGTTTCACGCTTCACGCTTCTCTCTGTCTTCCGCGGTTAGTGCCTCTCGCGCATCTTGGCGGCGACAAGTTCCGAGTGGAGCCGTCACCTCGTCGCCTACATTGGCGGGCGGATACAATCTCCCCGAAGTGTATTAGCCCTCGTCCTCCAACCGCTCCCGCCCAGCGTAGCCTGTCTCCAGGTCATGCCAATACTCGATGTCTTCCTCTCCAGTTTCCCAGCATAGAAACACCTCCTTACCTCCGAGGAGCGCGGGAAAGTCGATGAGGCCGCGGTCCAGGTCCTTGACCTGGATCTCGCGCCGGTGGAACTCGAGCAGTACCGTCTTCAGTCCCGCCATGACCCGGACCCAGGCAT